>NZ_CP071612.1:1016818-1334090 GCF_017357245.1 Rhizobium bangladeshense | reverse complement strand
TCTCGTCATCTACCTGTTCACCGGCCATGCGACCGCGACGATCATCCCGGGGCTCGCCGTCCCGCTGTCGCTGATTGCGACCTTCGGCATGATGTATGTACTCGGCTACAGCATCGACAACATCTCCCTACTGGGGCTAACGCTCGCGGTGGGGCTCGTCGTGGACGACGCTATCGTCATGCTCGAAAATATCCTGCGCCATGTTGAGGAAGGCATGCCGGTACGGGAGGCGGCGATCAAGGGCGCCGGCGAGGTCAGCTACACCATCATCTCGATGTCGGTTTCGCTGATCGCGGTCTTCATCCCGATCCTCCTGATGGGCGGCGTCGTCGGTCGCGTGTTCAATGAATTCGGCATTGTGGTTGCCATCGCCATCATCTCATCGGCAATCGTCTCGCTGACCGTGACGCCGATGCTCGGCTCGCGCCTGTCGAACAATCACAGCCGCCCGCCGCTCCTCATCCGCCTTTTCGATGCCGGCTTCGAGCGGACGCTCAACGGCTACGACCAGGCAGTCGGCTGGTGCCTCCGCCATCGTCTGACGATCCTCGGCATCTTCCTGGGCTCGGTGGCTTTGACGTTCTATCTCTTCATGACGCTGCCAACGAGCTTCTTCCCGCAGGAGGACATCGGCCGCGTGACGATCAGCACCCAGGCCCGGCAGGACATTTCCTATTCCGCCATGGAGGCGCTGCAGCAACAGGCAGCAGCCGCCGTCAAGGCGAACCCGGCGGTCAGTCATGTGATGTCGACGGTCGGCGGCAACCCGAACAAACCGCAGAACAACGGCACGATGTTCGTCGAACTCAAGGACAAGAAGGAGCGTCCGCCGCTTGATCAGACCCTTCGCGAGCTGCGCGCCGCGATCAACGATATCCCCGGACTGCAGGCCTTCGTTACTCCGAACCAGAGCCTGCGCTTTGGCGGCCGGCAGACTGCAAGTCAGTATCAGCTGGTCATACAGGCGCTGAGCGCCGACCAGACCGACCTCTGGGCTGGCAAGATCCAAGGGGCGATGCGTAAGGAAAGGCTGTTTACCGACGTGACCTCGGATGCCCAGAACAACGCGCTGCAAGCCAATATCGTCATCGACACCGAGCGGGCGGCGGCCTATGGGATCGACAATGATACGTTGCGCACGACGCTGCAGGAATCCTTCAGCGGCTATACGCCGGCGGAGATCCAGTCGACCGGCGACAGCTACGACGTCATCGTCGAATACGACACGAGCAAGCCGTGGGACGACCAGAAACTGTCGGAAATCCGCGTCGCCTCCTCCAATGGCAGCCTGGTGCCGCTGTCGAACTTCGCACATGTTCAGCGCACCACCGGCCCGGTCACCATCAATCAGACCGGGCAGCTCGTCTCCACCACCGTTTCCTTCAACCTGCCGGAAGGTGTTTCGCTCAGCGACGCGACGGCAGCGATCGACCAGATCAAGAAAGAGATCGGTTTGCCGACCGACGTCTTCACCTCCTATGGCGGCACGGCCGAAATCTTCCAGCAGTCGCAGGGCAATACGCCTTATCTGATCCTCGCGGCCGTGCTGACCATCTATGTGGTGCTCGGCGTGCTCTACGAAAGCTTCATCCATCCGCTCACGATTCTCTCCGGCCTGCCGGCGGCGGCCTTCGGCGCGCTTCTCGCCTTGAAAATCATGGGCTTCGACCTGTCGATCATCGCCTTGATCGGGCTCCTGATGCTGATCGGCATCGTCAAGAAGAATGCGATCATGATGATCGACGTGGCGGTGGAGACGATGCGCACGACCGGAGAAAAGGCGGCGGCGGCGATTCACGAAGCCTGTGTGCGACGCTTCCGGCCGATCATGATGACCACCTTCTGTGCCCTGCTCGGCGCGCTGCCCATTGCGCTCGGCACCGGCGCAAGCTCGGAGCTGCGCCAGCCGCTCGGCATCGCCGTCGTCGGTGGCCTCGTCGTCTCGCAGCTGCTGACGCTGTTCATCACCCCCGTCATCTTCGTCGAGATGGACCGGTTCGGCAATTTCCTCGGTCGGCTGATGGGCAGGAAGACGGTCGAGGCGCCGGTGTTGCAGGAGACAAGGGCAATGGCCGCCGAATAGCGGCCGTCTGCCAGACTTCAGCATTGGCGATTCAACGACCAGGGTGCATGTCTTCTCTGCGAGCGGGAGAAGATGTGCGCCTCCGAGTATTTCGGTCTTCAATTCGCTTGAATGTGTCACGCCGCTATGGCATCACCCGCCCTCCTGAATCCGGGCGCTTCTGCGCCCCTTCGCGGAGCAATGCTCCGTCTCCAATAACAATCGGCATGAAGAGGTGCGGGCATGGCTCAGGCGCTGGGTTTCGACTTCGGCACGACGAATACGGTTCTCGCCATGGCGGATGGCGGGGCGACGCGCTCGATGGCGTTCACAAGCGCGGCGGGGACGGCCGACAGCATGCGGACCGCACTCTCCTTCATGAAGGATGGCCAGCTCGGCGCCGCGGCGCTGAAGGTGGAAGCGGGCCATGCCGCGATCCGCCAGTTTATCGACAATCCCGGCGAATGCCGCTTCCTGCAATCTATCAAAACCTTCGCGGCAAGCGCGCTGTTTCAGGGCACGCTGATCTTCGCCAAGCGCCACAATTTCGAAGATCTGATGGAGATCTTCGTGCGGCGCCTGCGTAGCTATGCCGGCGACAGCTGGCCTTCTCATGTCAGCCGCATCGTCACCGGCCGCCCGGTTCATTTCGCCGGCGCCAGCCCGGATCCGGCGCTCGCGACCGAACGCTATAACGAGGCGCTGTCGCGTTTCGGCTTTCCCGAAATCCACTATGTCTATGAGCCCGTCGCCGCCGCCTTCTATTTCGCGCAGAACCTGAAGCAGGATGCGACGGTGCTGGTTGCCGATTTCGGCGGCGGCACGACCGACTATTCGCTGATCCGCTTCGAAACTGTCGCCGGCAGGCTGACGGCAACGCCGATCGGCCATTCCGGCGTCGGCGTCGCCGGCGATCATTTCGATTATCGGATGATCGACAACATCGTCGCGCCGCTCATCGGCAAGGGCAGCCATTTCAAGAGCTTCGACAAGATTCTCGAAGTTCCGTCCAACTACTATTCCAGCTTCGGCCGCTGGAACCAGCTGTCGATCTTCAAGACCACGCGCGAATTCGAGGATTTGAAAAAACTGGTGCGCACCAGCCTGGAGCCGGAGAAGCTCGAAATCTTCATCGATCTCATCGACCATGACGAAGGCTATCCGCTCTACCAGGCGGTGTCGGCGACGAAGATGGCGCTTTCGGCCGCTGATGAGGCGCCTTTCGACTTTGTGCCGCTCGG
This sequence comes from Rhizobium bangladeshense, assembly GCF_017357245.1. Taxonomy (NCBI): domain Bacteria; kingdom Pseudomonadati; phylum Pseudomonadota; class Alphaproteobacteria; order Hyphomicrobiales; family Rhizobiaceae; genus Rhizobium; species Rhizobium bangladeshense. Next base: position 1,330,787 of record NZ_CP071612.1, on the reverse strand, counting down.
CCGCGGCGGACATCGCAGCATCAAGCGCCGCGACTTCGAAAGCTGGATTGCCGAGGACCTCGCCCGCATCGAAGGCGCGCTCGACGAGGTGCTCGACAAGACCGAGACGAAGCCTGCCGACATCGACAAGGTGTTCCTGACCGGCGGCACCTCCTTCGTGCCGGCGGTGCGACGCATTTTCACCGAGCGCTTCGAACGCGATCGGATAGAAAGCGGCGGCGAGCTCCTGTCGATCGCCCATGGTCTGGCGCTGATCGGGGAACGCGACGACATCGCGCAATGGACTGTGCAATAAAGCCGGCAAGAACGGCCAATGTGCCGCCTGCCCTTTCAATGCCACGATCTCTCCGCTAGATTTGCCGCATGATCTCCGCCAACGACCTTTCCCCCGCCGAGCTTGCAGCGCTTCTGCATTTTCATGCGGATGCCGGCGTGGAATGGCTGCTGGAGGAGGAGGCGGTCGACCGCTTCGCCGAATTCGAGGCGATGAAGGCCGCGCGCCGTCCGGCGGCGCAGCCGCAGCAGGAACGGCCCACTGCCGAGGAGCGGCCATTCCCGGTGGATCGCCAGACATCGCCTCGTCCGAGTGCAGCAGCGCGTCCGGCCCCGGCCTCCAGCCCGCAACCGGCGATCCCGGATGGCGAGGCCGTGCAGCAGGCGCGTTTCGTCGCCGAAGCCGCACGCTCCCTCAGCGAGCTCAAGACCGCGATCGAAGCGTTCAACGGCTGCAATCTCAAGCACAGCGCCCGCTCGACCATCTTTGCCAGCGGCGACGCCGAAAGCCGCATCATGGTGATCGGTTCGGCGCCGAGCGCTGAAGACGACCGTGAAGGCACGCCCTTTTCTGGAAAATCCGGCCAGCTGTTCGACAAGATGCTGGCGGCGATCGGGCTCAGCCGTTCCGGCGTCCTGCTGACGCAGGTCATCCCCTGGCGGCCGCCCGGCAACCGCGCGGCGTCGCCGGCCGAAATGGATATCTGCCGTCCCTTCATCGAGCGGCAGATTGCGCTCGCCGAACCGCAGGCGATCCTGCTGCTCGGTAATTTCGCAGCGCGGTTCTTCTTCGGAGAAAACGATACGATTCACGGCCTCCGCGGCCGCTGGCGGGAAATTGCCGTCGCCGAGCGCGTCATCCCCGCAATCGCCAGCCTGCATCCTCAGGATCTGTTAACCGCACCGGTCAATAAGCGGCTGGCTTGGAACGACCTGCTGGCCTTTCAAGCGAAGCTTAACTCGCTCTCCCTGCTTAGAAATTAGCCGAAGTTTAAAAATTTATGAAGTGGTCCATGCGTTTTTCGCATGGCTGCATCGCGTCGAGGCGCATTGCAGAATCGATGCTGCACTGCAATATAAAGGGGTGTCTTGGGAGGAATTACAGGAACCAAGGCCATGAACAAGCGCTTCCGCCCTATCCATTGCGGGTTTGAAACCCTCCGCCTCGCCGGCGACCAAATTCGTTCCACTCACGGCCATAGCCGTTTCGGCTTTGCCGCGAACGAGCAGATGGTTGCGCGCGGCACCGGCATCAACAGCCGCACGGCGCGTCCGAACGCCATCTTTTCCGACTTCCAGCAATATTGAGCAGCAGGTTTAGAGCGCTTTCATTCGGAGGCGCAAAGGGCGCCGATGCAAAGAACCGTGCGACTGCCTGCCTTCCATTGCCAGAGTAAACCAATATGTCGACGATCCTGCTATCGCTTTTGCGCAACATCGAAACCTTCGAGCATATCCGAGTCGCGGTCTGCGCCGCACGGGAATATGAGCGCGAGCTTTCGGTAAAGCCCGGTGCCGCCTCGAATGTTGGTGCGGCTACAGCAGCGATCGTTCTCTGATCAGACGACTATTTCTTCTATCCGGGTCTTCGCCCATTCGAAGGCTTCGTCGACATAGGCGAACTTGACCGCCTGCCACGCGCAATATTCTTCGACGAAATCCCGCGATATCCATAGACGCGTCTTGCGCGGCTCATCATTCCAACCGACGCAGCCGCGCTGCGCTGCCTTTGCCAAGAGCCGCTGCAGGTGCGTGCGCGACATCATGAAATCGGCGGCGAGCGCGCGGGTTTCGACGCGGCCGACGAGAAACCTGCCCCGCTCGGTGTTTTCCATATCCAGCCGGCTGATGAAGTTGTCGATGACGAGGCCGCCGGCTTCGGTCCAGAGAAATAGCGCCACCTGCTCCGGCGGCTCCCGCCAGCCCGCATCTTCCAGGCAATGACGGGCAATGCGCGGCTGAACGAGCTTCATCAATGATGGATTTGCCTGGAAAAACGCCGCCCTGTCACCGCCGTCGAGCAGGTCCAGCGAGGCGAGATTGGCGTGAATCCAGGCGAACATCGCCTGATGGCTAACAGCCGCCGGTTCGAAATGTCGTGGCCGGCGCCGCTCGTCGCCAGGCGTGTGGATGATGAAGCGGTAGGTATAGAGTTCTTCGATGAAGGCGAGCACGGTGTTACGGCTCGCCACTTTATGCGCCGTGATGCGGCCGATCAGCCGGACGGCGGTAAGACCCGACGTCGGGTCGTGCGGATCATGTTCCAGGTGGAGGGCATAGGCAGTCTGGGTCAGGAGCCAGCGCTGATGGGAGGCCAGCAGTCTCGCCAAACGCGGACCGGCGTCGAACATGCCGCGCGTTTGCCCAGCCAAAAAGCGGATGCTCATCAGAAAGGAGCAGTTCCCCGCCAATTGCTCCGCCGTGAATGCCATTATGCTTTTCTCCACCTCCGCTCGCAGGCCAGCGTTCGGAGCAGCAATATCGAAGGCCGCAAAACGGCCCATTCAGACATGCATAGCGTTGAATAAATGATAGTTTCTCACGTTCAACAATCATATTCCGCAGTTCTACGCCATCCTGAGAATTCACCACTCTTTTCACTCGCCGGAAGCAAGAATGCGCAGCGGCAATCCGTGCGTTAAAATCCTGCCGGTCCCTAACCTCAGGCTTGCGGCGTCGTCGCCTTGCGCGCCTCCCGCTGTTCGATACCCAGCTGATGCTCGCGATAGATGATGAAGATACCGGCAGCAACGATGATGACGGTGCCGATCAGCATGGTCACGCTGGGCACGTCGCCGAAGACGAAGTAGCCGACGATGCCGCCGAGCAGGATCGAGGTATATTCGAACGGCGCGACGGTGGAGACATCCGCATGGCGATAGCTTTCCGTCAGCAGGATCTGCGCAACGCCACCGCAAAAGCCGGCAGCGATCAGATAAAGCGCCGACGGCCATGGCAGGACGAGCCAGCCGAAAGGAAGGGAAGCCAGCGAGAAGACCGACGCGGTGAGCGAAAAATACAGCACGATCGTCGCAGTCTTCTCTTCCTCGACAAGACGACGCACCTGGATCATCGCCATGCCGCCGAGAACGGCGGACAGCAGGACGCAAACCGCACCGAGGGCCTGCCCGGCTTCCATGCCGCCGTCGCGAAACAGCGTAAGTTTCGGCCAGGAGACGATGGCCACACCGACCAGACCGACGAAGACGGCGCTCCAACGATAGATGCGCACGGTTTCGCCGAGAAAAACCGCGGCGAAGATAACGGCGACGAGGGGCAAGGCGTAGCCAAGCGCGATCGCCTCCGGCAGCGGCAGATGCAGAAGGCCATAAAAACCGAAAGCCATCGACAGGATGCCGATTGTGCCGCGCTTGAGGTGCCCGACCGGATTGGCGGTGTGGAAACCTGCCCGCAGCTGACCGATATAGGCGAGATAGGCCATGATCGGAAAGAGCGCGAAGAAGGACCTGCAGAAGGTGACCTGACCCGGCGGGATATCCGGTCCGGCCAGCTTGATGAAGGTCTGCATGGCCAGGAAGACCACGACCGACGAGACTTTCAGCGCAATGCCTCTCATCGGGTTTCTGAGAACCGAGTGCATGATCCTGGCTCTGATGCTGACTTAACAGGAACGGGGAGACGCGTCCGACTCGGGGACGCGGCGAGTGACGTCAGCCATCGTAGCTAAAGAAAACCGAGAGGTGCGAAAAAATCGCACTAAGGCCGGATAATTACGAAATCACTTTCGGCTGCAGCCACGACAATGCGGCTCAAAGAATTGCGATGGCCCTGGCTGATACCGCGCCGCGCTGCGGACGGCGAGCGACGCGGCGAACAAGGGGCGCTCAATCCATTTAGCGCATTTCGACCAGCAACATATTTTGCCCATGAACTTCGCACTTGGGGGCAATTTGCTTTAACTTTGGTTCAGACTTTAATGTAATCATGCCCAGCAATTTAGGCAGAGCGCGCCCGCCTCTGTATCCGCGGTTATCAGATAACGGTCTTCAGGAAACACCATGCGAACAGATACCGGCCAGGTCATTCATCTGGCAGATTACCGTCCCACCGACTTCGTGCTGGAACGCGTGGACCTGACATTCGAACTCGATCCGACGGAGACGAAGGTCGAAGCACGTCTGATCTTTCGTCGTCGCCCGGGCGCCGATATTGCGGCGCCGATCGTACTCGACGGCGACGAGCTGACGCTGGCGGGGCTGCTGTTCGACCAGGTAGAGCTTGCCCCTTCACGTTATGATGTAACGCCGGAAAGCCTGACCGTGCGCGACCTGCCGGAGAGCGCTCCCTTCGAACTGACGATCACCACGATCATCAATCCCGAAGCAAATACCCAGCTGATGGGCCTCTACCGCACCGGCGGCATCTACTGCACGCAGTGCGAGGCGGAGGGCTTCCGCCGCATCACCTATTTCCCCGACCGGCCCGACGTGCTCGCTCCGTACACGGTCAACATCATCGCCGACAAGGCGGCCAACCCGCTGCTCCTGTCGAACGGCAATTTCCTTGGTGGCGCCGGCTACGGCCCCGGCAAACATTTCGCCGCCTGGTTCGACCCGCATCCGAAGCCGAGCTACCTTTTCGCCCTCGTCGCCGGCGATCTCGGCGTCGTCGAAGACACCTTCACCACCATGTCCGGGCGCGAAGTGGTGCTGAAGATCTATGTCGAACACGGCAAGGAGCCACGCGCAGCCTACGCCATGGATGCGCTGAAGCGCTCGATGAAGTGGGACGAAGAGAGGTTCGGGCGCGAATACGATCTCGATATCTTCATGATCGTCGCCGTCTCCGACTTCAACATGGGCGCGATGGAGAACAAGGGTCTCAACATCTTCAACGACAGATACGTCCTTGCCGATCCCGAGACCGCGACCGATGCCGACTATGCCAATATCGAAGCGGTCATAGCGCATGAATATTTTCACAATTGGACGGGCAACCGCATCACCTGTCGCGACTGGTTCCAGCTGTGCCTCAAGGAAGGCCTGACGGTTTATCGCGACCAGGAATTTTCCTCCGATCAGCGCTCGCGCCCGGTCAAGCGCATCGCCGATGTGCGCCATCTGAAATCCGAGCAGTTTCCGGAGGATGGCGGTCCGCTCGCCCATGCCGTACGGCCGACGACATACCGCGAGATCAACAATTTCTACACGCGGACTGTCTACGAGAAGGGCAGCGAGGTCACGCGGATGATCGCGACGCTGCTCGGCCATGACGTCTTCAAGAAGGGTATGGATCTTTATTTTGACCGTCATGACGGCGAGGCCGTGACGATCGAGGATTTCGTCAAATGTTTCGAGGATGCGAGCGGGCGCGATCTCACGCAATTCTCGCTCTGGTACCATCAGGCCGGGACGCCGCTCGTCACCGCATCGGGCAGCTATGATCCGGTAGCCGGCACCTTCACCCTGTCGCTCGAACAGATGGTCCCGGCCACACCCGGCCAGCCGAAAAAGGAACCGATGCATATTCCGCTCAGCCTGGCGCTGTTCGGCGAAAACGGCGGCAAGATCGAGCCGAGCTCGGTCAGCGGCGCGGAATATGCCGGCGAGGTGCTGCACCTGACCGACCGCGCCCAGACAGTGGTATTCCACGGCATCGGCTCGCGCCCGGTTGTGTCGATTAACCGCAGCTTCTCGGCGCCGATCAACCTGCATTTTGATCAAAGCCCGGTCGATCTTGCCAGCCTCGCCCGGTATGAGACGGATCATTTCGCCCGCTGGCAGGCGCTGACCGACCTGGCGCTGCCGAACCTTCTCAAAGCCGCCCGAGACGCGCGTGAGGGCAAGTCCATCGCCTGCGAGGCAACCTTTGTCGAGGCGCTGATTGGGGCTGCCGCCGACGAGAGCCTCGAACCTGCCTTGCGCGCCCAGTCGCTGGCTCTGCCGAGCGAAGCCGATATTGCCCGCGAACTCGGCAGCAACAACGACCCCGAGGCCATCCATGCCGGCCGGCAGGCGATCCTGAGACAGATCGCCGACGCCGGAAAGGATGTTTTTGCCAGCCTCTACGCTGCAACCACGTCATCAGGCGGTTTCAGCCCGGATGCCAAAAGCGCGGGCCTGCGCGCCCTGCGCAATAGCGCGCTTACTTATCTCTCGCACGCGGAACAGACGCCCGTCCGCGCCAAGGCCGCATTCGACGCAGCCAACAATATGACCGATCTCAGCCACGCGCTGACGATCCTCGCCCATTATTTTCCCGAGAGCGCGCAGACGAGCGAGGCGCTGGCCGCGTTCCGCGACCGCTTTGCAGAAAACGCGCTCGTCATCGACAAATGGTTCTCGATCCAGGCCGGCATCCCAGGCGCCAAGGCCTTGGAAAGGGTTCGCACCCTGATGGAGAATTCGCTCTTCAAGCGGACCAATCCGAACCGGATGCGGGCGCTGGTCGGAACCTTCGCCTTTGCCAATCCGACCGGCTTTGGCCGTGCCGACGGCGAAGGTTACCGTTTCCTCGCCGATGAAATCCTCGAAATCGACGAGCGCAATCCGCAGCTTGCCGCTCGCATCCTTACCTCGATGCGCTCCTGGCGCTCGCTGGAGCCGACGCGCGCCGAACACGCCCGCGCCGCACTGATGAAGATCGAACAGGCGCCGAACCTTTCCACTGACGTGCGTGATATCGTAGAGCGCACGCTTAAAGGGTGATTTGCCGAACTGGCCGCGGCACAGGAAGCGGCGGCCGGCTCGCCCGCGATTCGCATCGCGCGAAAATTACAAGAATTTAAATAGTTAACGGATTTTTAGCTTTGCCTCTGGACAAGGCGAATCACCCGTGATTCTCTAGCTCAGGTTCGGGCGAGCGGCGCGCGAATCACACGAGGGACAAGGCGAAGAGATGATGGACGTGCGGCGGGCAACCGTGGCCGGAGGACGGCTGCGTGTCGATTTTGACGGGCTGAGAGCCTGGCGAAACAGCCTTTCCGGTCATGCGACATCGGAACCGCTCCTTCGTCATCTCCCGAAGGCGGAGCTCATTTTGAAGCGCACCATTCCGGCGCTGATCATCGCCTTCCTCTCCGTCGTCGCAGCCTCACATTTCTTCGGCATGATGAGCGAATATGGCCGGCTGGAAGCTTCCGCCCGCCACGCCACTGCGCTCTCGGCGGCGACCGCCTCGGCTGTGTTCGCGGATGTGTCCGATATCTTCGACCGCGGCGATATCGGCCAAGCCCAGACACGCCTCACCAAATACCTGCCGCAGGACCGGCTGGACAGCGGCGCTTTCGTGCTGCTGGTGCAGGCCAGCGGCAAGGTTTTCGCCGCGACGACAGCCGGGCTTCCGCATGTCGGCAGCAATGTCGGCGATTTCTTCCCGGAGGTCTCGGCGATCCGTCGCTTCGGCGATCGGGCGGGCGTCATCGAAACCACGATCGGCGGTGTGCCGCACTATGCCGAGATCACTTTGATGGGCAATGCCGGCGGCTATATCGTCGCCGCCACCTCGCTCGAGGAGATCGGCCGGCTCTGGCGCGAGGAACTCGCGCTCAACGTCACGCTGTTTGCCGGCATATCCTCGATCCTGCTCGTCATCCTCTACGCCTACTACACGCAGGTGAAGCGCGCCCGCGACGCCGACGATATCTTTCTGGAATCAAACCTGCGCGTCGAGACGGCGTTGTCGCGCGGCCGCTGCGGCCTCTGGGACTTCGATTTCGAGAACCGCGAATTCTTCTGGTCGCGATCGATGTACGATATGCTTGGCCTGCCGGCCTCCGACAAGACGATGGGCTTCGGCGAAGCCGCCCGGCTGATGCATCCGGATGACGGCGGGCTCTATGAGATCGCACGCGCCATCGCCAGCGGCCATTCCGGCCAGGTCGATCAGATCTTCCGCATGCGCCATGCCGGCGGCCACTATGTCTGGATGCGGGCCCGCGCCCAGGTGATCCGCAGCAATTCCGGCCGCATGCACCTGATCGGCATCGCCATGGACGTGACCGAACAGCACCGGCTCGCCCAACGCTATGCGGAAGCCGACCAGCGGCTCGCCGACGCCATCGAATGCACCTCGGAAGCCTTCGTGCTCTGGGACAAGAACGACCGGCTGGTCATGTGCAACACGCATTTCCAGCAGGCCTATGGCCTGCCGGACAGCGTGCTGGTGCCCGGCACCGAGCGCTCGATCGTCAATGCCGCCGCCGCCCGCCCCGTGATCGAGCGGCGGGTCGCCGATGCCGACGGCTCGGGACGCACCACGGAGGTGCAGCTTGCCGACGAGCGCTGGCTGCAGATCAACGAACGACGCACCCGCGACGGCGGCCGCGTCTCGGTCGGCACCGACATCACGCTGATGAAACGTCATCAGGAGCGGCTGCGCGAATCCGAACGCCGGCTGATGGCGACGATCGGCGACCTCTCCGCCTCGCGCCAGACGCTCGAGCTCCAGAAAGCCGAGCTTTCGACGGCGAACGCCAATTATCAGGCGGAGAAGGAGCGCGCCGAGGCCGCCAACAAGGCGAAGTCGGAATTCCTCGCCAATATGTCGCATGAGCTGCGCACCCCGCTCAACGCCATCCTCGGCTTCTCCGAAATCCTGCAGAACCAGATGTTCGGTCCGCTCGGCTCGCTGAAATACGACGAATATGCCCGTGACATCCACGACAGCGGCAAACATCTGCTGAACGTCATCAACGACATTCTCGACATGTCGAAGATCGAGGCCGGCCATCTGATGTTGCACCGCGAACGCATCGACCTCGTGCCGCTGATCGAGGAAAGCCTGCGCTTTACCGCCATTCCTGCTGCAGAAAAGAACATCGTCATCGAGCAGCGCATCTCTTCAGGCCTGACGCTGATGGCAGACCGCCGGGCGATGAAACAGGTACTGCTCAACCTGCTCTCCAACGCGGTGAAATTCACTGACAATGGCGGCCGCATCGCGGTGCGCACGCGCCGCGTCAACGGAGCCGTGGCCGTCACCATAGCCGATACCGGAATCGGCATCCCCCGCTCAGCGCTGTCGAAGATCGGCCAGCCCTTCGAACAGGTGCAGAGCCAGTACGCCAAGAGCAAGGGCGGCTCCGGCCTCGGGCTCGCCATCTCCCGCTCGCTCACCTCGCTGCATGGCGGGCGCATGAAGATCCGCTCGCGCGAAGCTGTGGGTACGGTGATCTCGCTGCGCATTCCGGATAACGCTTAGACTTTCACCGTATTCACGAATATCTTTCTCACCGCTTTCGAAAGCCGCTTCACTTCCCCTTCCAGCGTCCTGATGTCAGGGCAGTCGCCGGCACGGCAGACGAGCTCGATGAGGCCGGCAGGCGCGTCGTTCAGGTCGAACTCGCTCTCGATGCAGAGCCGGATCAGCTGTGAAAGACTGGTATAGAGCGCGAAGGCTTCGAGGCATGTGTCGAGGTCGGCCGCCGGCATCAGCCGGTCGCCAAGGATCTTAAGAGCCTCGCCTGTGCTCTTGCCGTTCACGGCAACGCCGGCGCCTCTGGTTGGCGCGATCAACGCCAGGTATTGGGCGATGAATTCGAGATCGATGACGCCTCCGGGTATCTGCTTCAAGTCCCAGGGGCCGGATGGCGGCTTTTCCTTGTCGATCAGTCCGCGCATCTCCGCAACGTCATGCGCCACCTTGGCGATGTCTCGATCGGCTGTCAGCACTTCGCGGATGATATGTTCCGCCTCTGCGATCAGGCTGTCATCGCCTGAGATCAGCCGGGCGCGGCTGAGCGCCATATGCTCCCAGGTCCAAGCCTCCTCACGCTGGTACTTGCGGAAGGCATTGATACGGGTGGCAACCGGCCCCTTGTTCCCGGACGGGCGCAGCCGCATGTCGACTTCATAGAGAACGCCTTCGGCGGTCGGCGCCGACAAGGCGGCGATCAGTCTTTGGGTGATGCGGGTGAAGTAGCGCGTGGCGTCGAGCGGCTTCGGCCCATCGGACTCGGAAGCCGCGTCGTCATAATCATAGAGCAGGATCAGGTCGATGTCGGAACCGGCCGTCAGCTCGAAGCTGCCGAGCTTGCCCATTCCGGCAACGGCGATGCGGCCGCCGGGATAATCGCCATGCGCGGCTCGCATCTCGCTCGTCACGGCATCGAGCGCCGCCGCGATGATGAGATCGGCGAGATGGGTGAAGGCGCGGGCGGCCATGGCGCCGTTGATCACTCCGGTGAGCAGGCGGATGCCGATCAGGAAGCGCTGCTCGGCGGCGAAGATGCGCAGCCGGTCGAGCACCTCCTCATAATGGCGCGCCTGGACGAGCGATCCCTTCAGGCGCTCGCCGAGATAGTCGCGCGTCGGCAGCTCGGCCATCAAGCCGGGATCGAGCATGCCGTCGAAGACATGCGGCTTGGCGGCGATCACCTCGGCAAGCCGGGGCGCCGAGGACATGATGTTGACGATCAGCGACAGGAGCGCCGGATTGCTGCCGAGGAGCGAAAAGAGCTGGATACCTGCGGGAAGGCCCGAGATGAAGCTATCGAAGCGCAGCAGCGCCTCATCGGCGCGCTTGCTTTCGCCGAAGACGCGCAGCAGTTCGGGCGTCAGCTCCGTCAGCCGCTCACGCGCCTCCACCGATTGCGTCGCGCGATAGCGGCCGTAATGCCAAGTACGGATGATGCGGGAAATGTCGGATGGCCTGGTGAAGCCAAGCTTCTTCAGCGTCACCAGCGTATCCGGATCGTCGCCCTGGCCGGTAAAGACAAGGTTTCCGGTTTCAGTGGAAAGCTTGCTCTCCTGCTCAAATAGGCGGGCATACCGCCGCTCGACCGTCTTCAGAACGCCAACCAGCCTTTCGGAAAAGCTCGGCGTGTCGGAAAAGCCCATCATGAAGGCGATGCGCTTCAGGTCGGCATCGGTCTCCGGCAGAAGGTGAGTCTGCTCGTCGCGCACCATCTGGATGCGATGCTCGACGTCACGCAGGAACCAATAGGCCTCCGTCAGTTCGTCGCGGGTCTGCTCATCGATCCATTTCGCCTTGGTGAGTTCGCCGAGTGTCTCCTCCGTCGACCGGCCGCGCAGCGCCGGCATACGGCCGCCGGCGATCAACTGCTGCGTCTGAACGAAGAATTCGATCTCGCGGATGCCGCCGCGGCCGAGCTTGACATTATGACCCTTGACCGCGATCGCGCCATGACCCTTATGCGCGTGGATCTGCCGCTTGATCGAATGAATATCGGCGATCGCCGCGTAATCGAGATATTTACGGAAGACGAAAGGCGACAGCCCACGCAGGAACTCCGCACCGGCCGCAAGGTCTCCGGCCAGCGCGCGCGCCTTGATGAAGGCGGCCCGCTCCCAGTTCTGGCCCCTGCCCTCATAATAGATCATTGCCGCATCGACCGGGATCGCCAGCGGCGTCGAGCCGGGATCGGGACGCAATCTCAGATCCGTGCGAAAAACGTAGCCGTCCGCCGTGCGCTCCTGCAGGATGCGCACAAGCCGGCGCATCATCCTCGGAAAGACCTCGATCGCGTCATCCGGGTCGGGCACGATGCCGGCCTCTTCGTCGAAGAAGACGACGAGATCGATATCGGAAGAATAGTTGAGTTCGGACGCGCCGAGCTTGCCCATGCCGAGCACGATCAGGCCGGAGCCCTCGCTTGGTTTCACCGGGTCGTGCAGCCGGAGTTTTCCCCCTTCATGCGCCGCGAGCAACAGATGGTCGATCGCAGCCGCGACCGAAGCTTCGGCAAGCGCGCTCAGCCAGGCCGTGGTCGTCCGGCTGTCGAAAATGCGCGAGAGATCGGCGAGCGCAACGAGAAAAGCGGCCTTGCGCTTGATGACGCGCAGCCTGCTCATCACCACGGATTCCGCCGGCGCCGCCCCCTCGCCGTCCGGCCGCCAGCAGCCCCGCGCCTCGGCGATCAGCGCTTCGATCTGCGGCTCCAGAGGTTCGCTGATGGCGCCTGCGAGGATGGCGGGGTCGAGATTGACAATATCGCGCAGGTAGGGCGACAGCGTCAGCACAGCGGCGATGAAATCACGCAGCCGCCCTTCCGCTTTCAGCATGGCGGCCACCGAGGGCTCGCTTTTGCTCGCTTCCTGAAGATCGGTCAGCGCCAGCTTCAGCTCCGTCTGGCTCAGCGGACGCAGCAGCCCTTCGGCGACATCCTTCAGGCCATGCGTCGATTTTGTCAGCATGCGCTCTCCCTGGCTCTACATAGCAGATAGCGATCACCAGAATCGCGGCCCGCCACCTTCGTTCCGGGTTAACTTAGGGTCCTGGCGGAAAACCGCCAATATACGATTAAATCGATCGAGTTTCGGCCCAAGCCGTTCAAGCAGCCTTGGCCGGGAAGATCATGCTGACGGTCAGTCCGCGCTGCTCGGGTTTGTCGGGGTTGGTGTCGGAGAGCTCCAATCGGCCGTTATGCAGCTCCATCACCGCCTCCACCAGCGAGAGTCCAAGGCCGGTGCCGGGCTTCGAACGGCTTTCGTCGAGGCGAACGAAGCGCTTCACTACGTCACCGCGTCGGTCAGCGGGGACGCCTGGTCCATGGTCGGCCACCGACAGGCAAATACCGTCCGGGCGGCGGGCAAGCTTCAGCAACACCTCGCCCGCCCCTTTCGTATCGGAGGAATATTTGATCGCATTGTCGAGCAGATTGAAGATCGCCTGGCCGATCAGCTCGCGATTGCCCTGCACTTCGATATCCGGCTCGATGCTGGAAGCAAGGCCAAGCCCAGCCTCTTCGGCAGCCGGTTCGTAAAGCTCGGCGCTGTCGGAAACGATGGCCGAAAGCTCCACCGGCGACATCTCCGCCGCGACCGATCCGGCCTCGACCCGGGAAATCATCAGCAGGGCGTTGAAGGTGCGGATCAGCTGGTCCGATTCGGAGATGATGCCTTCAAGCGCTGCGCGTCGCGTATCGCCGTCGGTCATATCGAGGGCATCGGCCGCCTTGTTGCGCAGCCGCGTCAGCGGCGTCTTGAGATCGTGCGCGATGTTGTCGGAGACCTGCCGCAAGCCTTCGTTCAGCTTCTCTATGCGTTCGAGCATGGTGTTCAGCGACATGGACAGCCGGTCGAACTCATCGCCGGATCCGCCGACCGGCAAGCGCTGAGACAGATCGCCTGCCATGATCTTCTTGCTCGCATCCGACATGCGGTCGATGCGTTTCAAGGCGTTGCGGCCAATGCCGAACCAGATGATGATCGCGCCGAGCCCCATGATTGCCAAAGCCACCATCAGCGCCTGGCGCACCAGCAGACGGAAACGCTCGGGATCGCCGAGGTCGCGGCCGACGAGAATTCTCAAGCCGTTGTCGAGCACGAAAATATTGGCGATCGCCTTGTGCCGGCGCTCGACACCACCACCATCTGTATAGCGCTGATAGGCGAAGGGGGCCGAGGTCCAGCCGACCTCCTCGAAGACACCAGGCTGCACCGAGGCGACATTGCCGGCGAGAATATCACCAGAGGGCCCGGCGATGATGTAGAGATTGGCGCCAGGCTGGCGGGCGCGCCGCTCCATGGTGCGCAGCAGAAGGTTCATGCCGCCCGCGTCATAGGCGCGCTGCACCTGCTCTACCTCCTGCCGGACGGCATCGCGGATCTGACCCGTCAGCAGCCGTTCCGACATCGCTGTCACATAGAAGACGAGCGTCGCGGCGCAGATGGCAAATAGCAGAATGTAGAGTGCCGAAAGGCGGACTGCAGTGGACTTGAAGAGCACCCTGAAGCGGCTCATCCCTCATCCTTGATCATATACCCCGCGCCCCGAATGGTTTTCAGGAGCGGCTGGCTGAAGTCCTTCTCGATCTTCGAGCGCAGGCGCGAGACGTGGACGTCGATGACGTTTGTCTGCGGATCGAAATGATAGTCCCAGACGTTTTCGAGCAGCATGGTGCGGGTGACCACCTGGCCGGCATTCTTCATCAGATATTCGAGCAGGCGGAATTCGCGCGGCTGCAGCGGGATTTCCTTGCCGCCGCGGCGCACCTCGTGGGAGAGCCGGTCGAGTTCCAGATCGCCGACGCGATAGACGACATCCTGCTCCGGGGTGCCCTTGCGGCGACCGAGCACTTCGACGCGCGCCAGCAACTCACTGAAGGCATAGGGCTTCGGCAGGTAATCGTCGCCGCCGGCACGAAGGCCGGTCACGCGGTCATCGACCTGGCCGAGGGCGGAGAGGATGAGGACCGGCGTATGGATGCCCTTGCGACGCAATTCGCTGATCACCGAAAGCCCGTCCCGGCGCGGCAGCATGCGGTCGATGACGATGACGTCGTAGGTGTTCTCAGACCCCATGAACAAGCCGGCCTCGCCGTCGCTGGCGTGATCGGCGACGATGCCCGCCTCACGAAAGGCTTTCGTGAGGTAGGCCGCGGCTTCGAGATCATCTTCGATGATGAGAATCTTCATGCGGCCGACATTACCCACCGGCTGCGTTTCGGCAAGGCTCAAAGCATCTTGCTGCGGAGCGGGGCTCATCGCGATCATCCTTGAAAGGTCAAAGGAATAGAGCCGCGCGGACCTTGGTCCGCACGGCTTCGGTTTTCCTGCGGATCAGCCCTGACCGTTAATCGGAAGCGCGACGAAGCGGCTTCCTTCGCTGGACTGGATCTGGAACAGCGCGCGTGTGCGGCCGTCCTTCTTGGCCTGGTTCAGCACCTTGACGACATCCGCAGCGGTGGAGACCTCCTGGTTGTTGACCGAGGTGATCTTTTCGCCTTCCTTGATGCCCTTGTCGGCGGCATCGGAGTCCGGGTCGATGCCGGTGATCGCCAGGCCCTTGCCGTCGTCGGAAGGACCGACCGTCAGGCCGAGATCGGCAAGCGCCTTCTCGGAGGCAGGCGCCTCAGGCTGCTGCGGCTGATTGTTGTCATCGGCGTTGGCATCCTTCTGATCGGCCGGCAGCGTGCCGAGTTCGACGGTGAGCGACTGGGCCTTGCCGGCGCGCCAGACCGAGAGTTCGACCTTGCTTCCCGGCTGCATCCCGCCGATGCGGCGGCTGAGATCGCGGGCATCCTTGATGGTCTCGCCGTTGAGCGCGGTGACGACGTCACCAGCCTTCATGCCGGCCTTGTCACCCGGCGACCCCGGCTGCGGGGCGACGACGAGGGCGCCGCTCGGCTCGGAAAGGCCGATGGATTCGGCGATGTCCTTGGTTACCGGCTGTATCTGGACACCCAGCCAGCCGCGCGAAACCTGGCCGTCCTTCATCAGATCGGCGACGACATCCTTGGCGGTCGAGGCCGGAATGGCGAAGGCGATGCCGACGCTGCCGCCCGAAGGTGAGAAGATCGCGGTGTTGATGCCTACGACTTCGCCGTTGAGGTTGAAGGTCGGACCGCCGGAGTTGCCGCGGTTCACGGCCGCATCCACCTGGAGGTAATCGTCATAGGGACCCGAGCCGATATCGCGGCCGCGAGCCGAAACAATGCCGGCCGTGACCGTGCCACCGAGGCCGAAGGGGTTGCCGACGGCGACAACCCAGTCGCCGACGCGGACGTTGTTGTCGTCGGCCCAGTTGACATAGGTGAACTTCTTGCCTTTGCCGTCGACCTTCAGCACGGCGAGGTCGGTACGCGGATCCCTGCCGATCAGCTTGGCATCGAGTTCGGTGCCGTCATTCATGACAGCGACGAAAGCCTGGCCGTCGGAAACCACGTGGTTGTTGGTAACGATATAGCCGTCTTCGGAGATGAAGAAGCCTGAGCCTTGAGCGACCGGCCGCAGACGGCCCTTACCGGGGCCATTCGGACCCTGGCCGAAGCGGCGCGAATGACCCTGCTGGTCATTCGGGTCCTGACCGAACTGCCGGAAGAACCGCTTCAGCGGGTGATCGTCAGGAAGGTCGTCAAAGCCGCGGCCATTGAAATCGAAGGAGAAGCCGTCATTGTTGTCGGCGACGGGATTGACGCGGTTTTCCACGCGGACGGACACGACGGCGGGTGAAACCGCATCGACGACGTTGGCGAAGCTCGGAACCGCGGGCGCCTGGACCTTGACGGCTTCAGCATAGGACCGGGTAATTTCGAGCGGAACGCCAGTTGCGAGCACAGCGGCCGCGATACCGGCGACAGTAGACGCCTTGAGCACGGTGGCGAGGGACGGACGTCCGTTGAAATTCTTGAGCATTGGAGCACCTTCTCTTGTTCTTAGATCTTCAGACCGGCAGCGCCGGATCAGTCGATGACAGAAGATATAGGACGCCGCACCTTACTGCGAACTGTCCGATCAATGAAAAGTTCGTAATGTTTGAAATGTTCAGTCACGGCCGCCGCGTGCGGACGGCTCTTTTTCGAGAAGCTCGCTGAGCTTCGCCTGCTCTTCCGGCGTAAGCTTGCTTCCGGTCGGCCGGCCTGCCCTCTTGCGCGCGAAGACGAGCAGCGACACGCCGCCGGCGAGGATCAGCAGCACCGGCGCGCCCCAGAGCAATACCGTCCTCACGCTGAACCGGGGCTTCAGAAGCACGAATTCGCCGTAGCGCGACACGATATAGTTGAGCACCGCCTCATCGCTGTCGCCATTCCTGATGCGCTCGCGCACCAGCAAGCGCAGGTCCTTGGCGAGCTCGGCATTGGAATCATCGATCGACTGGTTCTGGCAGACCATGCAGCGCAGTTCCGCCGAAAGGGTGCGGGCGCGGGCCTCCAGCGCGGGATCGGCCAGCACTTCGTCGGGATTGACGGCGAAGGCGGAAACGGGTGCGAAGAGCACGAACAGGGCTACGATGAGACTGAAGAGAGGCCGCCTCATTCCGCCGGCTCCATGGCAGGGGCGGCCGGTTTTGCCTTGGCCTTTCTGCGCGGGGCGCCGACGCGCAGACGCCGGTCGGAAAGCGATACGAAGCCGCCGACGGCCATGATCAAGGCGCCGCCCCAGATGCAGAGGATGAGCGGCTTCCACCAGATGCGCACGACAATGCCGCCGTTGCTGGTGGCGTCGCCCAATGAGACGTAGAGCTGGCTGAGACCGAAGGTCAGGATGCCGGCCTCCGTCGTCGGCATCTGCCGGGCCGTGTACAGGCGTTTGGCCGACCAGGTGTCGGCAACCGTGACACCGGCGCGCCGGATGGTGAAGTGGCCGCGCTCCTCGGTATAGTTCGGTCCCCTGGCCGGCCGCATGCCGTCAAACTGCAGACTGTAGCCGCCGGCTTCGACCGTCTGGCCCGGTTTCATCTCGACGACATGTTCACTCTGGAAGGTGGTGACGGCGACGATGCCGAGCACGCTGACGCCGAGCCCGGCATGGGCGAGCGCCGTGCCGAAGGCCGAGCGCGGCAGGCCTGACAGGCGTCGCCAGGCGAGCGAGCCCGCCACCTTGCCGATGCCGGCGCGATACCAGAGGTCGGCAACGGCGCCGAGGATGAGGAACAGGCCGGCCGCCAGCCCGAGCACCGACAGCACCGGCCCGCCGTGCTCGAGATAGAAGAAGACCAGGGCGGCGGCGAAAGCGAGACCGGCGACAACGTAGAGCCGCTGCAGGGCGCCGAGCAGATCGCCGCGTTTCCAGGCAAGCAGCGGCCCGAACGGCACGATGACGAGCAGCGGCGCCATCAGCAGGCCGAAGGTCAAATTGAAGAAGGGCGCCCCGACCGAGATCTTGTCGCCGGTCAGCGTCTCCAGAAGCAGCGGATAGAGCGTGCCTGTGAGCACCGTGCCGCAGGCGACCGTCAGGATCAGATTGTTGAGGACGAGGGCGCCTTCGCGCGAGATCGGCGCAAACAGCCCGCCAGCCGACAGCTTCGGCGCGCGCAGGGCAAACAGCGACAGCGCCCCGCCGATGAAGATCAGCAGGATGGAAAGAATGAAGACGCCGCGGGTGGGATCGCTGGCGAAGGCATGCACCGAAGTCAGCACGCCGGAGCGCACCAGGAAGGTGCCCATCAGCGACAGCGAGAAGGTCAGGATGGCAAGCAGCACCGTCCAGATCTTCAGCGCCTCGCGCTTTTCCATGACGAGGGCCGAATGCAGAAGCGCAGTGCCGGCAAGCCAGGGCATGAAGGAGGCGTTCTCCACCGGATCCCAGAACCACCAGCCGCCCCAGCCGAGCTCGTAATAGGCCCAGTAGGAGCCCATGGCGATGCCGAGCGTCAGGCAGGTCCAGGCAGCCAGCGTCCAGGGCCTGACCCAGCGGGCCCAGGCGGCGTCGATGCGGCCTTCGATCAGGGCTGCGACGGCAAAGGAGAAGCAGACCGAAAAGCCGACATAACCCAGATAGAGCAGCGGCGGGTGGATGGCGAGGCCGATATCCTGCAGCACCGGATTGAGATCGCGGCCCTCTGCCGGCGCCGGATCGAGCCGCAGGAAGGGATTGGAGGTCAAAAGAATGAACAGGGTGAAGGCGAACGAGATCCAGGCCTGCACGGCAAGCACATTGGCCTTCAGCGTCTCCGGCAGATTGCCGCCGAAAATCGCGACGAGCGCGCTGAACAGCGCCAAGATCAACAGCCAGAGCATCATCGATCCCTCGTGATTGCCCCAGACGCCGGAATATTTGTAGATCAGCGGCACCAGCGAATGCGAATTCTCCCAGACATTCTCGACCGAGAAGTCGGAGACGACATGGGCATAGGTCAGGACGGCGAAGGAGAAGGCGACGAGCAAAAACATCACCATCGAGCCGACGCTCGCCACATCCATCATCGCCGGGTCATAGCGGCGGGCGCCGATCACCGGCACGACCGAGACGATGAGCGCCGTCGCCAGCGCCAGCACGAGCGCGTAATGGCCGATCTCGATGATCATTGCGTCGCCTTTGCCTCCTGTCCCTGCCCCTGGCCCTCCTGCCACAGCCCCTGCTGCTTCAGTTTGTCAGCCACCTCCTTCGGCATATAGGTCTCGTCATGCTTGGCAAGCACGGTATCGGCAGTAAAGACGTTGCTGCCGGCGGCAAACACGCCCTCGGTAACGACGCCCTGGCCCTCGCGGAACAGATCGGGAAGGATGCCGGTATATTTGACCTTCACAGCATTGGCGCTGCCGTCGGTGACGGAAAACTCCACCGTCGAACCGGCGCCGCGCACGATGCTGCCCTCACCCACAAGACCACCGAGCCGGATGCGGGTCTCCGGCGCCACCGGCGTCTTGGCAAGATCGCCAGGCATGTAGAAATACGCCACAGACTGGCTGAAGGCGAACATCACCAATAACACCGCCGCAAGGATGAAACTCATCCCGCCTGCAATCACCACAAGGCGCTTCTGCTTGCGCGTCATTGCGTCATTTCCTCCGTGGCAATGCCAAGTTCCCTGGCAAGCGCCAGCAATTGCCGGCCCTGCTCGCCGGGCGGCGGAAAGGCGGCAAGCCCCCGCTTCACGGCATCGGCTGCGCGATCCTTATCGTTCAATACGGCGTAAGAGCGGACGAGCCGCATCCATCCCTCGAAATTGTTGGGATCCTCGCGGAGTTTGGCATCGAGGCTTTCGACCATGCCGCGGATCATCTGCTGGCGATCGCCGGCGCTCATGCTTTCAGCCGCCGCCACGTCTTCCGACGTCGGTCCGCCAGGCGCCGCCGGCTGGGCAGCCGCGCCGCCATTCTTGGCGATATGCTCATTGACCAGCGGCAGCCAGGGCGCATCGGCGGGCGATTGCTGCGCCAGCGCCTCGAAGGCCCGGCGCGCCTCGTCGGTTCGTCCCGCCTGCTCCAAGCTGAGCGCGATGTAGAAGCGGGCACGCGGATTGTCGGGCTCCAACGTCAGCGACTGTTCCAGCGCCTGGCGGGCCTCCTCCGTCACGACCCCTTCGGAGATCGTGATCAGCGTCTCGGCAAGGCCGTCGAACCGGATCGGGCTCGGGCCGAGAAGCCGTATCGCGTTGCGGTAGGCCACCTCGGCATCGGCCACCCGCATCGTGCGGAAATAGATCGGCGCCAGCACGTCCCAGCCTTTGCCGTCGTCGGGATTCTGGGCCAGATGCCGTTCCGCCTTGGCGATCAGCACCGCCACGTCGTTGCCGGGGTTTTCCAGCCGCGCTTCCAGTGGCTGCGATGGCAGGTCCGGCCTGCCCGTCGTCAAATAAAGACAGAGCCCGAGCACCGGCAAGATCAAGAGGACGAGGACTTCGATGATGCGGTGATGCCTTATCGGTTTCTCTATCGTCTCCGGCTCGCCGGCAGAGACGGCGATCAGCCGCCGGCCGATCTCGGCCCTGGCGTAATCAGCCTCTTCCGGGGTGATCAGCCCGCCACCAAGATCGCGGTCGAGTTCGCGCAACTGGTCCCGATAGACTGCCGCCTCGCCGGCGCGCCTCCTCTGCGCCGCCCTCGCACCGCGCAGAAGGGGGTAAAGCAGGATGACGGCGACGGCTGCCGTCAGAGCGGCAACGAGAATCCAGAACAGCATATCGGCCCAAATACGTGAAGCGCACGGCCATTCCAACTGCCAAAGCCGGAATGACGAAGAATTGAGGCTATTCGCCGCAATCTAGGGCCTTTCCTGGTCGGAAACCATCTCAGCCGAGCGGCGACCAGCTGCCGTCTTCGTTGCGGCAGGCAGCACCCCGCGCCACAGTGTCCTTGCCGTCGACGGTCAGCGTATGGGTATATTGCCGGCAATTCTGCGAACCGACCTGATAGGGTGCTGCCGCCACCACCTTGCCCGTCACGTCGTTGCCGTTCCAGACCACCGGCTGGCCGACCGCCGCCCCTTCCAGCGCCCGATATTCCGCCTCAAGCGCCCGCTGCTTGTTGCTATCGCTCAAGCTCACGCCGCTGCGGCCGACGATGCCGCCCTGAAGCGCTGTGATGAAGGCGGCCGATGCGGACGGCTTGCTCGAAAAAATGCCGCGCGAAGCAACGCCCTTCGTCGTCGTGCAGCCGGACAGCACGACAGCGAGAAGAAGGGCGGAAACCATCATGCCTTGCGAGCGTAGAATCATTGCGTCGAACCGCGATCAGAGGTCAAATTCAGCCGATCGAAGTGCAGCGTCCCCGTGTCAGCATTAAGGCAAAGCATGCTATACGTTTGCCACTATCTTTGTGACATCAAGCAGTTGGTCATGCAACATCCTTTGTGACGCCAGGCAGGATTAGCTTCGCCTTCAGCCCGCCCCATTCGCCACGCGAGAGCTCGAGCCGCCCCTGGTACTCGTTGGAAATCTCGGTGACGATCGAAAGGCCGAGCCCGGTTCCGGGCTTGCTTTCATCGAGCCTGCGGCCACGCTTCAGCGCCTCGCGGATCTGGTCGGGCTCAAGGCCGGGCCCGTCATCCTCGACGGCAAGCTCCACCCAGCGCCGGCGGGCGCTCGCCTCCGCCCCTTTCACGTCCTCGCCGGCCTCGACGGCCGAAAGCCGTACTCTGCTCTTGGCAAAACGCGCCGCATTTTCCAGGAGGTTGCCGACGGTTTCCTCGAGATCCTGCTGTTCCATGGCAACGGCAAGATGCGGCGGTGAGACAACGAGATCAAATTCGGTGTCGACATTCAGGCGGCGCATGACGCGCACCAGCCGCTCCAGCGCCGGCTCGGCGTCGGTGCGGGCCAGCACGGATTCGCGCTGCGCGGCGATGCGGGCCCGGTTGAGATAGGACTGCACCTGCCCCTGCATCGATTCCGCCTGGCTGCGCACCAATTCGCCGTGGGATTTTTCGAGAACGCGCGCCTCGTTGAGGAGAACGGCGATCGGCGTCTTCAGCGAATGGGCGAGGTTGCCGACCTGCATGCGCGCCCGCTCTACGATGCGGCGGTTGCTGTCTATCAGCGCATTCACCTCGTTGGCGAGCGGCAGGATTTCGCGCGGGAAGTCGCCCTTCAGCTGCTCGCTCTCGCCGGCGCGGATGCGCTCCAATGCGGCACGCGCCTTGTCGAGCGGTTTCAGGCCGTAGAGGATCGCCAGCGCATTGACGATCAGACTGCCGACGCCGAAGCCGGCGAGCGCCAGATAGAGGCTGTGGGAAAAGGTGCGCACATCGTCCTCGACGACGTCGACATTGCCGGTCACACGGAAGCGCGCCGCGCGCCCGTCCGTGTCGAGCACCACTTCGGTCTCGGCGACTTGCACGCGGTTCCCTGAGGCGTCGGTCACCTGGTAGTAGCGCTCGTAATTCTTGTCGAAAGGCGCCTCGACAACCGAGGGGACCGGAATGAGCGCCGAGCCGAGCGAGGGCGACACCAGCGGCGCGGTGGTATAGGTGCCGAGCGGCTCCACCACCCAATACCAGCCTGTCTTCGGCTGGGCAAAGCGCAGATCGCCGAGTTGCGGGCTGCCGCTCAACGCCCCCTGATCGCCGATCGTCACGGAATTGATGACGTTATAGAGCTGGGCCCGCAGCAGATCCTGGAAACCACGTTCCGCGCTCTTGCGGTAGAGTGTCGAGATCAGCAGGCCGATCACCACCAGGGCCACCGTCGACCAGACCGTGGTCAGCAGCAACACACGTGCGGTGAGCGACTTAATTCGCATGTTTCGGCGCTTGGATTCGGTAGCCGAGACCGCGCACCGTTTCGATCAGGTCGACGCCCATCTTCTTGCGCAGACGGCCGACGAAGACCTCGATCGTGTTGGAATCGCGGTCGAAATCCTGGTCGTACATGTGCTCGACCAGCTCCGTGCGCGAGACGACCTCGCCCATGTGATGCATGAGGTAGGCGAGCAGGCGATATTCGTGCGAGGTCAGCTTCAGCGCCGTGCCGTTGACCGTCGCCTTCGAGGACTTGGTATCGAGCCGTATCGGTCCGCAAACGATCTCGGAGGATGCATGGCCGGCGGCGCGCCGGATCAACGCCCGAATGCGCGCCAACACTTCCTCGACATGGAAAGGTTTGGTGACATAGTCGTCGGCGCCGGCGTCGATGCCGGCGACCTTGTCGCTCCAGCGGTCGCGCGCAGTCAGGATCAGAACCGGCATGCCGCGGCCGGCCCCGCGCCATTTTTCCAGCACCGTCACACCGTCCATCTCCGGCAGGCCGATATCGAGGATGATGGCGTCATAGGGTTCGGTGTCGCCGAGGAAATGCCCTTCTTCGCCATCGAACGCCTGGTCGACGACATATCCCGCCTCCTTCAGCGTGTCGGCAAGCTGCCGGTTCAGGTTGACGTCATCTTCTACTACCAGGATGCGCATCGGTCCGCCTTCGTCCGCTTCAATCGATCGTCATTTGAATAGACCGATTCCGGTTACATCGGAACCTTTACCGTAACCTTGCGTGGACGCTGGCCGTTGCCCGACACGAGAACGGTAATGATGCAGCTATCTCCCACCGGTTGCACGGACAGAAGCTGCCCGCCCGTCTGCTCGACGACCTGGGCTGCGGCGGCGCTGCAATCACCCGCCACGCGCAGGACGAGGGTGCCCGCGCCGTCCGGTGAGGGCGCCGATACCACCAGTCCGGCGGCCATTACTGCGACGCTCAGAGGAAAGGCCATGTCTTATGCTTTCAAGGGTAGTTCCAACTTGGTGCGAATATGTACTCACGCGACCTGAATGGCAAATGAATGCGCTGTAATACAGGGAGTTTAGAACCATTCTCGACCGTCTGGACATTTGGTTCCCGCCGGCGGAAACCGCCGTCACAGCATGTAGCGGCGATCCCTCCCGCATTTCAAAACGGTGCTTCACCAGGCTGCATCAATAGCTTTGCCGTCGCTCTGGCTATCGACCGGCCGTAGGTCGCCTTAAACCGGCCGCCATCGACGAATCGCCTCGATCTTCCACGGGTCGAACGGCAATGCAGGGCATCGATACGGACACCTTACACGTGTACCATCTCGTCCTTGAATTGCGTCGGCTTTCCTCTTGTTCTCCATCTGAGAAAACTGCAGGGCGGCAGCGCGAATCGACGGCGGCCGCTTTATCCGGCCGGTCGAAACTGTTATGCCTTTGCCGCTCCCGCATCTCAGGCCGTTTCAGCACCGATGCCCAATTCCTTCCGCTTCCGCTCGGCGCAGACGGTCATCGTCCTCGCCATCACCCAGCTCATCGGCTGGGGCACGACCTTCGACATGCTCGGGGTAATGGGCCGCATCGTGGCTCCGGATCTTGGCTTAGCAAACGAGGTGGCGTTTGCCGGCCTGACCATCATGATGATCGTCAGCGCCATCGTCGGCCCGGCGACCGGCCGCTGGCTGGCCCGCTATGGCGCTGCCCGGGTGCTTTCGGCGGCGTCTCTGACCTTTGCGCTTGGCCTCTCTCTGCTTGCAGCTGCAAACAGCATTATTCTCTATGCCGCCGCCTGGGTCGTGATCGGCGTCGGCGGCGCGTTCGGCCTGTCCGCGCCGGCCTATACTGCCGTCGTCGAACGCGAAGGGATCAACGGCAAGCGGGTCATCGCCATCCTGATGCTGTTCACGGGGCTTTCGAGCGCCGTCTTCTGGCCGATCCTCAGCCTGCTCAACGAGGCCTTCGGGTGGCGCCTGACCTTCCTTATATGCGCGGCGCTGCAATTCTTCATATGCCTGCCGCTGCATCTTTTCGCCCTACCCAAACCGATCGCTGTCCAGGTCGACGGCGGCGCGGCCGACATCGCCCCAGTGCCGCTGTCGAAGGCGGCGCAGCGTAAGGCCTTTCTGCTGATCGCTGCCTCGACGACCATCACCACCTTCATCACCTTCGGCATCTCGCCATCGCTGCTCGAAATCTTCCGCCAGTCCGGCGCCTCGCCGGCCTTCGCGCTGCAGCTCGGTTCGGCCCGAGGCATCCTCGGCATCTCGGCGCGTTTCCTCGACATGCTGCTCGGCCGGCGCGGCAATCCGATCCTCAGCGCCGCCATGGGTATCGGCCTGATGCTGGCGGGCTTCCTGATAATGCTGGTCGTCAGTCCTTCGACGCCGGTGCTCGTTACCTTCATCCTGCTCTACGGCTTCGGCGCCGGCGTCATGACTGTTGCGCGGGCGCTCCTGCCGCTGGCCCTGTTCTCGCCGCGCGAATTCGGCCTGCAATCGGCCCGACTGTCGCTGCCGCAAAACCTTGGCAATGCCGTCGCCCCCGTCGTCTTCACGGCCATCCTCGATCGCGCCGGCACCGGCCCGGCGCTCTTCGCCGCAGCCGTCCTCGCGGCGTTGTCCCTGACATTTGTGGCGATGCTGATGGCGTTGGTGCGCGGCGCGCGGGTCCCGCAGCCGAGCCCGGCCATTTCGTGAGGCATGGATTCGGGCCGTTCGCGAATCTTTTGAATCGCTTGCCCCGGCTTTTTCGAAAACTGCCTCCAGTGGCTCAGAACTTCATTCAACTGCCGACGGCTAGATTCCAGAAAATCGCTCACCCGCTTGAATTTAAACAAGATCCAACTCGAGGCCAATCGCCTGCCGAAATCAGAGCGGACGCGTGACGGCCGTGCGGCTGTCGTAATCGGCAGCGATGCGTTTTTCCCGGAGCGGGCGCACGCGCTCGATCGAGCGTTGGTAATCGGGGTGCGCCTTATAAGCAGCGAGTGCCGCCTCATCGTCGAATTCGCCATAGACGACAAGATCGATCTCGGTGCCCAACTGATCGGTCTTCACATTGGTGCCGATTTCCAGCAGCCGCGCGTGTGGAATTCCGGTCAGGATCGAAAGTCCCGCCCTCACCTCTTCCAGATGTTCCTCCTGCACGGTGAAGAAGACGATATGGCGGATCACGCGGAAGCTCCTGTCAGATCTCAGAGGTCGGCCAGCGCGATAACACGCGCGCCTCAGGCCTTCAACCGCGGGGCCCACCCCGAGCGGCATCCGGACGCAGCGCCACATTGAAGGCCATGGCATAACCCGCGAGCTTCTCGGCCCGGTCGGTGCCGTTGACGATGCGGCGCGCATTTACCCAGTCCTCGGTCGTGGCGTTCAGGTGATCGGCGAGTTTGTGGCCGGTAAAGCTGCCCTGCAGCATGCCTTCGATCAGGATCGTCACGGCCGCATCCATTTCCATCGCCCGATCGGGTTCAGCCACCAGATCGATGCCGGTCAGCGCGCTCATCGCCTCGTAATTGCGCTTGTGGGTGAGCTGCACCAGGCCGCGCCCGAGCCAGCAGCGGCCATCCTCATCCGGCCGCCAATAGGGCGTCGTCACCCAGGAGAGCCTGCCTGCGGCAAAGGCGGCCTCGAGGATCTCGACCGCGCGCATATCGCTTTCAGCCAGCGTCTCGCGCACCGGCTGCATCGTATAGGCAGTTTCATGATAGGCGGTCGCAAGGATATAGGCGAGCCACCGTAGGTCGGCCTGAGCGAACCGTTTTTGCCAGGCATCGAGGATCGCCGTCATACCCACTACCTGAGGCTGAGTCAGTTCTCCTTTGAAGAGCTCTTGCCGCACCGCATCAAGAAAGAATATCCGATCCATGTGGACAACCATTCCGCGCTTCCTGTGAATTTCATGGTTAAAAGCGTCTTAATCGATTAAAATAAACTTAATCGTTTAAAGTGCCTAAGCCCCTGATTTACACGCCTTTTGTCTTGTGCAATGCATATTTTCGCCCCGAAGCCCTACCACCACAAGAGGAGACTTCCGATGCAAACGCCAGCCAACACACAAACCACCATTCCCCAGCATGTCGTCGACCAGATGGAAAATGAGTGGCGCCAGATTCGTCCTGAACGGGAAAATGCGCGCCCGGCCCAGCAGCCTCAACAACAGCGCTGAGAGATACAAGCAAAGCGGCGTAGATGTAAGGCCTGCCCTCATCGCGTCGCAGTTTCAAGCCGGTTCGCCAGCGTTTCCAGCGACCGGGTGAACACTTTTCCATCTCGGAGCGCGCGCGACAGGACCAGCGCGCCTTGAATGCCGCAGACGCCTTCTTCAGCAAGCGTCTGCGCCTCTGTCTCAGAACAGCCAGCCCGCATAAGCGCCGAACGCAACGCGTCGATCCAGCGCAAGAAATAATCGCCGATCGCCGAAGAAAACCGCTCGCGCGTGTCGTCGAGTGCGAAGGCGCCCACGAGGCAGATGCGGCCGCCGGCGCGGAAATATTCATTCACATTGACCCACATCGCCGCAATCGCCTGACGGGCGTCGTCATCCCTCAGCGGCCGATAGATCGCCTGTTCGAACCAGGCATCCACATCGGCGAGCACGGCGCCGGCCATCTCCTCCTTGCCGCCGGGGAAGAAATGATAAAGGCTGCCCTTGCCGATGCCCGTGCGTTCCGTGATGCGGCTGAGAGTGGCGCCCTCATATCCGAGCTCGCGAAAGGTTTCCGCGAGCAGCGGTATGATATCGGCGCGTTCGTAGACGGTCTTCACCGGCCTGAATTCATCCTGTTCTAGAGCATCTCGCGCAAAATCGTGCAGCGGTTTTGCGAGACATGCGGAAAATCAAACACCCAAAGCGCGGCGAACGAAGCTGAAAGATCGCGACGTCCTTTAGAGGCCGAGCTCGGTCAGGCCGGGATGGTCATCCGGCCGCCGGCCGAGCGGCCAGTGGTATTTGCGCTCCGTTTCCCGGATCGGCAGATCGTTGATGCAGGCAAAACGGCGCTGCATCAAGCCGGTCGCGTCGAATTCCCAATTCTCATTGCCATAGGAGCGAAACCAGTTGCCGCTGTCATCGTGCCATTCATAGGCAAAGCGCACGGCGATGCGATTGTCGGTAAAGGCCCAGATTTCCTTGATCAGCCGGTAATCCAGCTCCTTGGCCCATTTGCGGGTGAGGAAAGCAACGATCTCGGCTCGGCCGGTGATGAATTCGGCGCGGTTCCGCCAACGGCTGTCCGGCGCATAGACGAGCGAGACGCGCTCGGGATCACGGCTGTTCCAGCCGTCCTCGGCAAGACGGACCTTGCGGGTGGCAGTCTCGAGGCTGAAGGGCGGGACGAGGCTGGACATGATCTCTCTCCTGTACTGATCTGTCATCATTGTACTCATCGGTACAATGACTTGCAAGCGGCATGATGCAGTCTCTTCTCAACGGTCGAGATTGCGGCCCCAGCGCAACGGCAGAGCATCCGGACGAAACACGATGTTTTCAGGCATAAACCGCCACAGCCTTTCGGCCCTTTCAAAACTGGCGATCTCAGGGGAGGACAGTAATATTTCGGCGCTTCCGGTCATCTGCAGCATATCGCCGGTTTCGAAATCGACGAAGACCAGCCCGGCCGTGGGGTTGACGAGAAGATTGCCGAGCGTGTTGAAGAACCGGTTGCCGGGAAAATCAGGGATGGTCAGCACGCCGTCGGCGCCGAGCCGCACGAAGCCGGCACTGCCGCCACGATGGGAGACATCCACCTGCCGCTCACCGTTGTCACGATCGACATAGGAGGCGACGAAAAACGTATCGGCGCTCTCGACCATGCGCCGAGCGCGGTCGTCGAGGTTGACGGAGTGAAGCGGTCGGATCGTTGTCGGCATATCGGGATCGCGGACGAAGGCGGCTGAGCGCGGCTGGATATATTGCGGGCAGTTGCCGAAGCTCTGGTCGACCCGCAGGCGGAAAGCCTCGGCATCCGTCCTGCGGATGACGCCGTTCAGCCGATTGCGCCTGCGGGTCTCAAGCTGTATGCCGAGCAGCGCGATCGCGTCTCCATCTTCCATGCCTGCATCGGCAGGATCGTCCGAATCGCGCCGCAGCTCGACGTCGAGAGCTTCCGGCACCGGCGAGGACATGAATCCCGGCCGTCCCGCCCGCACCGTCGCCCAAACATCGCCCCTGGCGTCGACCGCGCCGAGCACCACGAAAGGCAGCATTGGAAAGAAGGCGCGGTGCTGTTCCGGCATGGCCTTGCGGATGAAATTGCGCCCCGGCCCGTCCATGCGTTCGACCACGCCGATACTGCGCTGCATTGCAAGTTCACCCTCGTGCCAGGGCGATGCGGCATCCTGTCCTGTATCGTTCAGCATCATGGCCTCCTTTCGGGATCATCGGGAGGCCGGGACGGCAATCCGCCCCGGCGGCTGTTCATGCGGCAAGACCGATCTTCGTCTTGCGAAAGCCGACGAAACCCGGCAGCGCCTCGACGCGCGCAAGCCATGCGCGGACACTCGGATAGGCCGAGGTATCGACGTTGCCCTCCGGCGCATTGGCGATGTAACTGTAAAGCGCGATATCGGCGATGGTCGGCCTGTCGCCGAGCAGGAAGCTGCGGGCGCCGAGCTCCGCCTCGACCAGGGCGAGGATGCGGTGCGCCCGGGCAATCACCTCCTGCGTGCGGAAATCGGCCCCGAAGACGGTGATCAGGCGGGCCGCACAGGGCCCGTAGGCGATCTCGCCCGCGGCGACTGACAGCCATTTCTGTATCCGCGCCGCCGCAACCGCTTCCTCCGGCAGCCAGTCGGTGCGGCCGTATTTGCGCGAGAGATAGACGAGGATGGCGGATGAATCGGCAATGACCGTGCCATCATCATCGAGAACCGGCACCTGGCCGAACGGATTGAGCTTGAGGAAATCCGGCGCCTTGTGGGCGCCCGCCGCCATGTCGACCTCGACCAGTTCATAGGACACACCAAGCAGCGACAGGAAAAGATGGGCGCGATGCGAATGGCCGGACAGCGGGTGATGGTAGAGTTTCATGATGGCTCCTCTGTGAACGAACGCGATTGGCGATGGCTGCTCGGGACCATCGGCAGCGAATCTACGACCTTCCATTGAGATGCAGTAGAATGCTAATCTGAGAGAGGGATTTCCAATTTATGGAAGGACAGCATGGACCGCCTCGAAGCCATGACAGTGCTTCTCACCGTCGTCGAACAAGGCAGCCTGTCGGCCGCCTCCCGGCATCTGCGCTCGCCGCTTGCCACCGTCAGCCGCAAGGTTTCGGAACTGGAAGCGCATCTCGGCGCGCGGCTCTTGCAAAGAACCAACCGGAAGATCGCGCTGACGGAGGCCGGCCGCTCCTATGTCGAGGCGGCACGGGAAATTCTCAACCGGGTGGAAGAGGCGGAACGGACGGCGGCCGGCGAATACAGCGCACCGAAGGGTGAACTGACGATGACGGCGCCGATCGTCTTCGGGAGGCTGCATGTCCTGCCGGTCGTCGTGGATTTTCTGAAGGCCTATCCTGAAATCAATCTGCGGCTGATGCTGGGCGACCGGCTGGCGAACCTCGTCGAGGATCATATCGATCTGGCGCTCCGGATCGGCAACCTGGCCGACAGCAACCTGATCGCCACAAGGCTCGGCGCGATCCGCCGCACGGTCTATGCAAGCCCCGATTATGTCGCCCGGCACGCCGCAATCCGCGACCCCAGCAATCTTTCCGCCCATGACTGCATCACTTTCGAGGGCATGGCCTCCACGCGCAGCTGGACATTCGTGGAGGGCAAACGGGAGCTCGTCGTGGCAATCCGCTCAAGGCTTGCGGTCAACACCGCGGAGGCGGCCGTGGATGCCGCCGTCGCCGGTCTCGGCATCACGCGCGTGCTCTCCTACCAAGCCGCACAAGCCGAGGCCGCAGGCCTGCTGGTGCCGCTGCTTGCCGATTTCGAACCGCAGCCGGCGCCGGTGCATCTCGTCTACCCCTCGCAGGGGTTGGTGCCGCTGAAATTGCGCGCGCTCATCGATTTCACGACGCCGCGCCTGCGCGCGACGCTGAGATAGGCCGCAGCTTCAGGCTAGTTTGCCCTCTTCCGCCTTGTAGAAATACTGGCTTGCGACCAGCCAGCCCTTCAGCGGCCTGAGCGGCGGAATGCAGGTGGCGAGCATGAATGGGCCGGTGACAAGAAGCTGCACCCAGATCGGTGCCGAAAACGCCACCTCCAGCCAGACGCCGAGCAGCACGCTCGGAATGCAGGCGAAGCAGATGACGAAGAAGGCCGGGCCGTCGGCCGGATCTGCGAATGAGTAATCGAGGCCGCAGGCTTCGCACTGCGGCTGCAGCGTCAGGAAGCCCTTGAACATATGGCCCTGTCCGCAGCGCGGGCAGCGTCCCCTGACGCCGGTCTGCATCGGAGGAAGCGGGGGATATTCGGTGTCCATGATGACTGTCCTATCTGGTGGCCCATTCAATTCAGCGCAATGTATGCATTCAATACAAATACATTGCTCGGGCGACACCAATCAATCTGTCAGATTGCCGCAGAAGCCCGGTAACTAATCAGGGCAGGTCATTCGAGGAGCGGCCTGCCTGGGGCATGCCAGGCCGCGATCGCCGGATCAGAAGAACGAGGCCGCCATCTCCGGCGGGCCTTCGAGCGCATGGGCCATGAACTCCAACGCACCCCGCAACTTCTCCCGTGCGATCGGGCCGCCGAGGCAGACCCGGACGACCTCGGGCGCGGTGCCCTCGACCGTGAAGGCATCGCTTGCCACCACTCCGATGCCGGAGGAATGCATATGGCTGCCGAAGGTGGAACGGGTCCAGCCGTTGGTTAGAGGCAACCAGATATTGAAGCTGAGCGGATCGGCGCGGTAGCTGTCGGCAGGCAGGATGGCGGCGACCATCTGCTGGCGAGCGCCGGCCTCGGCGCGGATGAAGCGCAGGATCGCATCGGCCGTGCCGTCCTCGATCCAGCGGGTGGCGAGCGCCATATTCAACGGCGAGGCCATGACATTGTTGGCGCGCATGGCGCTGACGAAGGGCCACACCGCCCTGGTGTCGGGCGCCACCACATACGCAAGGCGCAGGCCGGCGCCGAGGCATTTCGCCAGGCCGCCGATATGCCAGGTCAGATCGGGCGCCGTTGCCGCAAGCGGCGCAGGCCCTTCCTGCGGAATGAAGCCATAGGCATCGTCTTCGACAATTGGCAGACGATATTTGCGGGCGACGGCTGCGATTTGCTCTCGGCGGAGAGCGGGGATCGTCAGCGTCGTCGGGTTCTGCAGCGTCGGATTGAGATAGAGCGCCTTCGGCTCCAACCTTTCGCAGGCCCCGGCCAAAGCATCCGGCAGGATACCGTCCCCGTCCATCGGCAGGCCGACAAGATTGAGCCGCAACTGTGCTGCGATCGAGCGCATACCGGGATAAGTGGTGACTTCTGAAAGCACGGTCTCGCCGGGCTTTGCCAGCAGGCCGAAGATCGCCAGCAGGGCCGGATGGGCGCCCGGCGTGACGAAGATCCGCTCCTGCGAAGGCATCAGGCCCCGGCGGCCGAGCCAGGCGGCGGCAGCCTCCTTGTCCATGCCGGAGCCGCCGAAGCCTTGATAGCGCAGAAGCGGGACGAGGCTCGCCGCCACTGCCGAGATGCCCTCACGCATGCGTGCGATCAACTCCGGATCGTCCGGCTCCGGCGGGAGGTTCATCGAAAAGTCGACGACGGACGCGCGGCGGGGGTCGGGCGCGGTATCGCGCAAATCATGGCGCTGCGTGAGCGCAGCGCCAGTGACGAAAGTGCCCCGGCCGACATGGGAATCCACGAGACCGCGCTTCTGCGCCTCGACGTAACCTCTCGCCACCGTCGTGAAATCGACGTTCAGCCGCTTGGCAAGTTCACGCTGCGGCGGCAGACGGTCACCGACCATCAGATGGCCGCTGCGCAGATCCATTTCGATCAGATCGGCGATCGCCATGTAACGCGGGCTGCTGCTGCGGCTGAGATCTGGATGCCAGTCTTTCATTCGTGATCCGGTCAGTCTGATAGGTACATTGACCGTATATTGTTGCATCTCATCGCTGTCACGAGAAAAGTCAGCCTCTGCGTTGGAGGCTCTGACGGCCGACCGGATGCATCATTGAATCGATGACGCCGCAAAGGCGTCGATGCCGGTCAGCCTCGCCGACAAGACCCACAGCCGTTCGGCCTGCTCGGGGTCGGTGGCGTGATCGCCCACACCGCCCGGCTTCCCATCGATCGCGCGGTCCGCAACATCGCAATCTTCGCAATAAAGGCCCCCCATTCCCTCGAGCTGAGGCGAGGTCGCCGCCCATAGCTGCGTGGCGGCGCCCTGCGATGGTGTCTTAAATGTCGGGTCGATGGGATTGCCATTCGCGTCGATCCAGCCCGCACCCACCATTTCCTCCCGTGAAAGATAGCGCTGCAGCGGCGTGAGGATCTTGCCCGGATGCAGCGAGAAGGCGCGGATGCCGGCGCCGCGCGCGAGCCTGTCCAGATGCAGGGCGAAAAGCGCATTGGCAGTCTTCGACTGGCCATAGGCCTGCCATTTGTCGTACCCGGCCTCGAACTGCACGTCGTCCCATCGGATTCCGGAGATCTGATGACCGCCTGATGAAACCGAAACGACACGGGCATTCCGCGAGATTGCCGGCCAAACGCCGTTCACCAAAGCGAAATGGCCGAGATGGTTCGTTGCGAATTGCGCCTCCCATCCATCGCCGACGCGGGTCTGCGGGCAGGCCATGATGCCGGCGCTGTTGATGAGGATATCGATGCCGCGGCCGGACGCGACGATACGCTCGGCGAAGCGGCCGACGCTCTCAAGATCGGAGAGATCGAGCCGTTCGACCTGCACGCCATCGATGCCGGCGACGGCGTATCGCGCCGCTTCAATGTTCCTTGCGCCGATGATTACCTTAGCGCCGGCGCCCGCCAGAGCGCGCGTGGTCTCCAGCCCGAGGCCGGAATGGCCGCCGGTGACGATGGCGCACTTGCGGGAAAGATCGAGACCGGCCACAACCTCAACGGCGGTCGTGCGGGCTCCAAATCCGGAGCCGATAGGCACTTGTTTGTCGTTCATGATGATTGCCTTTGTTTCTGCTCGTTGTCAGGAGGACAGTCGCGAAAATAGGCTGTGGCGATCAGACGATCTATGCGTTAGAGTCCGCCATCTCTTCGCCATCGTCCGGATCTCAGCATGGACCCCTTATCCAACGTCCTCGCCCTGCTCAAACCGCGAAGCTATGTTTCCGCGGGGCTTGCGGCCGGTGGCGACTGGGCGATCGATTTTCCGCCCCCTGATGGCATCAAGTTCAACGCAGTCATTTCAGGCTCGTGCTGGCTCACCGTCGAGGGTGTTGCCGAAGCCATCCGGCTGGAGGAAGGCGACTGTTTTCTGCTGACAAGCAGCCGGGCCTTTCGTCTCGCCAGCGATCCATCTGTCGAAGCGATTCCGTCCGACGTGATCTATTCGATTGCCCGAGACGGGATTGCGACTTGCAACGGTGGGGGCGAGTTCTTCCTGATTGGCAGCCGTTTTTCCTTTTCGGGAGGAAATTCGGACATCCTGCTCGCCATCCTGCCGCCAATCGTTCATGTGAAAAGGGATTCCGATCACGCCGCCGTGCTACGCTGGTCGCTCGATCGGATGACGCGCGAACTGCGCGACGGGCAGCCCGGCGGTTTTCTGATGGCGGAGCATTTCGCCCATGTCATGCTCATGCAGGTGTTGCGCCTCCATATCGCATCGCCGGACGCCCGCGGCGTCGGCTGGCTTTTCGCACTCACGGACAGGCGAATCGGTGCGGCTCTCGGGGCCATGCATGCCGACCCGGCCCGCAAATGGACATTGCAGTCGCTGGCGGAACGGGCGTCGATGTCCCGGTCCACCTTTGCTCTCCATTTCAAGACAAAGGTCGGGCTGGCGCCGATGGATTACTTGACGCGCTGGCGCATGCTCGTCGCGGGAGACCGGTTGGCAAATTCGACCGAAGCAATTGCGAGCGTCGCCCTATCGCTCGGTTACGATTCCGAAAGCGCATTCAGCACCGCTTTCAAGCGGGTGATGGGGTGCTCGCCGCGACAATATGGTGACGCTCAGCAGGCCGATGATAAGATGCGGAACAATATTGGCGCTCAACCTTGATTGGTGCAGCCAGCAGCGGACGATCGCATCGGCGCGCCTAAATTCCGTTCGGCATAGTCTTGCAGCCGCCGACCATTCTCTTACCTATTCAAGGAAGAATGTGCCGGCCGTCAACCTTGCGCCGGCGCGCATCGGGATGAAAGCATGAATATCGATCCGATCCTGCGGTCTGTCGTGGCCGTCCGTTCCTCCATTCCGGAAGATGCCTTCACGGCGGAGACCCTGGGCACCGTCCGGGAGGGCAGCGGCGTGGTCATTCGCGACAATGGGCTGGTACTGACCATCGGTTATCTCATCACAGAGGCCGAGGAAGTCTGGCTGACGACCCGCGACGGCCAGGTGGTTCCCGCCCATCCGCTTGCCTATGACCAGGAGAGCGGCTTTGGTCTGGTGCAGGCGCTCGGCGTCCTGAAAGCCCCGACCGCCGATTTCGGCGATGCGGCCGCGGCCAAGCCCGGCGATCCCGTCGTGCTTGCCGATGGCATCGGCGAATATGTCCAGGCAAACATCGTGGCCCGGCAGGAATTCGCCGGCTATTGGGAATATCTGCTGGAGGAGGCAATTTTTACCGCACCGGCCCATCCCGCATGGGGCGGCGCGGCCCTGATCGGCGCGGACGGCAAGCTTCTCGGCATCGGTTCGCTTCGCCTGCAGATGAGCCAGGACGGCGAGATCGCCGACATCAATATGGTCGTTCCGATCGATCTCTTGCCGCCGATCCTGGACGATCTCTTGAACCGCGGCCAGGTCAACAAGCCGCCCCGACCCTGGCTCGGTGCGTTCTCCGCCGAAAGCAGTGGCGGCGTGGTGGTGATGAGCGTGGCGGAAGGCGGTCCGGCCGCCCAGGCGGGCCTGCGTCAGGGCGATATCATTTCGGAGATCCGCGACGAAGAGGTCGATGGCCTGGCCGATTTCTACCGCAAGCTCTGGAGCAGCGGCCCCGCCGGCGCCGAGATTCCGATTCGGATCCTGCGGAACGGCCGGGAAGCCTGGCTGCGGGTCAAATCCGCCGATCGCAACAGCTTTCTGAAAAAGCCGCAGTTGCAGTAGCATCGCATCGGCGCCTATGAACGAGGCAAGTTCGTTCGTTGACTTGGAGCGGTCGTTGAAAGATGCTGCCGTCAGTCCTGGTATGAACGGAGTTGCGGCCCATGTTCGATCACATCTCCATCGGCGTCAAAGATCTCGAAAGAGCCCGCCGCTTCTACGATGCGGCGCTGGCGCCGCTCGGATATGAGCGCCTGTCGAATTCCGACGGCATGATCGGCTACGGCTCGGAAGAGGTCGGCCTCTGGGTGATGCAGGTTGCGCATCCTGTCGTCGCCGACATGCAATCCGGGCTGCATTTCTGCTTCGTTGCACCGAATGAGGCCGCGGTCGACGGCTTCTACGCGGCCGCGATCGCATCCGGCGGCTCCGATAATGGCGAACCGGGCATCCGGCCGGATTACGGCCGCTTCTATTACGCAGCCTTCGTCGTCGATCCGGACGGCTACCGCCTCGAAGCCTATTTCCATAAAGGCGAGATTTGATCGGCCGTCAGGCCGCAGCCCTTGAGATCGACACGCGGCACCCGGAAGCCTGAAGCGCCTCGGCGGCGACGTCGAGAAACAGTCGGCGGAACCAGAGTGCCCGGCCATCGGCCTGGTCGACCCGGCGATAAAGCATCGTCACCGGATCCGTCGGCAACGAAAGCGGCGGCTCGCAGATCGTCAGCCCATGCAGTTGCGCCATGCAGCGGCCGATCGATTCCGGCACGACGGCAATGGCGGGCATCGCACGCAGCGCCGTCGGCAGAGCGGAAAAGCGCGGCACGGTTGCCACCACACGCCTGCTGTGGCCGGTGCGGCCGAGGGCGATATCGATTGTCGTCGAGGCATTGCCCTCGAAGGAGACGGTGACATGCGCGGCGTTGGCAAAGTCCTCGATCCTGAGCGGCGCCTGCAATCTCAGTTGGGCCTGATCGTAGATGCAGATCGAAGTCTGATTGAACAGCGGCGCACGGATATGCCAGGAGGCGGGCTCGTCGTGCACCGAGACGCTGAAGTCGAAGACGCCCTCGTCCAGCCGGCGGGCGGCGTCGCGCTTGTCCGAAGCTATGCCTATCAGCCGGGCGCCCGGCGAGAGCTCAAGCAAGCGGGCGGCAAGGGGCCCGAAGAACGCCGATTCCAGATTGTCGCACATGCCGATCCGGAACTCGCCGTGCCAGCTTGCCGGATCGAATTCGGCCTGCGGTCGGATGGCGCGTTCGATGCCCGACAGCGCATCCTCGATCGCCGGCGCGATGGAAAGGGCGCGCGGCGTCGGTTGCAGGCCGCGGCCGACGCGCACGAACAATTCGTCATCCAGCGCCTCGCGCAGGCGCCGCAAGGCGGCCGAGAGGCCCGGCTGTCCGAGTAGCAGGCGCTCGGCGGCACGGCTGACATTGCGCTCCTGCATCAGCACCGAAAAAGCGAGCAGCAGATTGAGGTCGATCTTTCGAAGTGTGGCGTCATTCATCATCACCAGTAATACCTGGCATGGCTACTATCAATTTGCAATAGGAAAGGAAGCTGTACATTTTCTCGTTCCCTGCCGCCCGGCAACCTCCCTCCGACGAGGCGGCAGCAAAGAAGGAACGATTTTGATGACACTTTCCAAATCGCGAAGCGGAGCGGGCCTGGCATTGCTCCTGCTCTGCACCGCCAATTTCCTCGACGCCATGGACGTCTCCACCATCGGCGTTGCCCTCCCAGCCATCCAGGCCGAGCTCGGCATGAAGGCAACCTCGCTGCAATGGGCCGTCAGCGCCTATGTGCTCGGCTATGGCGGCTTCCTGCTGCTCGGCGGCCGAGTTGCCGACGTCTTCGGCCATCGCCGGGTCTTTCTGTGGTCGCTGGCGGTCTTTGCCGCCGCCAGCATCGCCGGCGGCTTCGTCGACAGCGGCCCGACCTTGATCGCGGCGCGGCTGATCAAGGGCATAGCCGCCGCTTTCACCGCACCTGCCGCCCTGGCGCTGCTGCTCTCAGTCTTCGGCGAGGGAAGCGCGCGGGCAAAAGCGCTCGGCGTCTTCGCCTCCACCGGCGCGACGGGCTTCGTGCTCGGCATGGTGCTCGGTGGGGCGGCGACGATCTTCAGCTGGCGGGCGACGCTAGTTATGGGTGCGCCGGTGGCCATCCTGACGCTGGTTCTGGCGCCGCTGGCGTTGCCGGCCGACCAGAAGAGGACCGGAGTCCGGCCCGCCTTCGACTGGGCCGGCGCGATGACGATCACGCCAGGACTGCTGCTCTTCGTCTTCGGCATCACCAATGCCGCGGCGGTTGGCTGGCAGGCTTTTGCGACCTGGGCTTCGCTTGCGGCCTCGCTGGTGCTGATCCTGCTCTTCCTCGCCGTCGAAGCACGCCATGCCGATCCGATGGTGCCGCTCGGCATCTTCCGCAGGGCGAGGCTGCGGCATGCCAATGCGATTGCCGCCCTCTTTCAGGGCGCCTATGTCGGCTTCCAATTCCTGGCGACGCTCTATTATCAGAACGTCATCGGCTGGTCGGCCTTTACCACCGGTTTCTGCTTTGCCCTCGGCGGCGTCTTCGTGATGTTCCTGGCGCCGCGCTTCGCCACGATCGCGCAAAACCGCGGCGCCGCCGGACTGATGGCGGCGGGTGTCGGCCTGCAGGCGCTGAGCTACGTCTTCTGGGTGACGGCCTTCGGATCTGTCAATCCGATCCTGCTCGTCATCCTGTCGCAGATCCTGCTCGGCCTCGGCTATGCCCTGACCTACCCCTCCGTGCAGGTCGCAGCCCTTTCCGACGTCGAGGACGACAAGTCCGGACTTGCTTCCGGGCTGCTCTTCGCCTCCTTCCAGATCGGCGGCGGCATCGTGCTTGCGGCTGCCTCGGCGGTCTTTGCCGCCGCGCCGCAATTCGGATGGGATCCTTATGCCGCGGGCATCGCCTTCGTGGCGCTGCTTGCCGTCGCCGTCACCCTGCTTGCGGCCGCCGGGCCGCGGACATCCCTCGCCCCCCGCCTGCCCACCAGGCGGCGGAATGATCGTCACGGCCCGCACCGCGAATGGTGCGGGCCGCGCCTGCGCCGGAGCCGCTGTCCGTTGCAACAATCCCGTTGCGTTGCCCTGGCGAAAGGCGCATTGTTTCAGCTTCGGCAGCCATTGCACGGGCGCTGCCGAGAGGGTGTCACACCCCCGCCCCGACGAAAGGAGGACTTCGATGTCTTCCACTTCCGATAAGCCATATCTGACGTCGTCCGATCTCAACATGCTTCAGGGCGTGCTCGATGCCGCCGGCTACAAAACAAGAATCCCGGCCCGCGACGAAGAGACCTGCAACGCCGCAGCCATGCTGCTGATCAAATTGTTCCAGGAGGGCGTCAACTCGCCGGCCATGCTCTTGCGGGCCCTCGAATACCATTTCGGCAAACCGACGAAGCAACCGAAACCGGTCACCCCCGTCTGCAACCGCTATGCGATCCAGGGATTGCCGCGCGAGCGCCGAACCAAGCTGCCGGCCAATTCCGCCGGCCGGTGACGGGCGGGCAACGGCTTTCAATTCCGATCCAAAGGGAGATCCATCCATGGCAAAAGGTCAGCTGAGAAGCAATCGCGAGGCTCGCAAGCCGAAGAAGGACAAGCTGGCGACGAAGCCGGAGACCAGCTTCGCCGGCCAGATGAAGACGGCGGCCCAAACCGCGCCTC
Source organism: Rhizobium bangladeshense (assembly GCF_017357245.1). Lineage (NCBI taxonomy): Bacteria > Pseudomonadati > Pseudomonadota > Alphaproteobacteria > Hyphomicrobiales > Rhizobiaceae > Rhizobium > Rhizobium bangladeshense. Next base: position 1,291,370 of record NZ_CP071612.1, on the reverse strand, counting down.
AGGGCAGCGGCGCACCGAAGGGCGGCGGTCAGCCTCACCGGTAGCCGGTCACGTCAGCCGGTTTGCCCGGCTCCTGCACTTCCACGAGGTAGCGCCAGCAATCCGGCCGCGACCCGTCGATGTCGTCGAAACCATATGCCTTGGCCAGCTCGCCGCTCGACAGCGACTGGCCGTTCCAGCGGGCGCGGTCGGGATCGGCTGACAGGGCCGCTATCGCACGGCCGACGAAGCGCGGGGTTTCGGAAATCGCGAAATGCGGCTGCGCTTTGGTCGCGTCGCGCCAATTCTCCTCGCGCACGCCATAGGCCTCCAGCATCATTTCGGAGCGCAGCCAGCCCGGCGTGATCGAAACAGCAGTGGCGCCTTGTTTGGCCAGATCTTGCGCATGCGCCCAGGCCATGCGGGTGACGCCCGTCTTGACGAGGTCGTAGAAGGGCGAAAGCCGGTAATGCGTGGCGTTGTATTCGGCCGTGCCGTCGGTTACCTCCACCAGCAGCCCGCCCGGCCGCTCGATCATCAGCGCCAGCGCATAATGGGCTGTGATCAGGTGCGTCTCGATGCCGAGCCGCAGCATGCGCAGGCCCTTGTCCAGCGAATGCTCCCAAACCGCCTTGTCCCATTCGAACAGGTTTTCGCAGCCCCAGATGTCGTTGACGAGAATGTCGAGCCGGCCGGCCTCCGTTCGGATTTGCGCAACCAGCGCCTCGACCTGCTGCGGAACGAGATGATCCACCTGCACGGCGATGCCCTTGCCGCCCGCCGAAGTTACCAGCTCGGCCGTCTCCTCGATCGTTTCCGGCCGGGCATAGTCGGACTGTTGGACGCGCGTCGTGCGGCCGGTGACATAGACGGTGGCGCCGGCAGCGCCGAGTTCGACCGCAATGCCTCGGCCGGCGCCGCGCGTGGCGCCCGCCACCAAAGCCACTTTATCCCGCAAGTCCGCTGTCACTTCTCCATCCTCCACGCTAGAACGAAAACCGGCCGGTTGCGACCGGCTCAAGTTGAATATAAACGAATGTTCGTTCATATTCAAAATGAAAGCAAGAGGTATTTCATGCCGCGCCGCCGCACCCTTTCCGATGAACAGCTTCTCGCCATGGTGCTGGCGCTGATCCATGCGGAAGGGCCGGATGCGGCGACTTTTGCCGCGGTGGCGAAAGCGAGCGGGCTTTCCGGCTCGACCCTGGTGCAGCGGTTCGCGACAAAGGCGGCTATGCTGCGCGCAGCCCTGCTCTATGCCTGGGACCGGCTGGATGCGCAGACGGCAAAGCTCGCAGACACCCTGCCGAAGACGCCGGACGGCGCCGTCGCGCTCCTTGTCGGCCTGTCGCAGGATTACGGCGATGATGCCGCCGCCTATGGCGAGGGATTGCTGGTACTGCGCGAGGATTTTCGCGATCCGGTGCTGCGCGCCCGCGGTGCGGCCTGGGGAACGGCGCTGACGGCGGCGATCGCCCGCTGTTTCGGATCGGCGGATGCGCCGGAGACGATCGCCCGGCTGATGCTGGCACAATGGCAGGGTTCGCTCACCTGGTGGGGATTTGGCGCTGACGGTCCGGTGGCCGCCTATGTGGAGAGGGAATTGCGGCGCTTCCTGTCAGCAGTGAAATCCTGACGGCCGCTCACGCTTCTTCCTCGTCCTTTTCCGCGCCCACGGTCAGCGGCCAGTCGACGACGTAATCCTCGAGATCCTCGACATCGATCTCGTTTTCATTGATCGTGCGACCGCGCGCGGAAATGCCGGCGGCATGGACGGTCTCGGGATCGCCGGAGACAAGAGGATGCCACCAATAGAGATCGCGACCCTCGTTTATCAGCCGGTAGCCGCAGGTCGGCGGCAGCCAGGCGATCTCGGGCACGTTCTCCCTGGTCAGTTGCACGCAGTCCGGCACGAAATCCCAGCGGTTCTCATAGCTGGAGCAGCGACAGCTTTGGCCGTCGAGCAGCTTGCATCTGACCGAGGTGAAATAGATATCGCCGCTATCCCATTCCTCGAGCTTGTTGAGGCAACAGAGGCCGCAGCCGTCGCAGAGGCTTTCCCATTCGGCGGTGGTCATTTCGGCAAGCGTCTTGCTCTTCCAGAAGGGCAGATCGTTCATCGTCCGTTTCTTGCAACAGCGGCCCGCAAATTCACGTGACCGCCTCTCTATCTCTCTTGTTATCCGCGACAAAATCAATCAATTCTTCAGCATGCTCCTGGTATCGGAGAGCTTTGGGCCTATTGGCCTCGCGCTTTCGCCGCTTTCCGGCGACCGGACATGAGGCAAGCGCGATCAGGCGGGAATACAGGACGTGCAGGATCCGGACAACCCTGAAAAAGGGCTTAAAAAGGGAGCAGACACGCGAGCCGGTGACACAGCGGGCAGGCGGCCGACGAAGAGCCGCCACATTCTGCTGCGCATCGATTCGTGGATCGATTCGACCGTCTGGAATGCGGGCTTCCGCGCCGCCGAGATCTGGGAAGACACGACCATCTTCTTCCGCCGCTTTCGCGTGCGCGGATGGAAGCGCATGGTCTTCGAACTTGCCGGCGAAGGGCTGACACTCGGGGCCGCCGGGGCGGTGCTGATGCTGGTGCTTGCCCAGCCGGCTTTTGAGGCGACCAAGGAGGACTGGCGCAATCGCGGCGATTTTGCTGTCACTTTCACCGACCGCTACGGCAACGTCATCGGCCATCGCGGCGTCATCCACCAGAATTCCGTGCCGATCGACGAGCTGCCGGATTCCCTGATCAAATCCGTCCTTGCCACCGAAGACCGGCGCTTCTTCGACCATTTCGGAATCGATGTCGTCGGCCTCTTCCGCGCGATGGTCACCAACGCTCAGGCCGGCGAAGTCGTGCAGGGCGGCTCGACGCTGACCCAGCAGCTCGCCAAGAACCTCTTTCTTTCCAACGAACGCTCGCTCGACCGTAAGATCACCGAAGCCTTCCTGGCCCTGTGGCTCGAGGCGAACCTTTCCAAGAAGGAAATCCTCTCCACCTATCTCGACCGTGCCTATATGGGCGGCGGCACCTTTGGTGCTGCGGCAGCCGCGCAGTTCTATTTCGGCAAGAACATCACCGATGTGAACCTTGCCGAGTCAGCCATGCTTGCCGGCCTGTTCAAGGCGCCTGCCAAATATGCGCCGCATGTTAACCTGCCGGCGGCACGTGCGCGCGCCAACGAGGTGCTCACCAATCTCGTCCAGAGCGGGCTGATGACCGAGGGCCAGGTGATCGCCGCCAGGCGCTACCCGGCCACCGTCGTCGACCGCAACGAGGTGGAATCGCCCGATTTCTTCCTCGACTGGGCTTTCGACGAGGTCCAGCGGCTTTCGCCGCGCTTCCACCAGCATTCGCTGATCGTGCGCACGACGATCGACATGGGAATCCAGAAGGCGGCCGAGGATTCGGTCGAGACGTCGCTGCGCGAATATGGTGAGGCCTATCACGCCAAGCAGGGCGCCATGGTGATGATCGAGAACGGCGGCGCCGTCAGGGCGATGGTCGGCGGGCGGGATTACGGCGAGAGCCAGTTCAACCGCGCAACCCGGGCGCTGCGCCAGCCGGGGTCCTCGTTCAAGGTCTACACCTATGCGGTGGCGATGGAGAGCGGGATGACGCCGCAGACGACGATTGTCGACGCGCCGATCTACTGGGGCAACTGGAGCCCGCACAATTACGCGAATCGCTATGTCGGCCGCATCACTCTCGAGACGGCGATCGCCCAGTCGATCAACACCATACCGGTGCGGCTGGCCAAGGAGAAGCTCGGCATCCAACCGATCCGTGCAATGGCCAAGAACCTTGGCGTCGAAACACCGATCCGCGACGATGTCACCATCCCGATCGGGACATCCGAGGTGACGGTGCTTGATCAGGCGACCGCCTACGCCACCTTCCCGGCCGGCGGCTATCAGTCGCGCCGCCACGGCATTACCCAGATCCTCGATTATGACGGCGACGTCCTGTACGATTTCGATCGCGACGAGCCGCCGCCGAAACGGGTGCTGTCGGAACAGGCCGACGCCTATATGAACCAGATGCTGTCGCGCGTTCCCTATGTCGGCACGGCACGCAAGGCAGCGCTCGACAATGGTATCGTGACAGCAGGCAAGACCGGCACGACCCAGGCCTATCGCGACGCCTGGTTCGTCGGCTTCACCGGCAATTACACCTGTGCCGTCTGGTTCGGCAATGACGACTACACCTCGACCAACGAGATGACCGGTGGCTCGCTGCCGGCGATGACCTTCAAGCGCGCCATGGACTATGCCCACCAAGGCATCACGCTGCGCGCCATCCCCGGGATCGAAAACCCCCTGCCCTCAGAAAAGGATCTCGCCAAGACCGCCGCCGCCAAGCCGGCGGACGGATTGCCGCAGCTCATCCGGCCCCGCATGCTCTCGGTTCAATCGACTGATATCCTCAAGAAGCTCGGAGAGAAGCTGAAGGAGGCCGCGCCGCTTACGCCACAGAAGGTCGCGAGCGCGCAATAGACGGCCCGAAGAACTCCGGCAGATGTCCCGCATCCGCCCGCCGCCAATCGGCGCCTATGTCGCCACCCGGCATTCCACCCCGCCAGAATCAGTGGTAACCCTGTCATCCCGTTTTCCAAGGTCATGACGTGTTTCGATTTCCCCTTTTCATCCTGATCACGCTGATCGTCGCCTTTGGCGGCGGGATCATGATTTCGCTTTACGCGCTGGATGCGACACAGGGTTTCGGAGCGATCAAGCTCGGCGCCTGGGAGGCCTTTCCGGCCTTGCAGACGGTCGATGCCGACCCTTATGCCAAGTCGCATCGAGCACGCGCCGGAAAACTTCTCTACGGCAGCGCGGAAGGGCTGACCTTCACGGCGAGCGTCGATGACGAAGGCGCACGGCTAAATGCCGGCTGCCGTTACCGCATCAGCGGGCAGACGCCGCCGGCCCGGCTCTGGACCCTATTCACGGCTGACAATGGCGGCAATCCGGCGGCGGTGAAGACCGGCCTTCCCGCAGCGCTCAACTCCTGGACGGTGCTGCGCCAGCCCGACAGCAGCTTCGCGATCGAAATCTCCGCCGTGGCCCAGCCGGGCAATTGGCTGGCCTTGCCGCAGGCCGGAACCTTCCGTCTGGTGCTAACGCTGTTCGACACGCCGACCGCCGGCAGCTCCGGCGTCATCGACCTCGCCATGCCGAAGCTCACCAAGACCGGATGCGGCAATGCTTAGAATACTCTTCGCCGTCCTGACCGGACTTTTCGGCGCGGCGCTCCTACATCTCGTCATCATCCTTTCCCTGCCGCACTTCACCGGCAGGGATGCGGCCACCCGCGTGGCGGCGGAAGGAGAACCCAACAATTTCCACCTGCTGACCGACCAGTATGACGAAGCGGGCCTTGCCAATCGCGACCCTTTCGTGCGGACCGCCGTCTGCTCTTTTGACGTCGAGGATGCGCCGGTGCATTTCACCGCGAAGGGCAATGTGCCCTTCTGGTCGATCGCGATCTACGACAGCGCCTCCAATGAAGTCTTCAGCATGAACGACAGGACCTCGGTCGGCGGCGCGCTCGACGTGCTGGCAGGCAGCCCGATGCAGCTGACGGATCTGCGCAAGAACCTGCCGCAGGAGCTGGAGCAGGCTATCCTGGTGGAAATGGCAAGGCCCGACGGTTATGCCGTCCTGCGGACCCTGGCGCCACAAACAAGCTTCGATGAAGCGGCGCGCAACTTCCTGACTGAAGCGGGCTGCGAGCAATTCACCATCCGCTAACTGCCCGCATTTCGGGCCACGCGCTGCGGTTGAAGAGGCGCTTACTTGTTATTGGCGCGCGGCGCGGGCGCCGGGCTATGTCTAGGGCTCTCGGCGAGCCGCTCGTAACGGACCCCGGTGAACCAGAGGATCTTGGCTTCGCGCGGTTCCTTGTCCAGGCGACGCGGCGCCCGCGGCCGCCGATCCGCCAATGCGACTACTATTGCCATTCTCGTCTCCATGCACTGCCCGAGACGGATGAACTTGCGATGGATTTCACCCTGCCCGCCACTCTGCGGGCCGGCGCGTCCTGCGGTGCCGGCATGACCGGACCGAGGGCATTCGCGCCTTTCCCACGGCACCTGACTGAAATACCGTGATGCGGAGTTTCGACGATCCAAACACTCAAATCGCGTCGTTCCTGTCCGAATTGAGACATATGACAGTTAACAGTTTACTAATATTCGGCGGATGCCAAATACAGTTTCCATGACTTCTTCTTCAACGCGCGAGGAGTCGATTTGGTTTCATGCGGATTGCTGAAAGCCCCAAAGGCGGGCAGTTATGAAATACTAAAGATAATTCATGTAGTTGACGGCAGCGCAACGACCCATCTGCAGCAAGCGGCGCCGCTGTTGCAAATATGCGGCACAAAAATACTTGTTGCGGCACGTCTTGATCTGCTCAGGTTTGCCTTGCCGCGGCCACGCGTTTTAGAGGCGGATCGATGGCAGTTCCGCCAGGTTCGAAGCCGCTGCAAGCAACAGCCTGATCTTCATCTTCCTCTTTGCGGCATGTTTTGACTGCTTCCTGAGACGGACGCATCGGGAGCGTGAAGCCGAAGCTGCATGTCGACACCGCCTCCCCTTTGGCACGCTGATGAAGACAGCCGCGAAAGCCGCCGACCGCCGGACCCGATCAGGAGGGACCGGGCTGTCTCGGCAGCGCACCGGCGGCAGAACGGCCGCAGCGCCATTTCAAAACGATGGCTTTCCGATTGCCGGCCATCCTTTACACCCTCAGCGTGTACATTTCTGTAGCATTTTAATAAAATCTTCAGCATCCATTAACCGTACCGGTGTAGGATTTGTTCATATCGTGTGGTCCGACAGGCGTCCCCGCCAGCGCTATCGGCCCCATGGTTTCCCTTGGTTCTGCGTTTTCAGGGTGTGCTTGTGCGTGACCGGTTTCGAGACCTAGAGGGCCCGTTGGCCGTCAGGAAAAAGGACGTGGTGTTAATGGCGACCGTCAGCAGTTTCGAGAGCCTGTCTCGTCCGACACGATCCGAGCTGCGCCAATTCGCCGAACTTTTCACACCGCTGTTCCAGGCTTCCTCCGACGAGGCCAAGCGACAAGCGGTCGCCGCCCTTTCCCAATGCAAGACCATGCCGGCAGCTGTGGCGTTGTTCATAGGCAATCAGCCGATCGAAATCGCCGCGCCTTTTCTTACCGCCTCGAAGGCTATCTCCGACGACACGCTGATCACCATCGCGCGCATGCAGGGTGCTGCGCATGTCAAGGCGATCGTCAGCCGCGATTCGCTCTCACCGAAGGTCATCGACGCGCTGGTGGCCTTGCGCCAGACCCAGCCGCGCGCCGCGGCACCTTCGGCGCCGACCACCGAACTGTTCGCCGTCCCGCTTTCGCCGGCTCAGGCGGAGAGCAGCGAGGCCGAAGCGCTGGAGGGGCAGCGCCTCGCCAATGAAGAGGCCTTGCGCGGGCGCATCCTCGATCTTGCCGGCCATCTCGGCCGCGACGATCAGGACAGGCTCGGCCTGCGCACCCTCACCGACATTCAGGAAGCGCTGCTGGTGCGCTTCGCCCGCTCGCGCGAGGCGACGCATTTCGCTACCGCGCTCGCCGACGCGCTTTCCGCCAGCCGCTGGCTTGCCGAGCGCATCATGCTCGACCTGTCCGGCCAGCAGCTCGCCACGACGCTGACGAGCCTCGGCATGGGCTTTCTCGACGCCGTCTTCGTGCTGGAAAAATTCTATCCGCATCTTGCCGAACGACAGCACAATGTGACGCGCGGCTGGATGGTGCTCGATGCGCTCGATCCGGAGGAATGCCACGAAAGGGTGGAGAGCTGGCGGCGCGCTGATCGCTACACCTACAAATCCGAAGCATCCGATTCACGCACATCTCGGGAAACGGACAACCACCGCTTCAGTCGCCAGCCGCCGGCGCAGCGCGACATGCGCGTGCTGGGACGGCGGTCCCGTTGAGCTGACCGGACCTGGCTCTCAACGATCACCCGCCAGCGGGATCACGTCGCCCAGTTCCTCCGCCTCCAGCTCGACGATCCAGAGGTCGGGGTCGAAGCGGCGTTCGCGCTCCAGCATCACCCGCACCGCTTCCGGCTCGCTGCGCGCGAGACGGACTTCGAACAGGCGGTCGCGGACCTCGTCTTCGCCGAAAGCGGTCTGCGGCGCCGGCGCATAGAGCGTTTCCAGGCCGTCGCGAAAGTGCTGGCGGATGAAGATCGCGCCCGCTTCCTCCGCGCCCCTCTTCTCCACAGCGGCGAAATCGCCGTTTGCGAAGACGCGGCGCAGTAGCGAGGACACGAAGATGTCGGCGCGTAATCTCATCGAGGCGATATAGACTGGGCCGCGGGCGCCGGCAATCCGCAGTCGAGCTTTGACGAATGCGTCAGACCTTGACTGCCAGCCGCAAGCCGCCCCAATGGCGGCCCCTGACGGTGATCGGCGCGGAGATATCCTTCATCATCACGAAATTGCCGCCGCCCATGTCGCGCCGATAGGTCTGGACGAGGAAAGCCGCGGTGCTGCGGCCGGCGGCAAGGCCGACGCGATCGGCGAAGATGCGGCGATTGCGGCAATTGGCCGTGTTCCAGACGACATCGCCCGGCCGCTGTGGTTGCGAGAACTTCCGGTTATGAGTTGGCAGGTATCCGTTTTCGTCGACTGCCGCGCAGAAGGCAATGCGCTCGTCCAGGGCAACGACAGGCTCCTGAATCGGCGGCAGCAGGCGGTCGGCGAGTTCGGTGAAGGCGGCCATCATCTGAACCGGATCGGTGCCCGGTATTGGCCGGTAGCGTCGGTCGAAGAGGGCGTCGAGACCGATCTGGCCCTCGGCGACGGCACGTTCGAAAGCGCCTGAAATCTGCCGCGCCACCGATTGCGCTTCCTCGATCCAACGGCTGTCGGCGGTCTTGACGCCGGCACTAGCCGTCAACTGGATCAGCGTTTCCGACAGGCCGACGACACTGTCGACGCGTTTAGCCGCCTGCTGCAGCCTGACATTCGAACCGGCGACCTCGCCAGACATTTCGCCGAGTTTCTGGACGAAACCGGCGCATTGCTGGTCGACCGCCTCGGTGGTGTTGGCCATGACGGTCGAACTGTCGAGAATGCGGGTGATGACATGTTCCATGCTTTCGAAGGCACCGCGCATCGCCTCCGACTTGTCGCGCACGCCGGCGGCGCTGTCGCGCGCGTCGCCACCGACCGCCGACAGACGGTCGATCTTCACCCGCAACTCATCCAGCGTGTCCTGAATGGAGTCCGTCGCCTTCGAGGTCTGCAGCGAAAGTGCGCGCACCTCAGCGGCGACGACGGCAAAACCCTTGCCTGCATCGCCGGCGCGCGCCGCCTCGATCGCGGCGTTCAGCGCCAGGAGGTTGGTCTGACGGGCAATGGTGCTGATCTCCTCGGCAATCTTGTCGACATCGGCAAGCGATTTCGAGAAGCCGGCGATTTCAGCGCCGATGACGTTGGAAGACTGAACCATATGGCCGATCTCGGCGACGGAGCCGGATAGGCGGTCGGCGGACTCCTTGAGCATTTGGCGCGCTTCGGTCGCGGTGCGGTCGGTCTCGCGCAGCGACAGGGCGACGGAGCGATTGGTCTCGGCAATCGAAAGCGCGGTGCTGGTGACGTGATCGAAGGCGGAGGCATGGCGCGCCGACATCGCCGCCATGTCCTGAATGGCGCCGGCAATATCGACGAGATCGATGCCAAGGGTGGAGGCTTCTTCGGCAAGGCGCTGCAGGATGTGGCGCAATCCCTCGCGATCACGGCCTTCCACTTCGACCGCCGGTTCTCCGGCCAGACCGTCTATCGCCTTCAGCGCATGCATGACCGACATCCCCCGCCCTCAATTGGCAAAGCTTCGGACAACATGGTTAATAAGTTGCGAACGACGCCGCGTCTTAGACTTAGGTTGTAGTACCTGCCGCAAATGCCTAAATCGCGCCGATTTCCTTCAATTTCTTCAGCACTGCCTCGTTCGGCTCGCCGTTTTCCGGAAGGTTGTAGTGCTTCTGGAAGTGCCGAATGGCAGCACGCGTCTGCTCGCCGGCCACACCGTCGACGCCGACATTGGCATAGGCCATGTTAGAAAGACCCTTTTGAATCTTCAGCACCAGGTCGACAGCGGCGAGCTCGTTTGATGGAAGCTGCTTCGCGGCTGCTGGAGCCGTCTTGACGGTCTTTTCGGCGCTGCGGATCGCTGCGGCGACCGGGTCTTCCGCCGCCGCCTGCGAGCTTACATCCTCGCGCGGCTTTTCCACGGGCACGGTCGAGGGGCCGGCAGCGTCCGTTTTCAGCGCGGCCAGCACCTCCGGCGTCGCCTCCCCGGTCTGGGCCATGCCGACGGTCTCTTGGAAGAAGAGGATGGCCGCACTGGTGCGGGGGCCGATGATGCCGTCAGCTGTGCCATTATAGAGGCCGCGGCGCACCAGCTGCTGCTGGATGTCCATGACGAGCTGGCTCGGCTGCTGAGCGGGTGCGGCCGGCGCCGGCGTCCCGCCGGTGGTGGCGGCGGCATCCTCCGGCCGTTCGATCCGGAAGGTGGTGACGTCAGCCGGTTGTTCTTCGGCCGGGCGACGGGCACCGAGCACGTTAGGAGACTGCGGGTCGCGAGTGCGGAAAATCGGGTGCGGATGCAGCCCAGGCTGATACCAGAGCGCATTGGCCGCAACGAAGGAGAAGATGACGAAGAAGGCGATCGTGCCGCCGGCGACAGACGGATTGCGACCGATAACGCCGCCCAGTGCGGATGCCCCCTGCAGGCCGAGACCGCCCAGCGCAGATGCGCCCTGCAGGCCGAGGCCGCCGAGAGCGGCCGCAGCCGAGACGACAAGGCCCGGCTGTTGCCGTCGCTTCTTCCCCTTAGGCGATTTTCGCTTGCGCGCGGCCATCGAAAAGCCCCTCTTTCAATTCTACTCCGGTACCGACCGCGTCCTTCAGCCGCGGCGGAAATTCGACAGTCGCGCCATGGTCGGCATTTTCAGCGCGCCGGGCGCCCGAGCCGTCCATCGCGATCTCGATGGTGATGATCGTACCCTCGCCCGGCTGGCTGGCAATCGCAAAATTCCCGCCATGCAGCGCCACCAGCCCCTTGACCAGCGAGAGGCCGAGACCACTGCCCTCGAAGCGGCGGGTGTAATCGTTCTGGATCTGGACGAAGGGCTGGCCGAGCATTGCGAGCTTGTCGGCGGCAATGCCGATGCCGGTATCACTGACCGTCAGCTTCAGGATGCCGTCACGCGCCGCCGCATCGACGGAGACGACGCCGCCGGCCTCGGTGAATTTCACGGCATTGCCGACGAGGTTGATGAGGATCTGCTGGATAGCGCGCTGATCTGCGACGACCTCGCCAAGCCCGCGCTGAATCCGGCTCGTCAGGGTGACGCCCTTGGTCTTGGCTTGCAGTGCCAGCATCGATTCGCAGGATCTGACGGAGCCCGAGATATCGAAGGCTTCGAGAATCAGTTCGTAGCGGCCGGCTTCGATCTTGCTCATGTCGAGCATGGTATTGACGACCGAGAGCAGATGCGCGCCGGACTCGCGGACGAGGCCGACATATTCACGCTGACGGTCGTTTTCGAACTTGCCGAAATATTCGCCGATCAGAATATCGGAGAAGCCGAGAATGGCGTTCAGCGGCGTCCGCAGTTCGTGGCTGACCGCGGCGAGGAAGCGCGACTTGGCATCGTTTGCCGATTCGGCGTCGGCCGCACGGTTCTGGGCTTCGGCCCGCAGTTGCTGCTCGACGGACACGTCCCGCAGCTGGGCAATGACGGCGGCAAGCTCGCCATCGGCATCGCGTCGCGCCGTCATGTCCATTCTCAGGTAGGCGAACTGGCGCTGATCGCGCGAGACCGAGGGCCGGTCGAGGCGCAGATCGACGCTTGCAGCATCTTCGCCGCGCCTGAGGTCATCCAGCGCCTGCAGGAACAGGATACGGTCGGAGACATGCACCTGCTCCAGAAAGCCCCTGCCCTTCGGCTCGCGCATCCAGGCAAGGAAATCGCGCCGGTCGCGGCCGCCTATGGTGGCGACGCTGCCGTGCGGATCCAGGAAGAAGACGAGGCCGGGGGTGACGGCGAGGAAGAAATCCTCTGCCGACTGTGTGGCAATGCCGGCGGACGAGCCCTGGCGGGCAAGCGCGATGCTGCCGACGGCGGAAAAGAGAAAAGCGGCGCAGACCATGGCGACGCCGGCCGGCAGCGCGACGGCGGGGCTGGTGACCGCCGAAAGACCGACAGGGGCGGCGACGAGTGCGGCCGAGGAGAGCAGCACGAGGCGCCGCAAAATCGCAAGCTCGCGCTGGCGCACGGCTTCGCCGCCACCCGTCCGGGAAAGCCAGCTTGTCGCCGCCCGGTCTACGAGGGCCGTCACCCAGCCGCCAATGTCACTCAATACTCGCACGCAATACCCGCCCACAAAGGCTGTCTGTCGATCCGGACAATAGGCCCCCGCGACTTAAGGAAAGGATAAGGCAAAAGCGCTGTTCACAGCCAGAAAGCGCAGAAATTCCCGTTTTGAAGCATCCGAGGGCTCCTTTGCTTTTTGTGGTTAATAGCCGGTAAGCGACGGATTTCCTTCATTTTTCAGCACCGCGTTAACTCCTGTGGCAAGGCGAACCGGCAAAAGCCCTGCAATTGCAGGCAGGTGCTGCCCTGATGCTTAACGACAGTCACTCGCATTTGAATTAAATGCGGTCCAAATGCGCTTCGCTAAAATTTGAATTAAATTTGCCGCAAATGCGCGCGAGTTTCGAAAAGCGGCATTCGCAACTTGCCGGTAGGGTGAACGCACACCGGACAACCGGCCTGATTCGGCGACAGAACCGGACGGGAAAACAGGATGGGCAACGACAATGTGGTTTCTGATCAAAGGATCCTTCTGGTTTGGCCTAGTGCTCGTGCTTCTTTCCGTCTTCAGCACGGAAGGATCGGACAAACTCGCCGACGGCCCGCAATTGCAGCTTTCCGATGCCTTCCTGGCGGCGAGCGGCGCCTATGACTATCTCACAGGCATGTGTTCGGAAAAGCCGGAGGTCTGCGCCAAGGGCACCGAGACCCTGACGGCGCTCGGCTACCGGGCCCGTGAGGGCGCCCGCGTCGCTTACGAACTTCTCGACAGCCAGTTCACGGACGAACAAACGACGACGGCAAGGCTCGCCGAACCGGCAAACCGGACGGCACCCGCCATGCCCTCCCTCGCCTCCCCTTCCGTTCAGGAGAAGGTGCGCGAGGCGAAGGCTGCGCTCAACCAGCCGATGCCTTACCGTCCGCCAGTCGACGATGAGTCCGAGACCGTGGTAACCGGCGCGATCCCGCTGCCGACGCCGAAGCCGGCGATCTGACGGGACTGCGGTCAGCCGCCCGCCGTCTTATGCAACTGTTCGACCTTAATACCGCAATGTCCGACCCGAGACTGCGTTTCGTTGGAATTTCTTGAGCTTGCATCGGTGGTCCGCATGACGCGGAAATGCCCCTGCCTGACGTGCCTGCCCTGTTTAATTTAGCATGTTGCTGCGCCGTGCGGATGCCCATCCCTCACGGCGTTTCTTTTTGCGATAACGATATCGCGCAACGTAAAGGCTAAAGCGCATGCAAACCTGGAAAGACTGCCGTGCGCTTTAGCGGTTCAAATTTGCCGACCTTTCACCTATATGCAGTTCTAGAGCATGTCCGGACGCAAAAATGCCGCGCAGTTTTGCTCACATGCCAACGGTGAAAGGCTTTTAATGGCATCCCTCGACCAGATCATCGACGACTTCGCCTTCCTGGACGATTGGGAAGACCGCTACCGCTATGTCATCGAACTCGGCAAGGCACTGCCGGAGCTCGCCGAGGAAAAACGCACCTCAGAAAACAAGGTGATGGGCTGCGCCAGCCAGGTGTGGCTGGTGACGCATACGTCGGGCGATCCGGAAAACCCGATCATGAGTTTCGAGGGCGATTCCGACGCCCACATCGTGCGCGGCCTTGTCGCGATCGTGCTTGCCACCTATTCCGGCAAGCCAGCTTCCGAGATCGCTGCTCTCGATGCCTTCGAGATCTTCTCCAAGATCGGCCTGGTGGAAAACCTGTCGTCGCAGCGCTCAAACGGACTGCGCTCGATGGTGAAGAGAATCCGGGAAGAGGCGAAAATCCGCGCTGCGGCTTGAACGCGATCATTAGGTTCAAACGAGCGTCACAGACCGAGCGATTCCAAGCTATCCTGCCGCCTCGTCGAGTATATTAACACTTCCTCATAATATAGGAATACATTCTAGGCTGCACCGCCAAGCATTAGGTGCATTGCCTCGTAATAACTCGTCTTACCCTGCCTCATCCGCGATAGCCGCGAAACAGTCTGGAAGATTATTTTCCTCGCGGCGAGCGGGATGAATTTGGGCCTACTCGGATTAAAGTCCGAATTCCTGTCATTTTACAGATCAGGCGCTCGAAAACGGCTCGCGGCTCGGCATCATGCTTGCGGTACAGACAGAAAAGCCGGGCACAAGACCCGGCTTTTGTCGTTGACAGCTTTTGATAAGCTCAGCCGCGGCCGCGCTTGCGGCGCTGACCCAGGCCCATCTCCTTCGCCAGGCGCGAACGCGCTTCGGCATAGGCGGGCGCTACCATCGGGTAGTCGGTCGGCAGGTCCCATTTCTCACGGTATTCTTCCGGCGAGAGACTGTGATGCGTCATGAGGTGACGCTTGAGGGACTTGAAGTTGCCGCCGCATTCCAGGCACGTAATCTGCTCGTCCTGTACGGACTTGCGGACAGAGACTGCAGGCTTCTGCTTTTCGACAACGGCCGCAGCGGGCTGCGGTACGGATGTGTTGCTCAGTGCCGAATGCACGTCGGAAATCAGATTCGCCAGGTCGCTGACCGGGACAACATGGTTGCTGACATAAGCCGCGACGATGTCGGCCGTCAGTTCCACAAGCAGCTCCGGCGCATTGCCGGTCGCCATATCCGTCATATTTTTTCTCCTGTTAGCATGCTCAAATGATCTTTGACTGTCACGCCAAAGACCCGCCTCGTAGAAGCGAGCAGCAAAAGCACAGGAAGCAATCTTCTGTTTCGAAAAACGTGAAATCCACCCCTAGATTCCGAAGTCCGAGACCTGTTCTTATACTGCCTGACTGAAAACCACTACCGTCCTCTTCCAGGCGATGGCCCCAGTTAGACATTGAAAATCAAAACTGAGGGACTTGGAAGCAGAACGATTGTAATTCACAATCAGAATTCTACTTGCATTTTCAAATACCATCGTTTGGCCGAAAGGCCAATTATTATTTGTCGTTTTTCTTGAGAAAAAATGGCTGATGAAGAATTATAGGACTTTAGGCCAAGCTTTACTCACAGCTTCCTGTGCATAAGTTCGGCGTAAAATAGGTTAAGAGGCCAACAGCATCGGCTCAGAGAGTTGCCATGATCAGGCCAGCGAGCGGGAGAGACGCGTCAGCAGCCGGACGACCGAGCCGTGCAGGATGAAGAGCAGAAGCGTCAGCGGCCAGAGCAGGCAGGCGAGAAGCCCGGCGAGACGATGAAACGTCAAACCGGCATGATTGGCCCAGCCCTCCAGCAGAGTGACCGCCATGGCGGTCACGGCCACAAGGCTGTAGAGCAGGACGATTGCGGCTTCAAACACCAATGGCTCCTCAATGCACGTAACATTAACCCTAACAGAAAACCCTTAATAGATGTAAAAGCAGACGAATTCCCTGACTGCTGCATGCCGCGATTCCCGCGGCACGGCGCCGGAGGCTTGATGAACCAAGGACGGCGCACCACATTTTCTCGCGAAACGGAACCGCCCTTCGGCGAAAGGAGCACGTCATGTCCGAAACTGCAACCACCGCCAAGATCCATAAAACCGACGCCGAATGGAAAGAGCAACTCACGCCGGAGCAATACCGCATCACCCGCCAACACGGCACCGAACGCGCCTTCACCGGCCCCTATTGGGATTCCTTCGAGACGGGGCTTTACCGCTGCGTCGGCTGCAACACACCGCTTTTCCGCTCCGACACGAAATTCGATGCCGGTTGCGGCTGGCCGAGCTATTTCGAAGCGGTCACTCCGGAGGCAGTGACAGAGCATCGGGACACGAGCTACGGCATGGTGCGTACCGAAATCCGCTGCGGCACCTGCGATGCCCATCTCGGCCACGTGTTTCCCGATGGCCCGCCGCCGACCGGCCTGCGCTATTGCATCAACGGCCATGCCCTGGTGTTCGAGCCGGGGGAGTAGGAGCTGAGTCACGGCAGTCCGCCCACCCTTGGCCCGCGGAGGCGCCGTCTTGGCCACCCGACACGTCCCTAGTCTCGACCGGCCTGATCGGGCACGGCAAGAGAGCGGGCTCGGGAGGCCCGAGCCCGTCCGATCTCGTTATGCGGTCGACACCGGATGGTTATGACTGAACCAGATGCTGCCCGCCGCGAGGACCGCGACGACCAGGCCGACAATCACATGCGCCCACATGGCTGCTATCACGGCTGAAAAGCCGAGGATCCAAGGAGCAATCACGGCCCATATCCCGAGGACGAGGTTGCACCATTCCTCCGCCTCATAGAAGGCATAGAGGGCAGCGACGGCAATCACGGTGATGGCCGCGCCCACGATCCACGCGTTCCAGGCGGCAGAGGCCTCAGCGGCGAAACCGAAAAGCCAGGGCGAGATGAAAAGGCCAAGACCGGCAACGATATTGACGATATCGAAAGCGGTCCGGTTGTTGGAAGACAGAGACTTCAGCATCGATCATTTCTCCTTCTACTTGGTTGCATCATCAATCACCGCCTCCTGCGGGCAGAAGACGGCTGCAGCGGCAGCGCTTGAACCGCCATCGCCGCAGAGCTCGGTCATCGTGGAGTGAGAAGCCGGAAAAGAGATGCGGGCAACGCTATTCCATGGGAACTGCGGCCCCGTGAAAGGAAGACGGCTGCGCCGATAGTCGTTCGAGGCGCGGAAGCCGGAGATCGGTGCTATGTTTTCGAGGCGTGTATTTCTGATGATCTCCACGGTTTATCCTCCCCAACCTGGTGAAGGATGAGCAGCGGCCGGACAGCTGGCCGGCCGCCGCACTCGTCAGCTTCTGATGGCGATGCGCTTGACCTGTGACTGTGCCTTTTCGGTCTTGGGCAGAGTGACGGTGAGAACGCCGTTCTTGAAGGTGGCGTCGACCTGGTCGTCCTTGACCTCGGTGCCGAGCGGGATGCGTCGCTCGAAGCGGCCATAATAGCGCTCCGAGAACTGCTTCTCCCGGTCTTCCGTTTCAGAACGCTTTTCACCCTTCAGCGTCAGCACGCCGTCATTGAGGAAGACCTCGATGTCCTTTTCCTCAAGACCGGGTACTTCGGCCGTCACCTTGATCTGCTTGTCGGTGTCTGAGATCTCGACACTCGGCCAGCCTGCACCGAAGCCGCCGGCGCCACGAAGTGACGGAAGGCCGGAGCCGAAGCCGCGGAAGACGTCGTCAAACAGCCGGTTGACCTCGCGGTGGAGCGACAGGAAAGGATCCCGGTCATCCTCGCGAAAGAGACTCGGCATCTGATTGCTGTTATTGCGGCCCCAGGGAATCAAATCACGAACACTCATGGTTTTACTCCTTTCTGATGGAGCACCAGACGACGCCTGGCGCCGTCTGGCCCCTACTATTGGAACGCTCAGGCCGCCTGCGTCTCGGCCTCGATCTGCTTGGTCTCGGATTTCGACACTGCGTGACCATTTCCGATCTCGATCTGGCGCGGCTTCATCGCTTCAGGAATTTCGCGCTTGAGATCGATGGTCAGCAGACCGTTGACAAGACCGGCATCAACAACCTTGACATGGTCGGCCAGTTCGAACCGGCGCTGGAACGAGCGCGCGGCAATGCCGCGATGCAGATATTGAACATCTTCGCCGTCCGCCTTCTGCCCCGAAACAATGAGCATGTTCTGCTCTTGAGTAACCGCCAGCTCGTCCTGCGAGAAGCCCGCCACCGCCATGGCAATGCGGTAATCGTCCTCATCGGTCTTGACGATATCGTAGGGCGGCCAGTTGTCGATTGTCTCGGCGCGCCTTGTAGCCTCGAGCGCGTTCAACATCCGCTCGAAGCCGATGCTCGACCGGAACAGGGGAGAGAAATCGAGGTTTGTCCTCATAGCCATATCCTCCTTGCAAGCAACATGGATACAAGGAGACGCCAAGAGCGACCGGCGTCTCCTGGACCGTGCGTCAATCCCACTACGGCGATCGACAATAATTATATAATTCAGTAGCTTACCATTTCAAGAGGATGGAACTTCTCAACCAAAAAATTGAATTTTTCGGAGGCGCTACCATATCTCGGCGAAACTTGAGCGAGGAGTAATGGCTATGACAATGACTTCAGCCGAGGTCGTCGCCGTCCTCGGGCCCGCCGACAAAATGCTGGTGGCCGAGATCATCGCGACAGGTGCAACGCAGGCCGAGCTTGCCGAAGCATTTGCGTGGGCCAACAATGACGAGGCCCTGATGGGTGAAGGCCGGCATTTGCCGACAGGCAGGGTTGCCGCGCTTGTTGATCTGCTGAGGTTCGATGAAGACGAACCGGATTAGGAAAGGCGGGAGACCCGCCCTCCCTAGACCGTTCTTCACTAGGCCGTGGTGAGCACGCGGACGTCGCCCTGGCGATTGATCACGTCGACCACGACCTGGTGTCTCGACCGGCGGATGGCGACGTCGACCGAGCCGGTGCCGATCAGCAGGCGCCGCAGGATCACCTCATCGAGGAAAGAAGGAAGTCGCGGCACGCTGAAGCTGATCTGCAAGCCGTTCGGGTCAAAGTCGAGGCCGAGACAGGATTGCAGCAGCGACAAGGGGGCTGCTGCCGCCCATGCTTGAGGCGAGCAGGCGACCGGATAGGAGGTCGGTCCGCGTGCGCGTTGACGCGGCAGGCCGCAGAGGAGTTCGGGAAGCCGCCGCAGGTCGATATAAGTCGCAGCGGCAAACAGACCCTCGAAAATCTTCGCGGCTTCGGCGCGATAGCCATAGCGGGCAAGGCCATTGGCGATCAGGGCATTGTCATGTGGCCAGATCGAGCCATTGTGGTAGCTCATCGGATTGTAACGAGCTTCGGTCGAGGGAATGGTCCGGATGCCCCAGCCACAGAAGGACGAGGCACTCATGAGGGTTCGGGTAACCTGCGCGACCCGCTCAGGATAAGCAATACCGGTGAACAGAGCATGGCCGGCATTGGAGGATCGGACCCGGCAGGGCCGTTTATCCCCGTCGAGAGCCAACACATAGGTGCCAAGTTCCTCATCGAAGAAGCTTATGTCAAAAGCGCGTCGCAGTCCCTCCGCCCGCGCGAGAAAGCTCGCTGCTCGTTCCGGCTTGCCCGTCCGCCGAAAGATTTCGGCGGCACTTTGCCAAGCGCCATAGACATAGGCCTGGACCTCGGCAATGGCGATCGGGCCGCGGGCCAACTTGCCATCGGCATGGAAGACCGAGTCGTGGCTATCCTTCCACGCCTGATTGATCAGTCCTTCTTCCGTCAGCCGTCCGTATTCGACGAAGCCGTCGCCATCGCGATCCCCATGTTCGTCGATCCACGTCAGCGCCGCTTCGATATGCGGCAGCAGACGGTCGATAGTCGTAAGATCACCGGTTCGTTTAAGATAATCGCCGGCCAGCATCACGAACAGCGGCGTCGAGTCGATGCTCCCGTAATAACGCCGGAATGGAACCTCGCCAAGTTCGGCCATTTCGCCGCAACGCACCTCGTGCAGGATCTTGCCCGGCTCGGCGTCCGAGGCGGGATCGACTTTCGTCGCCTGATTGGCTGCCAGGTGACCGAGAACCCCGCGCGCAATCTCCGGATCGAGCCAAAGTGTCTGAAGCGCCGTGATCAGGGCGTCACGGCCGAAGACGGCGCTGAACCAGGGAACACCGGCATAGGGATAGGAGCCTTCCGCCTTGTCGGTGATCAGCATGTATAGGTCGGAGATGCTGCGCCGAGCGACCTCGTTGAAGACCTCATTGGATGTTGCGATCGACGCCGCGCGCGAAGAAGAGGCGCGTAACGCACGGCGGGCGTCCCGCAGGGCCAGGAAGAAGGAAAGGCGGCTCAGTCGGTCCGCGGAGGCCTGATCGCAGCCGATCTGGATGAAGAGCGATTTGGTCTCGTGCGGCTCAAGATCGAGATCATAGGTGACAAGATCGTTCCGAATTTCGGCGGGTTCGGGCATGAAGGAGAGGCGCGTCGTCCGCTTTCGCTCGTCCAGGCCAATATAGGCAAGCAGGACGCGATCCTGCTCCATGACGGCAGGAAGATGGCGCCCTCTTCTTGCCCTTGCGGTGCCGCGGACTTCGAAAAGGTCGGCGAAATCGGCCTCGAAGGCGATCTGGATCCGGACATATTGCCGACGGTCGTCATAATTCCTCACGGCCAGCCGTTCATAACAACAGGCATTCCACAGAAAGCGTGACCGGCGCAGATGAATGAGGTCATGCCCCAGAACCAGTCTTCCGTTGTCATCGAATTGATCAGGATTGGTCAGATCGCAGGTCAGCGTGGCGTTGTCATCCCGCAATGTCGACGACAGCAGCATCGGCCGTTGTCCGTTGATCGTCAGGAAAAGATGAGAGAGATAGCGGGTGTCCCGGTGGAAAAGACCTTCCGGACTGCCGGGACCGGAAAGAGCGTCGCCATTATGGTCGAAGACGGCGAATGTATCACCGTGCTTCAAGGTGCGCGGCCGGCGCTCCTGCAGCGATGCGGCGGCCGGAATGAAGAACTGAGCGACCGGCGCCGCCAGGCCTGAGAATGCTGTGGCGGGGTTGCTGTCCGCAGACGCGTTCGACATGTCTCCTCCTTGACTCAGGCGACAGCCTGCAAGTCCAGCGCTTGACCATTCGACCGGCGGATGGGCGCGGCTTTGGTGCGAACGCCCGGCAGGTTCCGGTAAATGTCGAGATAATCCCACGCCATTCGTTGTGCGGTGAAGCGCTTTTCAAACGCGGCCCGCACTTTGCGTCGATCGAGGCGGAGCGCCCATTCGACGTTTTCGGCCGCCTCAGTGACGCTGTCGACCAGGATGCCGGAGACGCCATTTTCAATGACCTCTGGAACCGAGCCACAGCCGAAAGCGATGACCGGCGTGCCGCAGGCCATGGCCTCGATCATCACCAGCCCGAAGGGCTCCGGCCAATCGATCGGGAAGAGCAGTGCGCCTGCATTTCCAAGGAAGTCAGCCTTCTCAAGTTCATTGATCTCGCCGATGAATTCCACATGCGAATGGCTCTTTATCATTGGCTCGATTACGTTTTCCCAATACGCCTTGTCGGCGTTATCGATCTTTGCGGCAATCTTCAGCGGCATTCCGACCTTTGCCGCGATCTGGATGGCGCGGTCGGGGCGCTTTTCCGGAGAAATACGGCCAAGGAAGGCAAGGTAGTTGCCCTTTGGTCTCTCGGTGAAGGGAAGAAGATCGGCCGGCAGACCATGATAGACCGTTCCGCGCCAATCGACCGGTGGCATCGGGCGGCGCTGATCATTGGAAATCGACACCAGCGGTATATCAGGGAACGTCGTGTAGAACGGCTTGAGATCCGGCAGATCGAGGCGCCCGTGCAGCGTGGTAACCGTACGGTCGGCGAAATCGCGGATCAGCGGAAAATGCAGGAGATCGATGTGGAAATGTAGCACGTCGAACTCATGCGCCCGCTGGCGGATCTCCTCCAGCATCACGACCTGGTGCGGCAGATGTTCCCTCACCGCCGGATTGAGCCGCAAGGCGACGTCCGCACACGACACGAGTGTCGCACGGGTGACGGAATCGCCGCTGGCAAAGAGCGTCACCTCGTGTCCCTGTGCGACGAGTTCTTCCGTTAGATATGAAACGATTCGCTCCGTTCCCCCGTAAAGCTTTGGCGGAACGCTCTCGGCGAGCGGTGCAATCTGGGCGATCTTCATCGGCAAAACCTCCTCAGTTGAGCAAAGAGTCGTCGGTAAAAATCATGCCTGCATCCTCAGGGGGCATGCGCGGCAGGTCAGATAGAGGGTCAGGTTTCGAATAGCTGTCGGCGCCGTCCCCCTTTCCAGTAGCTGCACATGCTAAGCGCCGGAAGCAGGCGTGCCGGCAGTTTTCGCCGACGGGTTTTTCGGCCACTCGGGGAATCGGACGAAGCCTGGCTTCCAGGTAGCCGATCGCCCTTGTCCAAGGTCTTCAGCGCGTCAAGAATCTCGTCATAGGAAACGGCACTTTCAGCGCCGGGATAAAGGCGAAGAGCAGGTGCGGATTCGATCGCGAAGATATCGGATGCCCATGAAGCGAGAATGGCCCGCTTCTCGTCATTGTTGATGTCGTCGGCCGCGAGCACATCGCGCGGGTGACTGAAGTGCTTCGCCGGTTGAAGCAGATGCGCCGCGCTGATCGCAGCCAGGCCATTCTGCTGTATGGAATTACTGATGCTTTCCTTTCTCATTGCTTGGCTCCATTGATGTCGACCGATGGAACTTGGTTCATTCGATAGTGCGTAGAGAGGCCCGCCCCGGGGGCAGAGCGGGCCGAGCGATCGCGTTAGAAGTCCATACCGGCGCCGGCGGGCATGGCCGGAGCGGCTTCCTTCTTGGGCTTCTCGGCAATCATGGCTTCCGTCGTCACCAGCAGCCCGGCAACGGAGGCAGCGTCCTGAAGTGCGGTGCGCACCACCTTGGCCGGATCGATGACGCCCTGCGCATAGAGATCGCCATATTCGCCGGTCTGAGCGTTCCAGCCATAGGAGAATTCGCTCTTCTCCCGCAGTTTGCCGACGATGATCGAACCTTCCGCGCCGGCGTTTTCGGCGATCTGGCGAACCGGGGCCTCGATCGCGCGGCGGACGATTTCGACGCCGACGCGCTGGTCGTCATTGGCGGTCTTGACAGCGTCGAGCGCCTTGACCGCGCGCAGAAGGGCGACGCCGCCGCCCGGCAGGATGCCTTCCTCGACCGCTGCACGGGTGGCATGCAGCGCGTCGTCGACGCGATCCTTCTTTTCCTTCACCTCGACCTCTGTCGAGCCGCCGACCCGGATGACGGCAACACCGCCGGCGAGCTTGGCGAGACGTTCCTGCAGCTTCTCGCGGTCGTAATCGGAAGTGGTTTCCTCGATCTGGGCGCGGATCTGAGCGGTGCGACCATCGAGCTCCGTCTTCGAACCGGCCCCGTCGATGATGGTGGTGTTTTCCTTTTCGATCGCCACCTTCTTTGCGCGGCCGAGCATGTTGAGCGTCACATTCTCGAGCTTGATGCCGAGATCTTCGGAGATGACGGTGCCGCCGGTCAGGATGGCGATGTCTTCGAGCATGGCCTTGCGGCGGTCGCCGAAGCCGGGCGCCTTGACGGCAGCGATCTTCAGGCCGCCACGCAGCTTGTTGACGACAAGCGTTGCGAGGGCTTCGCCTTCTACGTCTTCAGCGATGATGAGGAGCGGTTTGCCGGATTGAACGACGGCCTCGAGAACCGGTAGCATCGACTGCAGATTCGACAGCTTTTTCTCGTGAATGAGGATATATGGATCCTCCAGTTCGACCCGCATCTTGTCCTGGTTGGTGACGAAATAGGGACTCAGATAACCGCGGTCGAACTGCATGCCTTCGACGACTTCGAGTTCGGTTTCGGCGGTCTTGGCCTCCTCAACGGTGATGACGCCTTCGTTGCCGACCTTTTCCATGGCTTCCGCCAGGTAACGACCGATCTCGGAATCACCATTGGCGGAAATGGTGCCGACTTGAGCGATTTCGGAATTGTTGGAGATCTTGCGGGCGTTGTTCTTCAGTTCCTTGACGACAGCCTCGACGGCGAGATCGATGCCGCGCTTCAGGTCCATCGGGTTCATGCCGGAGGCGACCGCCTTGGCGCCCTCCTTGACGATTGCCTGGGCGAGCACCGTGGCAGTCGTGGTGCCGTCGCCAGCGAGATCGTTCGTCTTCGATGCAACTTCACGCAGCATCTGAGCGCCCATGTTCTCGAACTTGTCTTCGAGTTCGATTTCCTTGGCGACGGAAACGCCGTCCTTGGTGATGCGCGGCGCCCCGAAGGACTTGTCGATCACGACGTTTCGGCCTTTCGGGCCGAGCGTCACCTTCACCGCATTGGCCAGCACATCGACCCCACGCAGCATGCGTTCACGGGCATCGCTATGAAACTTGACTTCTTTCGCAGCCATTCTGTCACTCCTTCAATAGGCAGCTTTTTGACTAATGCGCGGACATCGCCTTAGGCGGCGATCTTTTTGGCGGCCTGGGCTTCGATGATGCCCATGACATCGCTTTCCTTCATGATCAGCAGGTCTTCGCCGTTGATCTTGATCTCCGTGCCGGACCACTTGCCGAACAGGATGCGGTCGCCGACCTTGACGTCGAGCGCCTGAATCTGGCCGGCATCGTTGCGTGCGCCGGGGCCGACGGCGATAACCTCGCCTTCCTGCGGCTTTTCCTTGGCGGTGTCTGGAATGATGATGCCGCCCTTGGTCTTTTCCTCGGAATCGACGCGACGGACGAGAATGCGGTCATGAAGCGGTCGGAACGACATGTTTTCCTCCAATGGACAAACAATAACGATGTTGTTCCCCTGGCCGGACCGGATGACCAGTCCGGGCGGGTGCAAACCTCTGTCGAGCGTTTTGCGCGAATGATCTGGTTTTGCGATTTTTCAATTTCAAGAGGGCGCCACGAAAAAATTAGCACTCACCCGGCGCGGCTGCTAACATCCTGGAAAGGAACAATAAACATGGCAGCCGCGTTCAGAAATCCGTTGATGGCCGCAAAATTTTGCGCCACCTTTCGAGCGTCATGAAACGGAGATGAAGCATGCAATTTTCATCAGATCTGGACCGTCAGCTGAACGGCTATGGGCTGACCACTGCGCATATCCTCTACCACATTCCTGATTTTGAATCCGTGCTGCAAACCTACGTCTGGCAGGATTACGATCTTGCCCCGGACTTTCCGGAAATGCACAAGTTCCTCGATTTCTGGCAGTCCACGCTCGACGGCCCGCTGCATTCTGTTCGCTACACCCACCAGCGGCTGATCGGACCGAACGAATGGCGCCGCGTAATGGGCGAGTTCAAACTGCACTAGCAATATTCGGCCAGCCAGGCATTGTTGCCATATGCTTTTCAACCGCAGGCATTGCCGCGAAGGCCCGAGCAATCACTCATGCTCGGCGGGACATGGCCAGGTGGCCGGCGTCAAGAGGCCGGACGGCAGCTTGGTCGAGGCATCGCCGCAAGCCAAGTCGATCTGCGCCTGTTCGAGCCCGGCGGCAGACGAGAGGTCAAGGCCTTCGATGCGGGTCAGGAACATGAAGGCGCGGTCGAACGTCGGCGGGCCTTCGAAGGTGGCCTTGGAGAGATCAACGCGGGAGAGATTGGCGAAAGAGAATTTCACCCCCGTCAGTACCGCCTTGTCGAAATCGGCGCGGCCGAGCTCTGCCTTTTCGAAACTCGCGCCGGTAAGCCGGGCCCCGGCGAAATTGGC
Source organism: Rhizobium bangladeshense (assembly GCF_017357245.1). Lineage (NCBI taxonomy): Bacteria > Pseudomonadati > Pseudomonadota > Alphaproteobacteria > Hyphomicrobiales > Rhizobiaceae > Rhizobium > Rhizobium bangladeshense. The sequence goes on along the minus strand of NZ_CP071612.1, from coordinate 1,265,921 downwards.
GCGCTGCAGTTCGGCGCCGGCAAAGGAGGCGCCGTCCGCAGCAACATTGGCGAAGCTGGAGCGATAGGCTTCGATCTTGGCGAAATTGGCGCCTTCAGCATGTGCACCCTCGAGCGAGGCGCGCACCAGCGTCGCCTTTTCGAGGTTGGCGGACTTGACGTTGGCGCCGGCGAGATCGGTCAGCGAAAAATCCGTGCCGGCGAGATTGGCGCCTTCGAGATCACTGCCCTGCAACATCAGGTTTTTCTTCGAGCATTCCTGCCAGTCGAGCTTTGGCGAGGCCGTGCTCCCGCAATCGGCGGCGCGCGTGGGGATTGGAGCAGAAGCGAGAAGAAGAAAGGCAAGGAGGCCGAGCGGCGATCGATGCGTTGCCATTGTACTATTCACCTCCATGACCCTTCAGGCTTCATTTCGAAGCAGGCTGCCTTCCACTTTTCTACACAGCTCAGGCTGCAATAAAAAGATGGCGAGCGCCGTTCACGAAGGATTTGACCGGTCAATCCGTCCGCCCGGGCAGACGGAGTTCCATGCAGGTCAGATCCAGCCAGCGGCCGAACTTGGTGCCGACCTCGGAAAACCTGCCGACGACGCGGAAGCCGAGCTTTTCGTGCAGCCGGATCGAGGCCACGTTGTCGGCCTCGATGCCTGCGATCATCACATGGACATTGGCGGCCGCGGCACGCGTGATCAGCTCACGCATCAGGGCCTCGCCGATGCCGGCGCCGCGACGGTCCTTGTGGACATAGACGGAATGTTCGACCGTGTGGCGATAGCCCTCGAAGGCGCGCCAGTCGCCATATGAGGCGTAGCCCGCGACCGAGCCCGAGATCTCGGCGACGATGACCGGAAAGCCGCGCGTTCTGCGCGCGCTCAGCCATTCCCTTCGGTTTTCAAGATCGACGAGCGTCTCATTCCAGATCGCCGTCGTGTGCTCGACGGCATGATTGTAGATATCCCGGATATTGGGAAGATCGGCTTCGGTGGCGTCGCGGAGAAGGACGGCGTCTGTCATGGTGGCCCGGTTCGGAGTGATTGCCACGGTTGGCATACGCCGCAGTTCAGAAGATGTAAACGCCGGGTGCGACAGAGGGACGGCTTGCTGGATAGCCTCGGCCGCAGCTCAGAAGCCTGGCATTGGCAGGCTGAAACAGGTGAAGACGGCTGAATAATGCACGGCCGCGGCAATGACGACAAAACCGTGCCAGATGGCGTTCTGGAAGCGCAGCTTCTCCCAGACATGGAAGATGACGCCGAGCGAATAGATGACGCCGCCAATGACGATCAGCAGCATAGAAGCTGAGGGAATGCGCGCGGCGACAGGCCCCGCCACCAGCACGCCGCTCCAGCCCATGGCGAGATAAAGTAGGATGGCGAGACGGTCGTAACGTCCGGGAAAGGCGCATTTCAGCACGATGCCGACAGCAGCGAACAGCCATATCGCCACCAGCATGAAGAGGAGCAGCGGATCGTCGGCGCCGCGTTCGAGGAATGGCGTATAGGTGGCGGCGATCAGGATGAAGATCGCCGAATGATCGAAGCGGCGCAGGAACCATTTGGTGCGCGAGACCGGCCAGACATTGTAGGAAAAGGAAATGGCAAGCGTCAGCACCAGTCCGACACCATAGATCCAGGCGGCGGCGAGCGCGCCGTGGGAGCTCCAGACCGTGGCGTAGAAGATCAGAACGGTGGCGCCGATCAGCGCCAGAACGAGACCGACGCCGTGAACGATGCCGTCGGCGATCAGCTCATATCTGTCGTAAGCCCAGCGAATGCCGTTGAACTCGGCCATGCGCGCCAATCCGTTTCTTACCCGACCTCGATGGTGGCACCGAACGGACGGAGGCGCAACCGCGGCACATCGGGTCGGCGGTAAATCTTCGTGACAGACCGCACGAGGTCTGCTCCTCAGCGGCGCGAAAGATCACTCGACAATGGAGCGGCACAAATTCAGATCTTCTGCCGCTCGACCAGGACGGAGCACTTGGCGTGACGCACGACACGGTCGGCCGTGGCACCGATAAAGTAGTTGGAGAAGTCCGGAATATGCGAGGCGAGGATGATCAGGTCAGCGTGGTGGCTTTCGGCGGCCGCGATGATGGCCTTGGCCGGCGGTCCGCTGCGGATGTCAATCGTTGCCGCGACCCCGGTTGCAGCGACCAGCGCTTCCAGCTTGTCGCGGCCGTCCTTCATGGCGTCCTCGAGCATATTGGCCGGCAATTCGATCGCGACGTAGGTCGGCACATCCTCGACGACGTTCAGCGCGACGATCTCGCCGCCCGCGTCGAGCAGCGACGCGGCCTTGCGGAGAATGTTTTCTCCCCTGTTGAGGCTGCTGAGCGCGATCGCCACGATGATCTTCCTGTACATGGCTTCCCTCCATGACTGAGATGCACAAGCTTGCTCCTATGAAGATATGGGCGCGTTGATCCCGATCAAGCGGGCGCAGGTCATCGTCAACGCCTGCTCAACGCTTCATCCTCAAAAACGAGCCTTCTGTGAACAATCGAGATAGGCCATATAGGGGTTAAGTACGGCAACCGAGGAGATCAGGCGAATGAACCGGCGACACTTCCTCGGGCTTGCTACGGGCGGCATGGTTGCCGCCACCGCCGGTACGCCCTTAACTGCAGAGGCAGGAGAGCAATTAATGACAGAAGAAACATCCTATGCGCTGACGCGGCCTGCTTATATCGACCAGGCACATCTCGTCGTCACCGACCTCGGACTGGTTTCCGGCTTCTATCAGTCGATGCTCGGCCTGAAGGTCATCGAGGAGACGGCGAGCGGCGAGGTGCTCGGGGTCGGCGCTCTGCCGCTGCTGACGCTGACGACGGCTGGGAATGCCGCGACCGCGCCGCGCAATGCCGCCGGCCTTTTCCACACCGCTTTCCTGATGCCCAACCGCAACGAACTGGCGCGCTGGCTGCGCCATGCCGCTCACAACAACGTCGCGCTCGACGGCGCCTCAGACCATCTCGTCAGCGAGGCGATCTATCTTTCCGACCCCGAAGGCAACGGCATCGAGATCTATGCCGACCGGCCGCACGAGGAATGGAAGTTTCACCAGGACGGCATGGTGGAGATGGCGACGCAGCGCCTCGACCTGCAGGCGCTTTACAACAGCGCGCCCGACGATCGATGGGAAGGCATGGCTGAGGGAACGGCGATCGGCCATCTGCACCTGCAGGTCGGCGATATTCCCCAAGCCGACGCCTTCTACCGCGACGTGCTCGGCCTCAAGCTGATGGCCCGTTATCCCGGCGCAAGCTTCTTTGCGACAGGCGGCTACCACCACCATCTGGCTGCCAATATCTGGAATAGCCGAGGCGCCACCGCCCGCACCGACAACATGACCGGGCTTTCTGACTACAGGATCCGTTTCAACGACAAGGCGGCGCTTGATGCAGCGGTCTCCAGGCTCGACGCGCTGGAAGTAAAGAGCGAGAAGCGCGATGGCGGCGTCTTTCTCCGGGATCCCTGGGGCATCGGCCTGACGCTTTCGGCCTGAGCCTTGGAAGGCTATTGACCTTCTCTGTCCCGGCTGCGTCGTTCAGCCGCCGCTTCCGGGCGGCGTTGGCGAGCGGTCCGTCGCTTCGGGCGGCCGTGCGGGGCCGGAGACCGGATCATCGTTGAAGGCGCCAGGGCCGGACGGCTGCGCATTGATCGGATCCGGCTTGGTCGAAGCTGTCGCCGTCGGATCATTGTTGCTGGGATCGGGCCAGATCGCAGCGCTCACGCCGGCAATGACGAGAACGGCCGCGCCCGCCACAAGGACAGTCCAAACCCGCCACCGCCGTTGATCGGCGGCTTTGAGCCTCGTCTCGTCCTCATAGGGAGGATCGGTCGAATAGGTCTGCGTGGTTTTCGTCTGATCGGGATCTGCAATCATGGGCTATCTCCTTCTGACGTCGAACGCCAGCGACTGCGAGGTTGTTCCGGCGCAGGATCAATTCGGCACGGTTATCGACGAAAGGGCGGACGCCTCCGCGATCAACCAACCTGCCTGCAGGCGGACCCCCGACGGCGCCATGAGCCGGCGGAACCGGAACCGCATCAGCGCGTTCTTGTGGCGAAGCAATGGGGCTTCGGGAAACTCACGGAATGGGCATCGCCAACGGCATCCGCAAGCACGCAAAGAAGATCGCCATCGGCGAACGCCAAACCAGCGCCTGGGCCAAGTCGTTGCAGGAGGCAGCGGAGGAACTGCCGTCCCCGCCAGTGCATAGGCTGGAAAAGGACGGGCTCGATATCAGCATGGCTTGGGCGATCATCGGGATCTTCGGCATCCTCGGCCTTGCCGCCGTCTACATGATGTCGCTGATCCTCATTCCGATCACCCTTGCCGTGGTCGTCGGAATGATCCTCGGCATCGCCGCCGAGAATCTGAGCAAAATGGGTGTGCCCAGGCTCGCAATCGCTTTCCTTCTGTCAAGCGGAGTCGCTTTGGTCATCGTCCTGCTGGTCAGCTCGCTTGCCGATCCGCTAACGACGCTTGCCAATGAAGCCCCGGCTTTCGTCGAAAGGACGATAAGCCGGATCATGCCTTACCTGGAGCGCATCGAATGGCTGCACATCACGCCGGCGACCTTCGAAAGCGGGCCGATGTCGATCGGCGCCCTGCTCGAAAACACCGGCAGCGTACTGCATCTGGTGACAACAAGCCTGACACCGGCGCTGATACAAGGGCTGATCTTCTTCGCAGCGCTGCTCCTCTTCCTCGCCAGCCGGGTCAATCTGCGCAAGACGATCATCATGACCTTCCGCACCCGCCCGCAGAGGCTGGCCGCGATCCGCATCATCAATGCCGTCGAGCAGGTGCTCGGCTTCTACTTCGCCACAGCCTCGCTGATCTATGTCGGGCTTGGCGTAGTGATGACGGTCATCGCCTATGCAAGCGGGTTGTCGGCGCCGGTGCTCTGGGGCTTCTTCGCCTTCGTATCGAGCTTCATTCCCTATCTCGGCATCACACTGATGACGTTATCCGTCGCCATCGCGGGCATCATCACCTATGACGGCTTCATTGTCGGCCTGATACCGGCCGCGGCCTTTTTCACCGTGCACCTCGTCATGGAGAACCTCATCTTCCCGGCGGTGATGGGGCGGCGGCTGGAAATCAACCCGTTTGTCGTCTTCCTCGCCATCCTGTTCTGGACCTGGATGTGGGGCGCCGTCGGCGCCATGCTGGCGCTGCCGCTGTCACTGATCGCCATGACCATCATCGAGGAATTGCTGATCGAGGAAAGGCCGCAGCCGCAATTGCCTAAGTGATCAAGCGAGGAGACATCCGTGGCGTCCGATCTCCATCTCGACGAATCCGATCATGACCAGGTGGTCAGCGGCCGTTCGCTTTGGAGAAAAAGTGCCATACGTCCGCAATGGCGGCCGATGGCCGGGAGCCTTTCCACAGATGTCGCGGTGATCGGTGGCGGTATCACCGGCGCGCTAATCGCAGATCACCTGACGGCGCGCGGCTTCTCCGTTGCTATCATCGACCGCGAGGCGCCGGGCTTCGGCAGCACCGTCGCCAGCACCGCAATGCTGCGATGGGAAATCGACAGCACGCTCACGGAACTCGAGGCTTATTACGGCTTCGAACGGGCGGCTGGAATTTACCGCCGCAGTGCCGCTGCCGTCGCCGGCCTTTCGAAGCTGATCGCTGCGAAGGGAATCGCCTGCGGCTTCCGGCCGCGCAACACGCTTTATCTCGCCTGCAATCTGGAAGGCGCCCGCGACCTAAGGGAAGAGCGCCTGCTTCGCCGGCGGGCCGGCCTGCCCGGCGTCTATCTCGAGCATCCCGATCTCTTCACGCAATTCGAGCTCGACCGGGATGGGGCAATCTATTCGCCTGGTTCGGCGGAGGCCGATCCGCTGCTGCTCACCTGGGCTCTGATTGCGATGGCCATCCGGCGCGGGGCACAACTGATGGGCGCCTCCGTGACCGCGCTGCACAGCGAGGGCGATTGCGTCACGGCCGAGACGGACGGCCCCTATGTCATAGAGGCGCAGCATGTCGTGCTGGCGACAGGCTATTCGATGCCGGGCCTCGACATGCCGAAGCTGCACCGCACGAGTTCGAGCTGGGCATTCGCCACCGTGCCGCAGGATCCCGCCACGTTCTGGCGCGACAGGGCGCTGATCTGGGAGGACAACCATCCACACCTCTACATGCACACGACTGCTGACAATCGCATCGTCGCCGGCGGCGAGGACGACGGTACGACCGACGCCGCGGCGCGGGATCGAAAGCTGCCGGCCAAGATCAGCGCCATCCAGGAGAAATTGAAGCGGCTATGGCCGAAAGCCGATACCCGCGTCGCCCACGCCTGGGCCGGAACCTTCGGCGAAACTGCCGATGGCCTGCCGCTGATCGGACCCCTGCCCGGAATGCCGCACGTCTTCGCCGCCCATGGCTATGGCGGCAACGGCATCACCTTCTCCTATCTCGCCGCCCAGATGATCGGGGCGATGATTGCAGGGATCCACCGCGAGTGGTTTGAAGATTTCGCGCTCGACCGGGAGGGGCCGGGGATACGGCGGTTTGGCGAGGATAGGTTGGGCATCGGGGATGAGTTGAGATAGAGGTTTCGCATTGGCTCCTGTGCCATGATACCCCCGGCACAGCTTCAGCCGTAGATCTACTCCGTTGTCTTGTCGTCGCCGGTATCCTCGACGTCGTCGAGGCGGACGAACTGCACGCCTTTGGCCTTGAGATCGACCAGCGCCTTCGCCACTCCCTCGCCCGCCGCATGGGTTGGCTGATTGATGTGGGAGATGACGACATCGCCGTCCTTGGCGGAGGCGATACGCTTTTCGGTGATAGCGGCGCCGAGCAGCGAGCCGCCGTCGCCGTTCACGGAGTAACCCGCGATGCGGTAGCCCATGGCGCGGATCTCGCCGATGGCGGACAGATCGTACTCGGCTGTGGAACCGCGAAACCAGTGCGGTGCGGGAATGCGGGCCGCAATCATGGCGGCGGCGCCGCCTTCGACCTCCCGCCGCACCGCCTGCGGCGAGCCGGCCGAGGCAATGCCATAAATCAGCGTCGGCCTGTCGACGGCCGGAATATGGTTCAGGCCGTGGTTTTCGAGCTCGAAGAGATCGGGATTCTGCAGGAAGACTGCAAGGGCCTGCGGGTTGCGCTTCAGCCAGCGAGCTGTGACGAAGATCGTCGAGGGAATGCGCTCGCGCACCAGCGTCGAAAGGATGCGTTCGTCCGCCTGCCCCATGCAGGCATCGAAGGTCAGCGCGATGCGGGCATGGCCTTGTATGTTGGAACGGGCGATATGCAGATGCGGCTCGACGAGCTTTACGGCCGACGGCTTCGGCGGCGGAGCAGCCGGTGCCGGAGTGGCCGCGGCCGGCGGCACTAACGGCAACTGGTCCGCAGATGCAGCAGCCGGCATGGCGGCCAGAAGGAACGCCGAAGCGAAAAGGATGCGGTTCATATCGGGGCTTCTACAATTCGAGTCCATCGACTTTAGCGGCTGCTTTTGCATACGCCATGCGGCCGGATGTCACCGCACTCGCCCGAACACATGCAACAGCATCAATCGTAGAGATAATATTTGCCCCACTTATCGCGCGGCACCTTCTCGCCGATCTGGTAGTCGAGCTGGCGCACATTGATATGCTGCGGGCCGGTGATGCAGGTGAAGGAGAGATGGTACCAGTCGCCCTTGCTGCGGAAGACCGCGCCCGGCGCATGCAGGGAATTGTCGCCGGCGATCGGATCCTTGAACGTATAGGCGATCACCTTATCGGGCTTGAAGCCGGCGCTGTCCTTCGTGATGCGGCTCATCGCCTCAGTATCGCAACTCTGTTCCAAGCGGGTCGCGGGGTCGAGTTTTTCCAGTTGCTTCTTGATTGCGGGATCGACGGCAAAAGCGGGAGCAGCCAAGCTGGCCAGGGATACAAGCAGGAGCAGACGTTTCGGCATTGCGGAGAAATTTCCTTGCTGTTGTACAGTCTTCATGCGGCCAGCGGCGGCTTGCCGGAGGGCTGGGCACGTGCAAATTTCGCTCTGAGATAGCGGACTTTCTTAAATATTGTGGTGACATCAAGGCAAGCCGGGCGGAGCTTCCCCTCGCCTGTGAATGGTCGTCCGCACCCCTTGGCGCAGCCTTGCCGCTTGATCCGGCAGCGGCGCGCCTCTATCTCTTGCCAACCCGACCTTCCCACCGGAGCCAATTCCTTGTCCGTTTTCAAGAGCCTGCCGACACCGCCCGCCGCACCGAAGAAGCCCGTTTCCGATACGCGCCACGGCATTACCCGCACGGACGACTATGCGTGGCTGCGCGCCGACAACTGGCAAGCAATGTTCAAGGATCCGTCGATCCTCGACCCCGAGATCCGCCGGCATCTGGAAGCCGAAAACGCCTATATGAATGCGGCGATGGAGGACACCAAGCCGCTCCAGAAGGCACTGTTTGCCGAAATGCGCGGCCGCATCAAGGAAGATGACAGCTCGGTGCCGGTGAAGGACGGCGCCTATGCCTATGGCACATCTTACGTGACCGGCGGCGAGCAGCCGCGCTATTTCCGCATTCCCCGCGACGGCGACGTCGCCGACGAGACGATCCGCACCGTGCTCATCGACGGCGACAAGGAGGCATCAGGCAAGGCCTATTTCCGCCTCGCCGGCCTCGACCATTCGAGCGACCACAGCCGCGGCATCTGGGGCTATGACGACAAGGGATCGGAGTTCTTCACGCTGAAGGTGCGCGACCTCGCGACCGGGGAAGACCTCGAGGACCGAATCGAAAACACCGGCGGCGGCGGCGTCTGGGCGCCGGACGGCAAGAGCTTCTTCTATTCGGCGCTCGATGAGAATCACCGGCCATCGAAAATCTTTCACCACATTGTCGGCCGGCCGCAGTCGGAAGACCGGCTGGTCTATGAGGAAGCCGATGCCGGCTTCTTCATGGGCGTCGGCGGCTCGCTGCTCGACGACTTCATCTATATCGACATTCACGACCACGAGACCAGCGAATACCGGCTGCTGTCGACCAAAGACCTCATGGCCGAGCCGAAGCTGGTGGCGGCGCGCGAGGAAGGCATCGAATATTCGCTGACCGAGGGCGGCGACGTCTTCTACATTCTCACCAATGACGGCGGCGCCAAGGATTTCAAGATCATGGAAGCGCCGGTGAACAATCCGGGCAAGGAAAACTGGCGCGAAGTCGTCGCTCACAAGCCCGGCACGCTGATCATCAGCCACATGGCCTATGCCCGCCACCTCCTGTGGCTGGAGCGCAAGGACGGGCTGCCGCAGATCATGATCCGCGACCGGGCGAGCGGCGAGGAACATGCGATCGCCTTTGCCGAGGAAGCCTATTCGCTGGGGCTTTCGGGTGCGGCGGAATATGACACCGATGTCATTCGCTTCTCCTATTCCTCGATGACGACCCCGTCGCAACTTTACGACTACAACATGGTGACGCGCGAGCGCACGCTCTTGAAGACGCAGGAAGTGCCATCCGGCCACAATCCCGGCGACTATGTCACCCGCCGCGTCTTCGCGCCGGCATGGGACGGCGAGACGGTGCCGATCACCCTGCTCTACCGCAAGGATACGCCGCTCGACGGCTCGGCACCATGCCTGCTCTATGGATATGGCGCCTACGGCATCACCATTCCGGCCGGCTTCAACACCAACTGCCTGTCGCTCGCCGACCGCGGCTTCGTCTATGCCATCGCCCATATCCGCGGCGGCAAGGACAAGGGCTTTGCATGGTACGAGGACGGCAAGATGGAAAAGAAGACGAACAGCTTCAAGGACTTCGTCGCCGCGGCCGACTATCTGAATCAACAGAAGTTCACATCTTACGCGAAGATCATCGCCGAGGGCGGATCGGCCGGCGGAATGCTGATGGGCGCTGTCGCCAATATGGCGCCGGAGAAGTTCGCCGGCATCATCGCCGCCGTTCCCTTCGTCGACGTCCTCAACACCATGCTGGACGACACCCTGCCGCTCACTCCGCCGGAATGGCCGGAATGGGGCAATCCGATCGAAAGCAAGGAAGAATACGAGCAGATCGCAGCCTATTCGCCCTATGACAATGTCGGTGCCAAAGCTTACCCGCCGATCCTGGCGCTCGGCGGCCTGACAGACCCGCGCGTCACCTATTGGGAGCCGGCCAAGTGGGTGGCGAAACTGCGCGACAGGACGACCGGCGAGGCGCCGATCCTGCTCAAGACGAACATGGATGCCGGCCATGGAGGCGCTTCCGGCCGGTTCCAGCGGTTGGAGGAGATTGCATTCGAGTACGCGTTTGCCATCAAGGTGGCGGGGAAGGTGTGAGCGTTGAGGGCGTGCCGTGCCACACGGCACAAGGTCAAGGGAGAGAGAAATGCCCGTCTACATCGCCCTCCTCCGCGCCGTTAACGTCGGCGGCACCGGCTCACTGTCGATGGCTGAACTCAAGGAGATCTGCGAGGGCCTCGGCTTTAGCGACGTGAAAACCTACATCCAGAGCGGCAATGTGCTGTTCCGCTCGGATGAGAAAGAAAATGCAGTCGAGGAAAAGCTCGACGAGGCGCTCAGCAAGAAGATGGGCAAGCCGCCGGGCGTGATGGTGCGCAGCCGGAAGGAACTTGAGGCAATTGCCGCCGAAGCGCCCTTTCCCGATGCCAAGCCGAATTTCCTGCTCGTCTACTTTCTGCCAGAAGCGGTACCCCGCGATGCGCTGGAAAAGATGGTTGCGCCTGACGGCGAGGAAGCGCAGCTCGCCGGCCGGGAAATCTATGTGCACTATCCCAACGGCTCCGGCCGCTCGAAGCTGAAGCTGCCGGCATTGAAGCCCGGAACGTCTCGCAATCTCAACACAGTGCGCAAGCTCGCCGAACTGGCGGCTGAGATGGACGGCTAAGGCTGACCGCTGCCGGCCGCGCCAAAGGCCTGGCCCCGCCTGACGGCCGGGAGGGGAGGCTCGACAGCCGGCAAAAAGAGCATTCGCACGAAGGTCCGCAGCATCAGCACCTGCTCGGCCAGAGTGTTCGGCTCCTTCAGCGTCTTCGAGAGGACGATACCGCCTTCGAGCACAGAGGAAACCATATCGGCGAGTTGGTCGACATTGACGGGCTCGCGCGGCGGGTAGACTTCCATGATTTCGCGCAGCATGCGGCCGAAGCGCCGCCGCCAGGCAAGAACCGCATTGCGGTTTGTCTCCTGGATCTCCCGGTCGAACAGCCGCTCATAATAGCAGACGGTCGCGACCAGGCAGCCGGGATGGCCATTCGGCAGATCCGCAAGCAGCTCGGAAAGGAGTTTCAGGCCGAGCAGGAAGGATTGCAGCGGATCGTCCATCAGATCGCGCGCGCGGCCGAATATCTCGTCGTAGATGCGCTCGTCGTTTTCGATGTAGCGGTTGAGCAGCGCCTTGGCGAGCTCGTTCTTATCCTTGAAGTGATAGAAGAAGCCGCTCTTGGTGATCCCGGTTTCGGCGATCAGCTCCTCGATGGAGGTCCCGCCAAAACCCTTCTGCAAGACTGCCGCTTCGGCCACATCGAGGATGCGGCTGCGCGTTTCCTCTCCCTTTCGCATATCCCCTCCTGTACCTGCGGTACAGTTCCGAGCGCCGCAGGGTCAGACCCGTATCCGTCCGCGCCAGCATCGGCCTCGCCAAGCAGTTGATTTCCAACCGGTAAAACCGAAACAGCCGCCAGTATACCTCAAGTCGTCTAGTTTGGCAGCCGATTAAGCGGCAGAACATCACTCATCGACGGCAGCCAGTCCAGGCGCCGCGACGGGAGAAACTTCAACAATGGCAAAGTATAGACATGACTTGCCGCAGCTGAAAGGCGGCACCTTCCTGACCGATGGCGGCATGGAAACAACGATGATCTTCCACGATGGCATCGCGCTTCCACATTTCGCCTCTTTCGTACTGCTGGCCTCCGAAGACGGTCGGCAGCGCACGCGGAACTACTATCGCCCTTACCTCAATATCGCACGGCAGCACGGCACCGGCTTCGTGCTCGACACCGCCACGTGGCGGGCAAACCCGGACTGGGGGCGAAAGCTCGGCTATACGAGCGAAGCATTGAAGGCGGCGAATGAGCAAGCCGTCGAGCTGCTTGCGGGCTTGCGCAACGCCTATGAGCAGCCAGGGCAACCGATCGTCATCAGCGGCGCTATCGGTCCGCGCGGAGATGGCTACAAGGCGGGCATGATGAGCGCGCACGAGGCGGAGGACTATCACGCCTTCCAGATCGAGACCTTCGGCGGCACGGAGGCGGATATGGTGAGCGCCTTCACGCTGACGAATATCGACGAGGCGATCGGCGTGGTGCGTGCGGCAAAGTCATTCGCCATGCCCTGCGCCATCTCCTTCACGCTGGAGACGGACGGCAGGCTGGTGACGGGCCGAAGCATTCAGGAAGCGATCGAGACCACGGATGCGGCCACCGGCGGAGCAGCGGCGTACTACATGATCAACTGCGCCCACCCGACGCATTTCGAATCCGCCCTCGACCCTTCAAGCACTTGGGCAAAGCGTATCTTCGGCATCCGCGCCAACGCCTCGACCATGAGTCACGCGCAGCTGGACAATAGCGAGACACTGGACGCGGGCGATCCCGACGATCTCGGTCGGCGATACCGCAAACTTCTTGATCGCATGCCTGAGCTGCGCGTGCTCGGCGGTTGCTGCGGCACCGACCATCGCCATGTCGCGGCGATCTGCGAGGCATGCCTGCCGCAGGCGGCGTGAGACCGGCAGGGAGGGCTGGACGATGAGGATGGTGGGGATGGCGCGGCGCGAGCGAGGCTGGCGTGATCTGTGGCTTGCGATCACGGGATGGCGTAGGCCCGCCGAGGCCGAAGCGGCGGTAGAAGTAGCGCTGCGAGACATCGATCTTGCAGCCTTCGGCGGCCTCGACGGACCAATTGCCTACGGGATCGAGGCGGACCGGCGCGAAGGCCGGCCATCGCGACGCCAGCGGCTGCGGGCGCTGCTCGACATCTGAGGAAGGAAAGGCGGCGTCAGGCTCCGGCGGCGTCTTTCGTCCGTCGCGCCTTATAGCCGCTGATCTCCTCGCCGGCAGCCGGCGAGAAGCGCAGGTTCCAGACGGTTGCAGTGATCGAGATGATGGTGACGACGATGAAGGCGGTGGAGAAATCGCCGAGATCAGGCGTTTCGGCGCCTGACAAGGCCATGGAGCCATGCAGCGCCAAGGCCCCGATACAGATACCGAGCGACAGCATCAGCTGCTGGAAGGTGGTGTAGAAGCTGGTGGCCGAGCTCATCCGCTCCCTTTCGATCTCGTCATAGGCAATGGTGTTGTAGGCGGTGAACTGGAACGATAGGAAAAACGCGCTGAGCACCAGGACGACGAAGATCAGCGGCATCGGCCAGTCCGGCCTGAAGGCGGCGCAGAGGGCGTAGCCGGCCGTGCCGAGGATGCCGTTGAGAACGAGGCTTCTGCGGAAGCCGAGCCGGCTGAAGACAAGCTTCGCCATCGGCTTCATGGCGAGCGCGCCCAGCGCGGTGGCGATGACGATCTGGCCGGCGGCGGCTGCCGACAGGCCGAAGCCGATCTGGAAAAGCAGCGGCAGCAAGAAGGGCTGGGCGCCCTGGGTGATGCGCGTCAGCGAGCCGGCGATAACGGAGGTGCCGAAGCTCGGCACCTTCATCAGCGAGAAATCCATGATCGGCGAAGGATGCCTGCGGGCATGTTTGAGATAAGCGATGCCGAAGATGAGACCAAGGGCGATCAGGAAGATCGAAAAGGCCCCCTCACCTTCATGGCTCGACATTTCGAAGCCGAAAAGCAGCGAGCCGAGCGAGATGCCGGAGAGGATGAAGCCGAGCGTATCGAAGGGGCCGGTTGCCTTGCCCTTCACCTCATCGATATAGATCGAGACGAAGATCATGCCGACAATGCCGATCGGCACGTTGATGTAGAAGATCCAGCGCCAGTCAAGATAGGTGACGATGAAGCCGCCGAGCGGCGGGCCGACGATCGGGCCGATCAGCGCCGGCACCAGCAGCCAGGACATGGCGCTGACCATATCCTTGCGAGCGACGCTGCGCATCAGCACCAGGCGGCCGACCGGCATCATCATAGCGCCGCCCATGCCCTGCAGCAGCCGCGCCAGCACCAGGAAGGGCAGTGACGGCGCGAGCGCACAGAGGATGGAGCCGATGACGAACACTGCAATGGCGGCGCGGAAAACGGTGCGCGAGCCGAAGCTGTCGGCCATTCGGCCGCTTGCCGGAATGAAGATCGCCAGGCTCAGGAGATAGGAAGTCAGCGCGATCGACATGGCCGGTGCGTTGACGGCGAAATCGCGCGCCATGGTGGGCAGTGCGGTCGCCAGCACGGTGGCGTCGATATTTTCCATCAGCATCGCACTCGCGACGATCATCGCGATCACGCGGAAATTGGGCGCGGCGCGCGGAACCGTCGGCGCCTGGTAAATCTGATCCGACATCGTCCGGTATCACTCGCGGTGGCGCGGCGGAGCAGAGGAAGCAGCAAGGCCGCGGGGATGACATGGCGCATGGCCAAGGGAGACGATCTGCTATACGCCCCTGATCATGGCGGCGCTATGTCCTTTATGGCAAAGCAGCTTTGACGAGAGGTAAAGGCGGATCACGATTACTTGCATCGGGGCGATCTTCGTGACGGGGCCTTTCATGCCCGCCAAGAGGAAGTATCGAGCGCAGGATATTAGTATGACCTTTCCGCAAGGACCGCAGGCGCACCGGCTTCATCGGCGCAGCGATGCGGCAGCTCGAAGCTGCCGCATTGGGGACCAGACATCGGTGATGGAATATCTCCTTGTCCGTGGCTTGAGATGAACCGTGGCGCGGGCTCAGAGCGCGCCGTCGGCGAGCAGCTCGCGCGTGCGCTTGAGCGTCGACTGCAGGGCGGCCTTGTAGCCCTTGTCGCTGTCGAACTGCGCCTGCTCGGCCTGCTCCTCGGGACCACCCGCCTGCTTGTCGCGCAGGCCCAGGTAGCAGTAGAATTTGAGCTGAAGCTGGCCGGCCTCGTCCTCGAACAGCTCATTGATGATGACGCCTTCGCGCGGACCGATCGCCTGGAAGAAGGTGACCTTGCGCTGCGGCTCAAGCGTGATGATCTCGCGCAGATCAGCGCCGCCAATGGTGGCTTCACGCACGAAATGGGTTGCGCTCTCCTCCATCACATCGCAGCGCGTGCAGAGGCCGGCAGGCAGGAACAGGCGCGCGTCACGCGCCTTTCGTTCCAGGCCCTTCCAGACCTGCTCACGGGTTAACTCAATTTCGCCGGGGCGGTTCACCGGCACGGTGGCGGTTGAATAGATCATGATGGATCTCCTTCTCGTCGGATCGGGGTGCCCGGCCTTCAGGCGGCGGTCGCAATCGCGGCCGCGAAGTCGCGATAGGAGTGCAGCGGGCGGCCCAGCATCTGGGTCAGGCGCTGGACGTCGCCGGCTTCAGGGATCATGCCGTCGCTGAGGTAGCGCTCGGCCATCAGCCGCATTTCATAGGCCATCCACTTCGGCATGAAGCTCGCCACGTTCCGCTCGAACCCGCTTGGATCATCGCCACCATAGATGATCGGGCGGCCCAGCAGGTCCGACCAGATCTTGGCCACATCGGTACCCGCCAGCGTGTCGGGGCCGACCAGGTTGATGGTCTCGATCGGCAGCTTGCCGGGCGCGGTATCGCGACGGATCAGCTCGATCGCGGCGACCTCGGCGATGTCGCGGGCATCCACCATGGCGATGCCCTTGCTGCCGATCGGCATCGGATAGACGCCGTGGCCCAGGATCACGTCCTTGATCATCAGCTCATTGTCGATGAAGTAGGTTGGGCGCAGGACGGTGGCGCTGAAGCCCATCTCTACGAGCATGCGCTCGGCGCCGAATTTCACGGCGAAATGCGGCACGTTCACCGCGCGATCGGCTTCGAACACAGAAAGATAGACCACCCGCTCGATCCCCGCTTCGCGGGCGATATTGAGCGTGATGATCGCCTGGGTGAATTCGTCGCCAGTGACGGCGTTGAGAAGGAACAGCGTGCTTACGCCGTTGAAGGCGCTGCGCACCGCATCGATGTCTAGCAGATCGCCCTGGACGACTTCGACGCCGGCCGGAACATTGGCCCGTGAAGCGTCGCGGGTCAGTACGCGCGCCTTTGCGCCGCGGTGGACGAGTTGGTCGACGACATGGCGGCCGACGCGGCCGGTGGCGCCAGTAACGAGAATGGTCATGGGGGTCACTCCGGTTGGTTTCAGTTGACACCCTCCAAATTAATGATCCAAATTATTCCCGATAGACGCTGTATTTGGACGCAGTGTCTCGCCGGTGGAACACATGGACCTGCTCGCGCTTGCCGATTTCAATCTCGTCGCCCGCCATGGCGGATTCGGCAAGGCCGCACGGGCGGCGAACCGTCCGAAGGCGACGCTGTCCCGACGCGTGGCGGAGCTGGAGGCAGATCTCGATCTGCGCCTGTTCGAGCGAGGTGCGCGCACGCTGAAGCTCACCGAGGAGGGGCGCGCTCTGTTCGAACGGACTGGCGCGCTGCTGACCGAGCTTGATGAAACGGCGAAGGCGATCGCCTCGGGCGGGCATAGCCCCAGGGGACGATTACGGATTAGTGCGCCGCTGCTGTTTTCCCAGACAGCGCTGGGAAAGCTCGCAGCGGGATTCGTCCTGAAATACCCCGAAATTCAGCTTGAGATCACGACGGAAGACCGGGCCGTCGACATGATCGAAGAAGCCTACGACTTGGTCATTCGCGTGAATCCGCAGTCGGATGAAAATCTCGTCGGGCGCGTTTTCCTGCGTGACAGGTTGGTCGTGGTGGCAAGCCCCAACCTGCCGCGTCCAGTTGGCCGCGAGCCCGTTCCTGCCGTGATCCGGGGATCGATGACGCAGGCCGAATCGTGGGAGGTCGCGACGCCCGCGGGCAAGTCGCGCCTGGCGACCAAGCCGGTTCTGAGCCTCTCGTCGTTGATCATGGTTCGCGATGCCGTTCGCGCCGGTGTGGGCGCAGCGCGTCTACCCCTCTCCCTGGCCAACTCCGATCTGGCCGCCGGCACGTTAGTCAGCTGGGGCGAAGTGGAAGAGTTTGAGACCAGCCTTTGGGCACTCTATCCGACACGGCGGCTACTCAGCGCGCGGGTCTCGGCGTTTCTGGACTATCTGAAAGCAGCCTTTCCGCAGGGAACGCCTGAAGAACTTGCCGCCTATATTGAACCATGAGCGGGGCACTCCTCCTCGAGCGATCGCCTATGCGGGAAGGCCTCGTGTTCAACTCCACCGGGACGCGCGCGGCGCAAGACAGCTTCGTTCACTGGAACTGCCCCAGGTGGCGGCGTCGTGTGGCCGGCGCGCTCGAAACAGCAGTCGCGGTCATGATCGCCGTTCAGGGCTACTCGCGATATCGGACTGCTTTTCGGCGCGGTGATCATCGTCGCGGCAGCTTTTACTGTCCTACGCCACCGTGATGCTTGCCCCCACTTTGAGCCTTCGTCGGCTTGATCGTCCTGGCGGGCATCGCCTGACGAACGGAAGCTTGCCCCGGGGCCTGAAGACCTGGCTTCACGGGAGCGGCTTGCGCTGCGGCCACCCCGGCCCTACCTATGAGTGATGACCTCGACCTCGCAGAAAATCAGGTCCGGCGCGGCCTTTCCGTTCGACAACAGCTATGTCGGCTTGCCCGAGCGCTTCTTTGCGCCGCAAGCGCCGACCCCGGTGACCGAACCCTGGCTGATCAAGCTCAACGAACCGCTTGCCGCCGAGCTCGGGCTTGACGTCGAGGCGCTGCGCCGCGACGGGGCGGCGATCTTTTCCGGCAATCTCGTCCCCGAAGGGGCCGAACCGCTGGCGATGGCCTATGCGGGGCATCAGTTCGGCGGCTTCTCGCCGCAGCTCGGCGACGGGCGGGCGATCCTGCTCGGCGAAGTGGTCGCCCGCGGCGGCCAGCGTTTCGATATCCAGCTGAAGGGTGCGGGACCGACGCCTTTTTCACGGCGCGGCGACGGGCGGGCGGCCATCGGGCCGGTGCTCAGAGAATATATCATCAGCGAGGCGATGTTCGCGCTCGGCATTCCCGCCACGCGGGCACTGGCAGCCGTGACGACGGGCGAGCCGGTCTATCGCGAAGAGGTGCTGCCGGGCGCGGTCTTCACCCGGGTCGCCGCAAGTCATATCCGGGTCGGAACGTTCCAGTATTTCGCGGCAAGGGGCGATACAGACGGCGTGCGGGCGCTCGCCGACTATGTGATCGAGCGGCACTATCCCGCGCTGAAGCAGGCGGAGGAGCCCTATCTCGCGCTGTTTTCGGCGGTGTCTGAGCGCCAGGCGGCGCTGATCGCCCGCTGGCTGCATGTCGGCTTCATCCATGGCGTGATGAACACGGACAATATGACGGTTTCCGGCGAGACGATCGACTTCGGCCCCTGCGCCTTCATGGATGCCTATGATCCGGCGACCGTCTTCTCGTCGATCGACCAACATGGCCGTTATGCCTATGCCAATCAGCCGGCCATCGGCCAGTGGAACCTCGCGCGGCTCGGCGAAACGCTGTTGCCGCTGATCGACGCCGAGCCGGACAAGGCGGTCGACAAGGCCAATGCGGTGATCCGGGCCTATGGCGAGCGGTTCCAGGCTGCGTGGCTGGCCGGCATGCAAGACAAGATCGGCCTTGCCGGAGACGAAGACGGCGATCTCGACCTCGTCCAGGCGCTGCTGTCGCTGATGCAGGCGCAGGGCGCCGATTTTACCCTGGCGTTCCGGCGGCTGTCCGATCTTGCTGGCAACGACGCCGCAGAACCAGCCTTTGCCGACAGCTTCCGCGAGCCGGAGGCCTGCCGTCCCTGGCTCGCGCAGTGGCGCGAGAGACTATCGCGTGATCCGCAGACACCCGCCGAACGCGCCATCACCATGCGCAGCGTCAACCCAGCCTTCATCCCCCGCAATCACCGGGTCGAACAGGCGATCGAGGCCGCGGTCGAGAACGGCGATTTCTCGCTGTTCGAGGCGCTGCTCTCGGTGCTTTCGAAGCCTTACAAGGATCAGCCGGAATTCGCCGCCTATATGGAGCCGCCCAAGCCGGAAGAACGGGTGCTGCAGACCTTCTGCGGCACGTAAGGGCGGGTCGCCAGCATCGCAAGCGTAGCCTCCCCGCATTGGCCGGATCGGACCCGCCGATCGGAGGAAAAATTCAGTCGATAACGGACTGACATTTCCGACATGGGAACTATTTTCTGCACCGGGGGTTGAGAACGCTCTTGCGAGGGATCTGCCTATGAAGAAGAACAACCTTCTGATCACCGCTGGCGCCGCAATCGTCTTGATCGTCATTCTCCTGCTTTTCACCGGCATCGGCACAGACGAACCGCCGACCCCCGGACAGCCATCCCCGCACGCGCTTGACCAATCCCAGCAGTGATTAGGAACCGCCATGGCTATCATCGTCACTTTCATCCTATTCATCATCATCGGGCTTGCGCTCGGCGGCGGCGGCCTCTGGCTCGTGACGCTCGGCGGCAGCGTCTTCTATCTGTTCGCCGGCCTGATGTTTCTCGTCACTGCCGGGCTGCTGCTGATGCGCAAGGCGGCGGCGCTCTGGGTCTATGCGGTGCTCGTCGTCGCCGCACTCGCCTGGGCGGTCTGGGAGGTCGGCTTCGACTGGTGGCAGCTAGGGCCGCGCGGCGAGGTCATCATTCTTCTCGGCCTCTGGCTGCTGACGCCCTGGATCCGCCGGCCGCTCGGCTTTCGCAGCCCGACGGGCATCGCCTACGGCGCCAATCCCTGGCCGCTCGCCGTGCCCGTCATTCTCGCCATCCTCGTCGCCGTCTATTCGATGACAACAGACCCGCATGATCTGGCCGGCGAACTGCCGAAGGATCAGGTCGCGGCCAGCCCGGCCGTCGGCGGCAGCGTGCCTGATGGAGAATGGCACCAGTATGGCCGCACCCCCTTCGGCCAGCGCTATTCGCCGCTCGACCAGATCACCGCCGAGAACGTCTCGACGCTGAAGGAAGCCTGGAGATATCAGACCGGCGACGTCAAGCGGCCGGAGGATATCAGCGAGACGACCTATCAGGTGACGCCGCTCAAGGTGAAGGACACGCTCTATCTCTGCACGCCGCATAACTGGGCGATCGCGCTCGACGCCAAGACCGGCAAGGAGAAATGGAAATACGACTCGAACTCGGGCATGAATCCCAACCGTCAGCATCAGACCTGCCGCGGCGTCACCTATTATGCCGATCCCGATGCCGCCGCCGGCCAGCCCTGCGCCGAGCGTGTCTACCTGCCGACCTCGGACGCCAGGCTGATCGCGCTCGATGCGGCCGACGGGAAGGTCTGCACCAGCTTTGCCGATCAGGGCGTGCTGCACCTGGAAACCGGCATGCGCTTCAATCCGGCCGGCTATTATTATTCCACCTCGCCGCCGGTCGCGGTGGCCGGCAAGATCATCGTCGGGGGGGCGGTGAACGACAATTATTCCACCGAGGAGCAATCCGGCGTCATCCGCGCCTTCGACATCAAGACCGGCGCGCTGGTCTGGAACTGGGATTCCGGCAACCCTGATGTGACGACACCGCTCGCCGAGGGCCAGACCTACACGACCAACTCGCCGAACAGCTGGTCGGTCTTCAGCGTCGACGAGTCGCTCGGCATGGTCTACATCCCGCTCGGCAATCAGGTGCCGGACCAGATCGGCATCAACCGAAGCGACAATGTCGAGAAATTCTCCTCCTCGATCGTCGCGCTTGACATCGCCACCGGCCAGCTGCGCTGGGTGCGCCAGACCGTGCATCACGATCTCTGGGACATGGACGTCCCGGCGCAGCCCGCACTCATCGACCTTACCAAGCCTGACGGCACTGTGGTTCCAGCCCTCGTCGGCCCGACGAAGCAGGGCGATCTCTATGTGCTCGACCGGCGCAGCGGCGAGCCGATCATCCCGATCAAGGAAATCCCGGCCCCCGGCGGAGCGGTCTCTGGCGACCACACCGCGCCGACGCAGCCGATCTCCGACCTCACCTTCTCGCCCGAGCCGCTTAAGGAAAAGGACATGTGGGGCGTGTCGCTGTTCGACCAGCTCCTCTGCCGCATCGATTTCCACCGCTATCGCTATGAAGGCCGCTACACGCCGCCGTCGCTCGAAGGGACGATCGTCTATCCCGGCAATTTCGGCACCTTCAACTGGGGCTCGGTGGCGGTGGATCCGGAGCGGCAGATCATGTTCGGCATGCCGACCTATCTCGCCTTCACTTCCCGCCTGGTGCCGGCTGCCGATATTCCGCCGAGAGGCCAGGACGAGAAGGGCAGCGAACAGGGGCTCAACCGCAATGACGGCGCGCCCTACGGCGTCTTCATGGGACCCTTCCTCGGGCCTCTGCAGATCCCCTGCCAGGCGCCGCCATGGGGCTATGTCACAGGCGTCGACCTGCGCACCGGCAAGATCGCCTACATGCATAAGAACGGCACCGTCCGCGATATGACGCCGCTGCCGCTGCCCTTCAAGCTTGGCGTGCCCGGCATCGGCGGCCCGATGCTGACCAAGGGCGGAGTCGCCTTCCTCGGCGCGGCGGTCGACAACTATCTGCGCGCCTACGACGTGACGAACGGGCACGAACTCTGGCGGACGCGGCTTCCGGCCGGCGGCCAGGCGACGCCGATGACCTATACGACCGATGACAACAAGCAATATGTCGTCATGGTCGCCGGCGGCCACGGCTCTGTCGGCACCAAGCCCGGCGACTATGTCATCGCCTACACGCTGCCGTGATGGGAAGCTGCTTTTCTCGAGTGGAAGAGCCGGCGCAAGTTCTAGGCAGGGTTGCCGCGCCATTGTCTCCCCGTTTTATGGGGAGATTTTTATGGAAATCAGTAGCAATATTCGCAATTACTATGGGATCGGCGGCCTTTTCGATCAGCAGCCCAAATCCAAGAAACAACAGACGACGGAATTCACCACAGCCGCCCGCAGTGGCGGGCCCGGTCTCGAACCAAGCAGCACGCCGCCGTCGATCGCCAACACTGTCTGGGCTCTTCAAAGCACCGAAGGCCCCTATATCGATGCACCTTCGGACAAGGAGGCAGCGGCGGGCGCGGTGCACCAGTCCCTGATCGACGAGTTTTCCGAATGGGGCAACATGACGCCGGCGGAGTATATCCGAGCCCGCTACCTGGAGCAGCACGATCTCACCGAAGCCGATCTGGCCGCCATGCCTGCCGACCAGCGCGCGGCAATCGAAAAGGAGATCGCAGAGCAGATCAAGCGCGAGATGGCCGGCATCGAGACTGACGGCAGCGAAACGACGGATGACATCGCCGCCGTCTGAGCGGGAGCGTTTCGCGCAGCTGTCCCACACGTCGTCGGTGTGACGAACGCCGAGGCGTCCAAGGGGGGCGGCCATGGGTGTGGGCTTCAACGTGCCAACAGTTGCAGCGTGGTCACTTGGGAGATAGTTGTAGGGAAGGTCTTTCTCCGGCTCAAACCGAACAGCTGTCGATCATGCCCTCCGCATTACCTGCGTCACACCATCTCGGTGATCATCTTGCTGACTTCGGCAAAGATCGGATTGAGATCCTTCACCGGCGCGGTTGCCTCGGCGATATAGACGGCCGCGACGATCGGGCCGCGGTCGGGCGGCCAGATCACGGCGATGTCGCCGAGTGAGCCGTTCGGACCGGTGCCGGTCTTGTCTCCGACCTTCCAATCCTGAGGCAGGCCCGCCCGCAGCCGCTCCTTGCCTGTTGAACTTGCCACCAGCCAGGCGATCAGCCTGTCCGAAGAGGCTTCGGTGAGCACCGAGCCGAGCGTCAGATTTCCGAGCGTGTCGAGCATTGCGTCCGGCGTCGTCGTGTCGCGCGGATCACCCTTTCTGCCCTCGTTCAGCGTCGGTTCGGTGCGGTCGAGGCGCGTCGTGCCGTCACCGATCGAACGCAGCCAGTCGGTCAGCGCCGGCGGGCCGCAGAAGCTTTCGAGCAGCAGGTTGCCGGCCGTATTGTCGCTGACGGTCACCGCCGCCTCGCAGAGTTCGGCGATCGTCATGCCGTCGACGCCGGCGTGTTTTTCACTGAGCGGCGAATAGTCGACCAGCTTGTCCCTGCCGTAAGTCACCCGCCGGTCGAGCTTTTCGTCGCCTTTGTCGACGCGGGCCAGCACGAAGCCGGCGGCCAGCGCCTTGAAGGTGCTGCACATTGGAAAGGCCTCGCTGCCACGATAGCCGAAGGAAATGCTCGTCTGGGTGTCGAGCACCGAGACGCCGAGACGGCCGCCGGTGCGTTTTTCCAGCGCGGCAAGCCGCCGCTCGATATTGTCGTCGCCCTCCCCGGCACTCTCCTGCGCATCGGCGGGAAGCGCCAGTGCGGATAGACCCAAGGCTGGCAAGCAGAGTGCCGAGCCGATCAGCGTGCGGCGAGTAAGACTGATATCCATGAAATCCTCCGGCGAGTCGGTGACAGAGCTAAGGACCGATTGCGGCGGCATCTCGTCCGCTCGACAACCTTGTTCGTCCGCGCGGCAACTTCGCCAATCAGGCGGCGCGCGTGACCTCGACCGTCACATGCGACAATTCTTCGAGCGCCGAAAGCCTGCCCTTGTAGAAGGCCGGTTCGCGCGGCTGCGACGTGACGACGGCAACGATCGCCGCGTGATGGCCGGGGCCGACCTGCCAGACATGCAGATCGGTGATCCGGTCCTCCTCGGTCTCGATGGCCTCGCGGATTTCGCCCGGCAGCGTCTCACCTTCCGGCACGACGTCGAGAAGCACGCCTCCGGAAGATTTCATCAGGCTCCAGGACCAGTTGGCGATGACCAGCCCGCCGACGATGCCCATGATGGGATCGAGCCAGAGCCAGCCATAAAGGCTGCCGAGGGTGAGTGCCGCGATGGCGAGCACGGAGGTGAGCGCATCGGCCATGACATGCAGGTAGGCGGCGCGAATATTGTTGTCGCCGGCCTCTGTGTGGTGGTGGGCATGGTCGCCATGGCCACCATGGGCGTGGTGGTGTGCGTGGTGCCCATGCGCGTGGTGTCCGTGCGCGTGATGGCCATGCGCGTGACCGCCGCCCGCCAGCAGCCAAGCGCTGGCGAGGTTGACGGCAAGTCCGATGACGGCGACCGCGATCGCCTGGGCAAAACCGATCGGCACCGGATTGGAGAGGCGCAGCAGGCTTTCCCAGGCCATCAGCAGGGCAATCAGGGCAAGGACGATGGCGCTGGCAAAGCCGGCGAGATCGCCAAGCTTGCCGGTGCCGAAGGTGAAGCGCGGATTTCGCGCCTGCCTGCGGGCGAAGAGATAGGCAAGTGCGGAGATCAGGAGAGCGCTGGCATGGGTCGACATGTGCCAGCCGTCGGCGACGAGGGCCATGGAGCCGTAGACGCTGCCGGCGGCGATTTCGGCGACCATCATCACCGCCGTCAACGCGATCACCAGCCAGATGCGCCGCTCGTTGCGCGCGTGATCGGCGCCGAGGAACACATGGTCGTGCTGCAGGCGGCTCATCGCAGCTTTATCTATTCCGGCACTCATTACAGGCTCCTTCGTCACGCTGGAGCGATTCGGCTTTCAGAGCCGCCCCAAGTTTCTGGTTTTTTCAGTTTCCTGGAAATCCGCATCACTGGCTCTAGCGGATATAGGTTCTCAAGACTTCGGATATTTCCTCGACCGCCTCAGCCCTCGCCCTATCATCCTCGGCATTCAGCACATGTTCGCGCAGGTGATCATCCAGCACCTCGCCGGTCAGCCCGGTCAGGGCGCCGCGGACGGAAGCGAGCAGCTGCAGGATTTCGCCGCAGGGGCGCTCGGCCTCCAGTGCCCGTTCGACCGCCTCCATCTGCCCTTTCAGACGGCTGATGCGGGCGATGAGCTTCTTCTTCTGCAGGGTGGTGTGCGACATGGAAGGTTCTCATTTTAGTATAGGGGGGTACCCTATCATGAGCATGGAGCCAAGCGCAAACGGCCGGCTTTTTTCGCTTTCGGCCCCGGATGAACAGCTAGACCGGCGGATCGATGACGCTTCGGCGATCTGCCATTGACAAACGCCGCGTTTGCGACGATTGATGCTCTATGATCAAAAACGTGCACCAGAGCCGCTCGTATTTTTGGCTGTACCTGTAAAGGGCGGCCGGACAGATCATATTGTCAACAAGCCGCCGTCAGGCGGCTTTGTTGTATCGGCAGCGTCCTGACGGCAGATTATCGAAGGACGCGAAGACCATGACCGACATCGAAGACAGCGAAATTTCACTGATGCGCCCATCGGTGGTGACGATCCGCACCGCCAAGCCGCGCGATCTGCCAGAGCTCAACGAAATGATCGCCCTGCTTGCCGCCCATCACGGCGATGCGGCCGCTGCGACGCCGGAGCAATTGGAACGCGACCTGTTCGGCCCGCTGCCCTGGATTACCGCGCTTGTGGCCGAGACCGGCGAAGGGCTGATCGGCTACGCCATTCTCGTGCCGCTCTACAGGGCGCAGGAAGGCAAGCGCGGCATGGACCTGCATCATCTCTTCGTGCGCGATGGCCATCGCGGCCACGGCACCGGCCAGTTGCTCGTCGACCGGGCGCGCGAGACCGCGCGCAATGCCGGCTGCGGCTACCTCTCCGTCAGCGCCGCGACCGGCAACGTGCTGGCGCACCGCTTCTACGAACAGATGGATTTTACCCCGCGTCCCGTTACCGGTATGCGTTACATGCAGTCGATCGCCTGAAGCGCTTCGCGATCCTTCAAATTCGCTCGGCCGACGCTTCAAGTCTTTGTCCTATAAGGAACTTTCATGCCTGATTTCAAACTCCATTGCTTCGCTCTCTCGGGGAATTGTTACAAGGTCGCGCTCTTCTTTGCGCTTGCCGGCATCGAGTGGGAAAGCGTTTTCGTGGATTATCTGGGCGGCGAAACGCGAACCGAAGAATGGCGGAAAACCGTAAACGAACAGGGCGAGGCGCCTGTGCTCGAACATGGGCACACGAAGATCAGCCAATCGGGAATCATCCTGGATTATCTATCGGAGGTGACAGGGCAGTTTGGGGCGCAGACAGCCGAAGAGCGGCGAGACATCATGCGCTGGATTCTCTTCGATAACCACAAATTCACCAGCTATTACGCGACGCTGAGGTTCATCTACGGCCTCCAGAAGAGCGGCGAGACACCGGTCACCGAGTTTTTAAGACTGAGGGCCAAAGCTGCCTATGCCATTGTCGACGAACACCTGACAGGCCGGGCCTTCATGGTCAGCGGCCGGCTGACGATCGCGGACCTCTCTTTGGCAGGCTATGTCTTCATGCCGGAGGATACCGGGATCGATCACAGCGCTTATCCGGCCATCGCAGCCTGGAAAGACCGGATCAGCAACATGGCCGGCTGGCGCCACCCCTATGATCTGATGCCAGGCCCCACCTCCCTGTAAAGAGGCGTCGGTTTTGCAAAGGCGCTAACGCCCCGGCACCACCTTCAGATAGGCGGCGATCGCCTCGCGGTCGCTGGCCGGCAGGCGGGCGATATTCTGTTGAACGTCGACCATCTGGCCACCGACGGAATCGAAATCGGGCGTGAAGCCGGTCTCGAGGTAGTTGACGATGTCCGCCTCGCTCCAGCCGCCGATGCTCTCGGAGGCCGGGGTGATATCGGGTATGCGGCCCTTGCCTTCCGGATTGGGCGCGCCGGCGAGCCACTGATCTGCCTGGAAGCCGCCGAGCCCATCGCGCGGCGTGTGGCATTCGCCGCAATGGCCGGGGCCTTCGACGAGATATTGCCCGCGCTTGATCTTGTCGTCGCCCCTGGCGAGCGCGACGCGCGGCTGATCGTTGAGATAGAGAAATTTCCAGCCGCCGAGCGCCAGGCGGACGTTGTAGGGAAAGGGCAGTTCATGCGGAGGCGTTACGTTGGCGCTCTTCGGCAGCGTCTTCAGGAAGGCGAAGAGATCGTTGACGTCCTTGTCGCTCATGCGCGCATAGGAACCATAGGGAAAGGACGGATAGAGATGCTCCCCGCCCCGGCCGACGCCGCGCTTCATCGCGTTGCCGAACTCGGCGAGCGTCCAGGCGCCGATGCCAGCCTTTTCATCCGGCGAGATGTTGGGCGCGTGGAAAGTGCCGAAAGGGCTCTTGAGCGCCAGACCGCCCGACAGCGTCAGCCTGGCATCGCCTTCGGAACCGGGCGCAGCATGGCAGCTGACGCAGCCGCCCGTCCAGAAAACCATCTCGCCGTTTGCCGTGTCCGGCGCACCGAGGTTGGCCCAGTGGCTCTCCGGCAGCGGATCGGGCGCGGTGACGAGATAGAAGGCGCCACCGCCGAGCACGGCGACGCCGATCAGACAGAGCAGAAACCGGATGAACCTACGGACCATACGCCGCCTCCCCTTTGAAGACATTCCTCTCCGGTCGATCCGCGACCGGTCCGCACGAGCGGACAATAATGCGATCCGCGCCGGCGGCAAGTGCAGCGCGAATCGAGTGTCCAGATCATTTTCGCTTTTGCGCAATTCCAAACACAAAACCGCTCCGCAGTTTTGCTGGACTTGCTCAGACAGGCCTATCGCTCACTTACTAAGCCGATAGGCCTTGTGACAGCCAGCGCAATTGGCGCCGAGCGTGTTGACCGCAGCGCCGACGGCTGCGGCATCAGCCGGCAGCTGAGCGAGAGCGGTTTCGGCATCGGCGGAGAGCTTTTCGGAACGAGCCTTGAAGTCCTCCATGTTCTCCCAGATTTTCGGGCTGGCCCCAGGGTCGTTCATATCGCTGCCGGGCTTGAACTGGTCGGGGAAGGCCTTGGCAGTCGTCGCAATCGTCGTCAGCGCCGCCTTCACTGCCTCGGCATCATAGGGCTTGGAGCCTTTCGCGATGGCTGAAAGCGCGCCGGTCGATCCACCCATCTGCTTCATCTGCGCGACGCGCGAATCTTGCGTGCCGTCGGCGGCCGTCACCGAACCCACGGCCAAGCCGGCCATCGCTGCGGCGGCAGCTACTGCTTTCCAGTTCATATTTCCTCTCCATTTCTCTGCGTTGTTCCTGGGGCCAAAACGGCCAGTTGCCAATCTGCACCGGCAGAATGACAAAATTCCATGCGTCCAGGCGGTCACGTTTTGCCGGAGGGTCATAAAAACAATGTGATAAGCACTGGCGACTCATGCAGTTTTCCAACCCTGCCAAAGGCTGAAGGCGGAGACCGCAACCAGCAGCAGCCCGGCGAAGCGGCCGACAAAGGCCGTGGCGTCGGGATTTGCGACCAGCAGGTCGCGGCTGCGGCCGGCTGTCATCGCCAGCGTGCCGTAAATGGCGAACTGCGTAGTGACTGTCATGAGACCCATGATCAGGCCCTGCATCCAGACCGGACCGTATTCCGGCCTCAGAAACTGCGGGTAGACGGCGAACATGAAAATATAGGCCTTGGGATTGACGAGGCAGGTGACGGCGCCCTGACGGAAAGCGCGCCAGGCGGAGCGCGCCGTCGCCGGCCCGACCGCCTCCACAGTGATCGAACTGCGCATCAGCGAAACGCCGATCCAGATCATATAGGCAACGCCGGCAAAGAGCAGCAGGTTGAAGAGCTGCGGCAGCATGGTGACGAGCACGCCGACGCCGGCCGCACCATAGGCCGAATGCACCGCACCGCCTGCCATGATGCCGCCTGTGGCAGCCAGCCCGCGGCGGACGCCGCCCGTCAGCGAATTGGCGAGGACGAAGAGCATGTCCATGCCCGGCACGATGATGATGCCGAAGAGAAGGGTGAAGAAGAGCCACAGGTTTTCATGGTAGTTCATGTCAGTTACCGCCTTCATTCCGCGGGCCATTTTCGAAAGACCGCGATTGATTTCAATCCGATAGACGGCTCTATACGCAAACCCAACTGACAGTGTATTGTCAGGAGCGTGGGAGATGGAGGCAAAAGATGCGCAAGGCGTCACGGCTTTTCGAGATCATTCAGATCCTGAGGCTCGCCAGAAAACCGATGACGGCGGCTGTTATGGCCGAGACGCTCGAAGTGACCGTGCGCTCGATCTATCGCGATATCGCCGCCCTTCAGGCAATGCGGGTGCCGATCGAAGGCGGACGCGGCATCGGCTACATCATGCGGCCGGGCTTTGACCTGCCACCCTTGATGTTCTCGATCGAGGAGATGGAGGCGATCGTTCTGTCGCTGGCGTTGCTCGAACGGACGGCCGACGAGGAGCTGAAGCAGGCCGCCCGCCGGGTCAACCGGAAGATATCAGGCGCCGTGCCGGCACCGTTGCGCCAGGCGCTGGACAACAAGGCGCTTTATGCCTGGGGCTCGACCGCGCAGCCGGCTGCAATCGACCTTGCGATCGTGCGCCGGGCGATCCGCGACGAACGCAAGCTGACACTCGCCTATCGCGACGAGCTCGGCCGCGCCAGCGAGCGGACGATCCGGCCGATCGCGTTGATCTATTATTCGCAGACCGCCAATATCGTCGCCTGGTGCGAGCTGCGTCAGGCGATCCGCAATTTCCGCAGCGACCGGGTGGAGCGCTGCGGGGCGAGCGAGGATTTCTTCAAAGGCGATGGCGACAGGCTGCGGGAGTTGTGGACGAGCGGCTGGACGGAGAAGGCTGTGTCGGGTAGCGCGCAAGCGTTTGGTGGATGAACCCTCGCGGCGCCTGCGTGCGGACAGGACCTCGATGTTGTAGGAGCGGGCTAGCTCAGGAAATCTTCCAAGCTCTAGTAAGCAAGCGTGCGGCTCTGCTCTCGGCCGAAGCCGCGGATTTCGATGCGGTCGGGGTGGAGCTCGACGATGGCGAAGGCGTTTTCACTTTCTGTGTCGACCACGCCCTTGAAATTGACGAAGTGGCAGGCGCCGGCCTTGCCGTAATTGCCGACATGGTCGTGGCCGTTGAGATAGGCGACGACATGACTTTGCGAGGCGAGCAGCGCGACGACGCGCTCGCTGTCCCACATGCCGTGCTCGCCGGCGGGATAGACGGGATAGTGGTTCATGATGATGACCTTCTCGCCGGCCGCTGCAGCCTTTGCGATTTCATCGGCCAGCCAAGCGAATTGCTTGTCGCTCAGCGCGCCATTCCAGCGATGAGCATTCGCTGCACCTTTGGCTTGCAGCTCCGCCAAAATCTCGGCAGCCAAAGCGCGATGAGGATGGTTATCCGGCGGCGCGAAGGTGCTGACCTCGTTGCCGTCGAGCACGACGAAGCGCCAGCCGGGACGGGAAAAGCTGTAATAAGGCGACGGCATGCGAAGACGGGCAGCTACTTCGGAAAGGTGCCCGGCTGAGACGGAGAAATCGTGATTGCCGAGCAGGAACAGCGCCTCGTGCCTCAATTTGCCATAGACCGGCAGGATATCGTCGAAGCTCGCGAAGCTGCGGTCGATGACGTCGCCGAGCGTCATGACGAAACTCAACTCCTCGCCGTTGAAGACCTCGATCGCCTCGGCGACCTTGACGAGGCTGTTGGCGTAATAGCGGTCCATCGCCACATGCGGGGCGATTGCCGCATATTGCGGATCGGCGATGATGCCGAAGCGGAGCGGAGGAGAAGCGGAGGAGGACATCGGGCGTGATTAGGAGCGGCGGATGACAGGGCTATGACGGCCGATAGAAAGAAAACACCCGGCGTCTGAGGCGCCGGGTGTCGAATTGGATGAAAGCCGCTTACTTCGTTGCTTCTTCGTAGCGTTCCAGGACGTAATCCCAGTTGATCAGGCTGTCGATGAAGGCCTCGAGATATTTCGGGCGCGCATTGCGATAGTCGATGTAATAGGAGTGTTCCCAGACGTCGACGCCGAGGATCGGGGTGGCGCCGTGAACCAGCGGATTTTCGCCGTTCGGGGTCTTGGAGATTTCGAGCTTGCCGTTCTTGACGGAAACCCAGGCCCAGCCCGAGCCGAACTGGGTGGCGCCGGCATTGGCGAAATCGGCCTTGAACTTGTCATAGCCGCCGAGATCGGAGGCGAAGGCCGCTTCGAGCTTGCCCGGCAGCTTGTTGCCGCCGCCGCCCTTCTTCATCCACTTCCAGAAGTGGATGTGGTTGTAGTGCTGGGCGGCGTTGTTGAAGAGCCCGGCATTGGTGCCGAAGGACTTCTTCACGACCTCTTCGAGCGAGAGATCCGACAGGCCGGCTTCGGCGGCGAGCTTGTTGCCGTTGTCGACATAGGCCTTGTGATGCTTGTCGTGGTGAAACTCCAGCGTTTCCTTCGACATGAACGGTGCAAGCGCTTCGTAATCATAGGGAAGTTCAGGCAATTCGAAAGCCATGTCAGATCTCCTCTTGGCAATAGATTGCGTCATCGGCAGGTGAGGCGGAACATAGGAGGGGAAAGGAGGAGAGGCAACCGGCGAAATATCAAAAAACGACCGCACGGAGGAAAATTTGCCTCAGTTTCAGGGCGAGATTCAAGCGCGCAAATCGCCCGCCATGCCGCCGCCAAAACAGCTTACACCGGCAACAGACACAACGGAGATCAGATATGAAAAGGAATATAATCCCGCATCTCGCCATTTCCGCGCTTCCGTTTCTTGTCACTGCGGCGCATGCCTCCTCGGACGAGGCCTGGAAACAACTGGCCGCCGACGTGGAAGCCAAGTGCAGGAAGGCCGCGGTCGCGATCGAGAAGCCGAATGCCGTCGTCGATCCCTTCGGCACCTCGCATTACGGGCTGGCCCTGGTGACGGGAAAGCCGAAGGGGGCCAAGGGGCTCGTCGTCCAGATCTGCGTCTATGACAAACAGGAGAAGTCGGTCGAGATCGGCAGCGCGATGGATGCTAAAGAGTTCGGGCTCACGCCAGCGAAATAGCCGGCCGCGGTAATTGTTTGTGACTGCGGTCACATTCCGAGCGGAACCCAGGCTCGCCCCCGCGAGTTGAAGTCCTGGCTTTTTAGAGCACGGCGCGTCTAGGACAGGCGCCAAGGCGCACTATGTTTGCGATAAGCATGACCTTTTCGAGGACCGATACCGATTCTCGAGGTTGTGCGCAGGGAGGTTTAAGCATGTCGGAGCTTCGCAACCGGGCGGAAGATCAGCAGAAAATCTATCAGCGCTGGGCACCTGTTTATGATCGTGTCTATCGCGGCATCTTGCGCGACGGCCACCGCAAGCTTGCCGCGCTTGCCGCTGCGGCCGGCACCGATATTCTCGAAATCGGGGTCGGCACCGGCCTGACGCTCGCCCACTATCCCAGCCGCTGCCGGGTGACCGGCGTCGACATTTCCGAACATATGATCGCACGGGCGCGCGAAAAGGTGCGTCGCGAAAACCTGCAGCATGTGCAGGCGCTCGAGGTGATGGATGCGCATGCGCTGCGTTTTGCCGACAAGTCTTTCGACGTGGTCTGCCTACCCTTCGTCATCACGCTGATTCCCGAGCCCGAGCGGGCGCTGGACGAATGTGCCCGGGTGCTGCGGCCGGGCGGTGAGATCATCCTCGCAAGCAAGCTCAGCGACGGCGCCGGTCTGCAGGGCGCGATCGAGGCGGCGGTGGCGCCGCTGGTGCGTCACATCGGCTGGTCTTCCGCCTTCCGCATCCACCGGATCGTTGCCTGGGCCGAGCGCCGCGGCGATTTTTCAACGACCGATATTCTGCCGGTCTTTCCGAACGGCTTTTTCAAGATCGTCCGGCTGAAGCAGCGCGGCTTTTCCTCCTGAGACCAAAATTTTTTCCCGCATCGCCGATTCTGATGCTACCGTTCGCCTGAGGGGACTGCATGACATCGGATATCTTCTTTTTCATCGCCGTTGGCTTCTGCGCGCAGATCGTCGACGGCGCGCTCGGCATGGCCTTCGGCGTGCTGTCGACGACGAGCCTGCTGGCTTTCGGGGTGCCGGTGGCCAATGCCAGCGCCATGACGCATGTGACGGAAATGTTCACGACGGCGGCGTCAGGCCTGTCGCATGCCTATCATCGCAATGTCGACTGGCGGCTGGTGGCGCGTCTCGCTCCGGCCGGCATGATCGGCGGCGCGATCGGCGCCTATCTGCTTGCCAATATCGACGGCAAGGTGATCGAGCCCTTCGTATCGGCCTATCTGATCGCAATCGGCCTCCTGATCCTCTACAAGGCCTTCCGACCGCAGATCAGGCGCGAGGTGCGCGACTGGGCCGTGCCGCCCGTTGGCCTTTTCGGTGGCCTGCTCGATGCGATCGGCGGCGGCGGGTGGGGCCCTATCGTGACCAGCACACTGGTCGGGCGCGGCCATGATCTGAAACGGGTGATCGGCTCGACGAATTTCACCGAATTCGCGGTGACGCTGACGATTTCGATCACCTTCGTCGTGACGCTCGGCTGGTCTGAGCTCAACTCAGCGATCGGCCTCATCATCGGCGGCGTCATCGCCGCGCCTTTCGGCGCCATCCTCGTCAAGCGGCTGCCGGTGCGGGCGCTGATGGTGGCGGTCTCGATGGTCATCATCACAACGTCAGCGATGCGGCTCTTCTAGCCCGCGCCGGAGCTACAGATTCCGGCCGAAATAGACATCCACGGCGGCGATCCTGTCGCCGCGAAAACGAAGGCTTTCCATGTTGGCGAAGCTCGTGCCGTCCAGTTTTTCGGCGCGGTAACGCACAACAGCCTCGTCGCCCTTGATCGCCAGGAATTCGATGTGGATCCCGCGGAAGAGCGGCTCCTTCGGCCAGCAACGCTCGAAATAGGCGGCCCTGTCGATACGGTCGTCGCGCGGGCTGGAGAAGGTGAAATCCTCCGTCAGCATGGCGCCGACAATATCCTTGCGGTCGGCGAGATAGGCGGCATAGAGGTCGCGGACGGTCTTCTCGCGAGATGGGGACATTGCGTTCATGGCAAATCCTCCAATTAACCGGTTGCGTCACGCAATCCGTTTGGCTCTAGCACTTTTAGCTGAGATGATCCAGATTGCGGCGCAACTGCGCTGCAGGATCGATGCCGGGGCAAGAATGACAGACACGCAACAGGAGGCCAGCGCCAGGCCGGGCTCGATTTACTGGAAGCGCAACCTCGCCGTCTCGCTGACCGGCTCCTTCACGACAATCGTGGCGATGACGCTGCTGCTTCCCTTCCTGCCGCTCTATGTCGAGGAGCTCGGCGTAACCGGCCATGCGGCGATCGTGCAATGGTCGGGCATCGCCTATGGCGCCACCTTTCTTGCCGCCGCCCTCGTCGCGCCGCTCTGGGGGCGGCTCGGCGACATCTACGGCCGCAAACTGATGCTGGTGCGCGCCAGCCTCGGCATGACGCTGGCGATTTCGCTGATGGGCATGGCCGGCAATGTCTGGCAGCTGGTGGCGCTGCGCCTGTTCGTCGGGCTTGCCGGCGGTTATGCTTCCGGCTCGATGGTGCTGGTGGCGACGCAGACGCCGAAAGACCGCTCCGCCTGGGCTCTCGGCGTGCTCTCCTCCGGCATCATGGCCGGCAATCTCGTCGGGCCGCTCATCGGCGGGGCGCTGCCGCCGATCATCGGCATCCGCGGCACGTTTCTCACCGCCGGCGGCATGATCTTCCTCGCCTTTCTCGCCACTATCTTGCTGATCAAGGAGGAGAAGTCACCGGCCTACAGCCGGGCGGCCAAGGCCAGCGGCGGCTGGAAATCCATTGCCGACAAGCGGCCCGTCATCGCCATGCTGGCGACCGGCATGCTTCTGATGTTCGCCAATATGTCGATCGAGCCGATCATCACCGTCTATGTCGCTCAGATCGTGCCCGTCGAGACGCAAGTCACCATGCTCTCGGGGCTCGTCATGTCGGCCGCCGCCCTCGGCAGCATTCTCTCGGCCTCGTGGCTCGGCAGGCTCGCCGACAGGATCGGCCACTGGCCTGTTATAGCGGGCGCGCTCGCCGTCGCCGGCCTGCTATTGATCCCGCAGGCCTTCGTCACCAGTTCCTGGCAGCTGATCATCCTGCGTTTCCTGATGGGCGCAGCCCTTGGCGGGCTTCTGCCCTGCATCGCCGCCATCATCCGCCATAGCGTGCCGGACAGCGCGGCCGGCAGCATTCTCGGCCTTTCCGTCTCCTCGCAATATGTCGGTCAGGTGGCGGGCCCAATCCTCGGCGGCTTCGTCGGCGGGCATATCGGCATGCGGGCGGTTTTCCTCGGCACCTCGCTGCTGCTTGTGGCGGGTGCCGCCTATGCCTGGGCGGTGCGGCCCAAGAATGCGCAGACATCAAACATGCGTGCTTCGGCAGATCGCGCCTGAGCGGGCAATCGCCTCCAGCTCTCAGAGTGTGTTGACGGCGACCGGCAGCGCGCGCTTATGCGCGGTGGCCCGATAGGCGGCGAGGATGCGGCGGCGGGCGATCTCGCCAACCGGCTTGCCTTCAAGGAAATCGTCGATCTCGTCATAGGTGACGCCATAGGCCTCCTCGTCGGGACGCAGCGGCCGCTGATCCTCGAGATCGGCCGTGGGCACCTTGAACACCAGTTCGTCCGGAGCGCCGAGCCGCTTTGCCAGCAGCCGGACGCGGCGCTTATTGAGGCCGGCAAGCGGCAGGATATCGGCGGCGCCGTCGCCGAACTTGGTGAAGAAGCCCATGACTGCCTCGGCCGCGTGATCCGTACCGATGACGAGCCCGCCGAGCGCGCCGGCCAGAGCGAACTGGGCGATCATCCGCTGGCGGGCCTTGATATTGCCGAGGATGAAATCCTGCCGACCGGCATCGGCGAAGGCGAGACCGCCGTTCTGCGCGGCGGCCAACATCGCATCCGCCGGTTCCTTGATGTTGACCACCATCGAGCGGTCGGCGCCGATCGTTGCGAGCGCCTTCGCTGCATCGGCCTCATCCGCCTGGATCCCGTAGGGAAGGCGCACGGCTATGAATTCCGCCGAGTGGCCGCTGTCACGCAGCTCGCGCACCGCCCTCTGGGCAATCAGCGCCGCCGTCAGTGAATCGACGCCGCCGCTGATGCCCAGCACGTAGCCGCGCATGCCGGACGCCACAAGATAATCCTTGAGAAAGGCGGTTCGCCGCTCGATCTCATGCTCCGGGTCGATCTCGGCGGCAACGCCGAGTTCCCGGATGATCTCGCCTTGTTCATCGGAGAGCACGGTCATGGGTCGTTTCCTCGGTGTTGTGGAATTCGCGGGCACTATGGCGGCAGGGAAGGGAAGCGGTTTCGGGCACGCCCGCCCTACGTCGTCGAGTGAGCGTTTGACATTTATGATCGATCGGCGAAGCCGAAATGATTGCGTGACGAGATTGTTCCCGACCAACTGGAACCTGCGTGAGGCCAAGATGCAACGGGCATCTCAATCGCTCGTTGCGTTGTCGTCGCTGAACGATTGATGAGCAATTGCCGGCGTGGGACTGTTGCGCTTGGTGGGGCCGACGCGGATCTCCATTTTGCCGCGCATGCCAGACCGCCTTCCAGTCCCCGAGGTTCGCAGTTTGTAATCGCTTATTGGGTCGATTGCTCCCGCTGCGCAGGACCTCTCCAGCCCTGCGCTTGCGCTCCGGGCGTTCGCAGTTGCAATCGATTCACCGGATCGATTGCTTCGGCTGCGCCGAACCACTGCTCACTCCTCGCTCTCGCTTCTGCCGTGGGCCCAGTCCATGTAGAGCTCCAGCGCTTTGCGGGTGACGGGGCCTTCCTGGAAAACGCGGTCGTCGAGGCGGGTGACGCCGACGACCTTGGAATAGTTGCCTGTTGTGAAGATCTCGTCGGCTTGAAGGAAATCCTCGACGGAGAGCGTTGCTTCCACGACGTCGAAGCCGGCCTTGCGCAACAAGCCGATGACCCGGGCTCGGGTGATGCCGGCGAGGAAAGTTCGGTTAGCGGCCGGCGTCATCACGATGCCGTCGCGCACCAGGAAGACGTTCGACGAGGCAGTCTCGACGACATTGCCGTTCAGATCGCGCGCCAGGGCGTTGTCGAAGCCGCGGCTGCGCGCCTCGGTGATCATGCGGCCGCTGTTCGGGTAGAGCGAACCGGTCTTGGCCTCGGTCATCGCGGTTTCCGGAGAAGGGCGCCGGTAGGGGGAAATGGTGAGGCTGGTGCCGCCATGGCCGCCCATCGGCGCCTCGAACAGGCAGAGCGCGAAGCGGGTCGATTCGGCGTCGACGGAGACGACGCTGCCGGGTGCACCATGTTCGCCCCAGTACATCGGCTTGATGTAGATCGCCGTCGCGCCATCGAATTTGGCAACGCCTTCCCAGGCGAGTGCGGCGATCTCCTCGGCCGACTTCACCGGCTTCAGGCCCATGGCGAGCGCTGAGCGGTTGACGCGCTGGCAGTGCAGGTCGAGATCCGGGGCGATGCCGTCGAACCAGCGGGCGCCGTCGAAGACGGTGGAGCCGAGCCACATGGCATGCGAGGTCGGCCCGATCAGCGGCGGATTGCCGGGGAGCCATTCCCCGTCGACGTGAGTCCAGGTGGTTGAACGCGGTGATGTATCGACGGCCATGCTACCCTCCCTATCAGGTCGCGAAAGCAAAAGCCGCAGCGGCAAGCCCGGTCAAGGGCAAATCCGGGCGGGAAATGCGGAAGCAAGAAAATGCCGGAGGACGCCGCCGGGTCGCAATATTCGTGCGCGGCGACGGGAGCTTCGGCGATGGGTGCATCAGCAAAAATGATGGAATGAATGTTGGATCGGCCAGCTCCCGCATGCGATGATGGCAACCGCGGAGAGACAGCAAGGAAGACGCCGATGAAAGCCATGTTTTACGAAGCCTTCGAGCAGGCGCCGGAGATCCGCACCCTGCCCGATCCGACGCCTTCGGAGGACGGCGTCGTCATCGCGGTCGGCGCAAGCGGGCTCTGCCGCAGCGACTGGCACGGCTGGAGGGGCCACGACCCCGATATCCGCCTGCCGCATGTGCCGGGGCACGAGCTTGCCGGGCGGGTCGTCGCCACCGGCCGCGGCGTGATGCGCTTCAAGGTGGGCGACCGGGTGACCGTGCCCTTCGTTTCCGGCTGCGGCCACTGCTCGGAATGCCATTCCGGCAACCAGCAGGTCTGCCCGAACCAGTTTCAGCCGGGCTTCACCCATTGGGGCTCCTTCGCCGAATATGTGGCGATCGACTATGCCGACACCAATCTGGTGCACCTGCCCGATACGATCGACGATGCGACGGCGGCAAGCCTCGGCTGCCGCTTTGCCACCTCGTTCCGCGCCGTTGCCGACCAGGCCCGCACCGGCCCCGGCGAATGGATTGCCGTGCATGGCTGCGGCGGCGTCGGCCTCTCTGCGATCATGATCGCCACCGCGCTCGGCGCCAATGCAATCGGCGTCGACATATCCGAGGAAAAGCTCGCCTTCGCGCGCGAATGCGGCGCGGTGGCGACGGTCAATGCATCTGATGTCGCCGACGTGGCCGAGGCGGTGCGCGAGATCACCAAGGGCGGCGCGCATGTCTCGATCGACGCGCTCGGCCATCCCGCCACCTGCTTCAACTCGATCAACAATCTTCGCCGGCGCGGCCGGCATGTGCAGGTGGGGCTGATGCTCGGGGAATACGCCACCCCTCAGATCCCGATGGCTCAGGTGATCGGCCACGAGCTCGAAATCTACGGCAGCCACGGCATGCAGGCCTGGCGCTACGACGCGATGTTGTCCATGCTGGCGGCCGGCAAGATCGCCCCGCAGAAACTGATCGGACGGCGCGTCAGCCTCGAGGAAGCCGTGCCGGCGCTGATGGCGCTCGACAAGGCGGAGGCGACAGGGATCAGCGTAATTACGCGGTTTTCATAGGGAGCGTTTTCCCCTCCCTGCCGGGACGAACACGCGAGGAAGCAATAACTTCCTCCGTCAGGTCGGAAAGGAGTAGGTATGAGTCAGGGCATATGAAGTCGCAAGAATAATACATCTTCCCTCCTCTCTGAGTAGCATCGATTGATCGCTAGACTGGCTGCACAGGCACATGATCTGTCGCGGTCTGAGGTAACGGAACGGTTCTGCGGTTGGTGGACAGTTTCCGGTATTTTGTCGGTGTTAAGTTGTGGTGGCGGAGAAACACTCGGTTGAAATTCGACAGATTGCGATAGCCCACCTCGAAGCAGATGTCCGTTATTGGCAGAGAGGTATCGGTCAATAGCTGACCCGCCTTCCAGATACGAAGCTTGTTGATGTGGTCGGTGAAGGTGTGGCCGCTGTTTTTCTTGAAGAATCGCGAGAAGGCGCTGTCACTCATGCCGACCATGCGAGCCATATCAGGCAACCGGATGTCCTCCGACAGATTAGCAAAAAGATACGCGAAGACCTGTTGTAGGGCTTCCAGCGAACCATAGCTCAGGTCCGGCACATAAGCCTCTGAAGACAGCGTATCGAACTCGTCAGTGTCCCGCAGCAGTGAGAGCAATGACAGGAAGGTCGCAAGCCGCACCGAGCCGGTCTGGAACTCCATGTCGAGTATCAGCGCCTCCGCCTGTTCCCGCGCCCGGCCCTTGAAGGAGAGCCCCCGCTGTGCGCGGGCCAAAAAGTCACGCAGCCCCGCCAGTTCCGGCAGGAAGGCCGAAGCCTGCTCCAGCTTGGCCGGCGGAAACTGGATGACGATGTCACGTCCTGGAATGCGCTCATTCGGTCCGAGCGGCGTCACCCAGTCGTGCGGCAGGTTGCTGCCGATGACGGAAATATGGCCCGGCGTGAACGCGCCGACATGATCGCCCGCAAGTAGGACGCCGCTGGCGTTGGGAATATAGTGGATCTCCACCTCCGGGTGGAAATTCCAGACGTTGCGTTCCCACGGATAGTCGTCGCGGCGCCAGAGGAACGACTCGTCCGCCCCGGTCAAGACATATTCAAATCTCGCGACCTTCGGCGAAATAACTGACATTGCGGATATCCTCCAGTGCTTCCCCGCCATGCTCGCTGCACCGACAATCAATATTCGATTGTGCAACGCACACAAAAATTCATGAAGATATTCGGCATTTCGCGCATGAGAGTATCAGTATCGCGCAACGGCCGCGCTTGTGTCCACCCCTTCTTTCTACAAGTATTGAGGTCCGTTGAGCGTGTCGGAGGAGAGTTGAGAACGCACAACCGGACCGATTTTGCGATCCAAATGGAGGAGAACAATGAACAGTTTCGTCAAAGCCGTGGGCGTCGGCTTCATTTCGCTTGGCCTTTGGAGCTCGACAGCTCTTGCTCAAGATTCCTGGTGGAAGACTGCCGCCCAGCCCTATCAGGGCGCGACCATCCGGGGCATCTCGGAATCGACCCCAGCGTCGAAATATGTCGAGCAGGTGCTCGGTCCCAAGTTCACCGAAGAGACCGGCATCAAGGTCGAATTCGAGGCCACGTCCTGGGACCAGATGTACGACAAGGCGATCAAGGACATGGAGGCCAATACCGGCATCTATGACTTCGTCTATATCGAGCAGGACATCGTATATACGTATCTGGCCCGCAACTTCCTGGTCGATATCACCAAGTCGCTCGCCGATAATGCGAAGATCGCTTCGCCGGACTTCAAGCCGGAGAATTTCACCACTTTCTTGAACTATTTCAAGGATCCGAAGTCGGGCAATGTCATGGGCGTCCCCATGGAAGCATTCATCAAGCCTTACCTCTACCGCAAGGATCTTTTCGATGATCCGGCAATCCAGAAAGCCTACAAGGATTCCACCGGTGCGGATCTGAAGCCCGCGACGACGCATGACGAGTATACCCAGATCGCCAAGTTCTTCACCGAATACGGCGCAGACAAGGAGCTCTGGGGAACTACCGTACAGGCCTCGTCGAGCCACCCCGCCGCCTTCTACGAATTCTTCGAGTCGATCGCGCCGACCTTTGGCGTGTACAACTGGGGCATCGATGGCACGACCTTCGCGGCCACCGAAGCTAACGGCGGCCAGATGAACTCCGCCGCCGCAAAGAAGGCGCTCAACTACTGGGTCGACCTGCTGAAATACGCGCCGCCGGAATCGACGTCGTCCACTTGGGACGAGGTTGCCGGGACATTTGCCGCCGGCCGCGCAGCCCAGGGCCTCGTCTACGGTGAAAACGCTGCCTGGATCGCAACCGACGAAAGCAAATCGACGGTCGTCGGCAAGGTGGGAGTGTCATTGCCTCCGGTCGAGGCGGGTGTCATGGAAGCAGCCGAGTCCGGCAAAGGATATATCGGCTATTACGATGGTGGCGCGTTCGGCATCCCGCATTCGTCCAAGAACAAGGAGGCGTCGCTGCTATTCCTGCAGTATATCGGTCAGGCTTCAGTGCAGACCGACTGGGCGCTGGCCGGCTCCCGCATCGTCATGAACTCGACCTATGACGATCCCAAGATCGTCGATCAGGACAAGAAGATGAACGGCTATTACACGCTGATGCGTGAGGACGGAAAGCTGTTCGCCGGAGCTCCGCCGTTCCCGTTCCACTCGCAAGTTCTGCAGGTAGTCGCGCCGTTCATCTACAAAGCGATCGTCGGTGAGATCAAGCCGGACGATGCGCTGGACCAGGCCGCCACCGCAGCTGAAGCTGAACTCGTGAAGCTCGGCTACCGCAAGTAAAGACCGCACCTCCCAAGCGGTTGGCGGTCGCCTTCAGCAAGGTGGCCGCCCCTTTCCTGACTGCGGTTTGCGGGCCTGTCCGCGACGCTGGTAGTCAGGCGAATAAGAGTCAAGGACGATCTGACGGAGCGCAGGATGAGACAATCCAACATCGGATGGCTGTTTCTAACACCAGCCACGCTAATCCTGTTCATTGTCGGGTTCGTTCCCTTCATCTACATTCTCTATGTTGGCTTCTTCGACTGGAACACCAACGCAGTCGACCCCACCCTGCGCTGGGCCGGCCTCCAGAATTATCGCAGCCTCGTTTTTGACACGACATTCCTGAACTCGCTTGCGCGCACGCTGGTTTTCGCATTCTTCGTCGTCGTGAGCGAACTGTTGTTAGGCTATGTCCTGGCCCGCGCGCTGATGGCAGACCGCCTGTGGGGCCGGCAATTCTTTCGCACGATCCACACACTGCCGATCGTTGTCGCGCCCATTGCAGTCGGCGCTACCTGGCGGCTGCTCTGCGTCCCGGGCTTCGGTATCGTGCCCTATTACCTGAAACTGTGGTTCGGCATCGACTACAACATCTCGACCAACGCCTATCACGCCTTCGGCACGGCGATCATCATGGACCTGTGGCACTGGACGCCGTTCGTTACGCTGTCGCTCATGGCGGGACTGACCGCCTTGCCGAAAGAACCGCTCGAACAGGCGCAGATCGACGGCGGCAACAAGCTGCAGATTTTCTGGTACGTGATCGTTCCGATGTTGAAGCCGGTGCTGCTGACGACCGTCTTCATCCGGCTGATGGACGCATTGCGCTCGGTCGATGAAATCTGGATGCTGACCAAGGGTGGTCCGGCTGAGGCGACCCGGTTCATCGGCCTTCATATCTGGATCAACGTCTTTCCGAAGACCGATTACGGCTATGGCGCGGCCATGTCGCTGCTGACGCTTTACGTCACGATCGTTCTGAGCTGGCTGCTGTTCGTCGCCATGACCGGCCGCAAGGGAGGTGCACAATGAAACGCTCCGGTATAGCCTCCTTCGTCCTTTGGGTATGCCTGACCATTCTGACACTGCTTCCCGTCTGGTGGATGCTGGTCGTTTCCATGCGCCCCCGCGTGAAGCTTTATTCGAAGTCGTTCCTCATCGACGATCTTTATTGGAACAATTTCCTGGCGGTGCTGAACAGCTCGACCTTCCTGCAGTATCTCTGGAATTCGCTGATCGTGGCGACATCGAACGCAGCGCTGGTATGCGCGCTCGGCCTGCTCGCGGCGTTCGGGCTGTCGCGTTACAAAATCGGCGGCGGTGACAACGTGTTTTTCTGGTTGATCACCAACCGCATGGCGCCGCCAGCCGTGTTTCTGCTGCCGCTCTTCCTGCTGTTCACCAAGTGGTTCGTGTTTGGCGATTTCATGCTGTTCGACACGAAGATTGGCCTAATCCTGCTCTATTGCGTCTTCAATCTGCCCTTCGCCATCTGGCTCTTGAAGGGCATGCTCGACGGGATTCCGCAGGAACTTGACGAAGCGGCGCGGGTCGATGGTGCGACAACCGGCCAGGTGCTGTCCAACGTCATCCTGCCGCTGGCGCGGCCGGGGTTGGCCGTCACCTTCATCCTGACGTGGATTTTCGCCTGGAACGAGTACCTATTCGCTGCGACCCTAACGTCGTCGGCTGACGCCAGAACCGTGACGACAGCGCTTGCTGAATATGTCTCGGTCACCGGAACGAATTGGGGCGAGATGGCGGCGATGGCGTTCCTGACCACGCTCCCGGCCCTAATCGTGCTCGGCTTCGTCCAGAAGCACATCGTGACCGGCCTCACGTTCGGCGCATTGAAAGGGTAAAGATGATGGCTGGCGTTCAACCCCAGAAAACCCAACGCGACGGATTCCTGCCTATCCGAACCAACGGCTTCGACAGGGGCTTCATCTCGGTCGTGATCCTAATCCTGGTGCATCTTCTATGGATGCGCTTCCTGGAGGGCGTGTTGCCCCTATGGGTGGCGACGGTGCTCTGCCTGGCGCTGGCCGTGTTCATTATCCGAAAGGGCTGAAAACATGAGATCACTCGTCCTCGAACGCAAAGACGAACTGCGCATTCGCGACCTGGACCCGAAGGAGGCGCTCGGTCCCACCGACGTGCGCATCGCCATCAAGACCGTTGGCGTCTGCGGATCGGACGTTCACTATTACACTCACGGCGCGATCGGCCCTTTCGTTGTGCGCGAGCCGATGATCCTCGGCCACGAAGCCGCCGGCATCATCGAAGAGGTCGGCAGCGCCGTCCAGAACCTGAAAGTAGGCGACCGCGTTTGCATGGAGCCCGGCATTCCCGACCCTCAAAGTCGCGCGTCGCGACTGGGTCTCTACAATCTCGATCCCGCGGTGCGCTTCTGGGCGACGCCGCCGGTGCACGGCGTACTGAGACCGAGCGTGGTCCACCCGGCGGCCTTCACCTTTAAGCTTCCGGACAACGTTTCCTACGCCGCTGGCGCCATGGTCGAGCCACTGGCTGTAGGCTTTCAAGCAGTGTCCAAGGCGAGGCTGACGCCCGGTGCGATCGCGCTGGTCACGGGTGCCGGGCCGATCGGCATGGTGACGGCGATCGCGGCGCTGTCGGCTGGCTGCGCCAAAGTTATCGTTACCGACGTTGTCGACGAAAAGCTCGACGTGGCGCGCAGGCTCGGCCCTGCCATCATGACCGTCAACGTACGCTCCCAGGACCTGAAGAGTGTCATAGCCCGCGAAACCGACGGCTGGGGCGTCGATGTCGTCTTCGAATGTTCCGGCGCGGCCGAAGTGATCGCAGACACGGCGCACCATGCTTGCCCCGGCGGCGCCATCGTCCTTGTCGGCATGCCCCTGAAGCCGGTACCGCTCGATGTCGTCATCTCCCAGACCAAGGAGCTGCGCATCGAACACGTGTTCCGCTACGCCCATGTCTATCCGCGCATCGTCGCGCTATTGGGATCGAACCAGATCAATGTCGATGCGCTGATCACCGATACCTACGCCTTCGAGGATTCTGTCGAAGCGTTCGATTACGCCGTGCGACCGAAGCCGTCCTCCGTGAAGATTCAGATCGAGCTTGGGAAGTAGCATGTACCTGCGGAAGCTGGATCTCAGTGGAAGAGTGGCGGTCGTCACCGGCGCGGGGCGCAACATCGGCTATGCCTGCGCTGATGCCTTATCGGAAGCGGGCGCGCATGTCGTACTGACTGATCTTGATGAAGAGCTCGGTCATTCGGCCGTCTCGAAGCTCGCCGCGATGGGGCGAAAGGCCGAATTCATTCGTCTGGACGTGACCGATTCCGGCGAAACCGACCGTGTCGCGGCGGCGATCGCGACCAAGCTTGGTCGCGTCGACATTCTGGTCGCCAATGCCGGCATCGCTTCGCACAGTCCGGCGGAGGCGATGTCAGATGAGGATTGGCTCAGAGTCCTGAACGTGAACCTCAACGGCGTGTTCTGGAGCAATCGCGCTTTCGGAAACCTGATGCTGAAGGCGGGCAAGGGCTCGATCGTCAATATCGGTTCGATGTCCGGCATCATCGCCAACCGGCCGCAGCC
This sequence comes from Rhizobium bangladeshense, assembly GCF_017357245.1. Classification (NCBI taxonomy): domain Bacteria; kingdom Pseudomonadati; phylum Pseudomonadota; class Alphaproteobacteria; order Hyphomicrobiales; family Rhizobiaceae; genus Rhizobium; species Rhizobium bangladeshense. The sequence goes on along the minus strand of NZ_CP071612.1, from coordinate 1,221,010 downwards.
GCAAGCTGGTTACAACGCCTCGAAGGGTGCCGTTCACATGCTGACGAAGTCGCTTGCAGCCGAATGGGCCGAGCGGGGCGTGCGCGTCAACGCCGTCGCGCCAACCTATATCGCGACGGACATGACGAAGACCGCCGTCGAGAGGACCGGGTGGGACAAGGACTGGATGGACATGACGCCGATGAAGCGGATGGGCGAAGTCGAGGAAATTGCGTCTGTCGTCCTGTTCCTGGCCTCCGATGCCGCCAGCCTGATGACCGGCAGCATCGTCGTTGCCGATGCAGGATACACCTCATGGTGAAGCTGCCCGTGGACCCGTCCCGAATGATCGGCGGCCATGCCGCCACAACTGACTAAGGATTGACACATGGCAACGATCGAGCTCGACAACGTCGACAAGCATTACGGCTCCTATCACGCACTGCGCAACATCTCGTTCGATATAGCCGACGGTGAGTTCGTCGTACTGGTCGGTCCTTCCGGTTGCGGCAAGTCCACGCTGCTGCGATCGCTCGCCGGCCTTGAGGAGATCACCGAGGGCACGATCAAGATTGGCGGACATCGCGTCGACAACATCGCCGCCAAGGACCGTGATGTGGCGATGGTGTTCCAGAATTACGCGCTCTATCCGCACATGACCGTTCGGGAGAACATGGCCTTCGCACTGAAGTTGCGCGGCGAAAATCTTGCGGATCGCAATGCCAAGGTCGACAAGGCTGCCGAGATGTTGCGGCTGACGCCCTATCTCGACCGGTATCCGAAGGCGCTCTCCGGAGGTCAGCGGCAGCGTGTTGCCATGGGGCGCGCGATGGTTCGCAGCCCGAAGGCGTTCTTTTTCGACGAGCCTCTGTCAAACCTGGACGCTGCGTTGCGCGTAGACATGCGTTCGGAGATCAAAGCGCTTCACCAGCGCCTTGGCGCTACTTCCGTCTATGTCACGCATGACCAGATTGAAGCCATGACGATGGCGGACCGTATTGTAGTGCTTCGTGACGGCAAGGTGGAGCAGATCGGTGCGCCGCTGGAGCTTTACGATCGGCCAGCAAATATCTTCGTCGCCGGCTTCATCGGATCGCCGGCGATGAACATGCTACCAGCCACGATCGATCTCTCTGCGAACTCAGCGCGGCTCGCCGACGGGTCAGCCCTTACGCTTCCAAAAGGCACGCGGGCAAGTAACGGCCAGGAGGTGATATACGGCGTCCGTCCTGACCAGTGGCTATTGTCGAACGGAAATAAGGGCGTACCGGCAACTGTCGAGTTGATCGAGCCGACGGGTGCCGAAATACTCGTGGCAGTCCAATTGGCGGGCAAGCGGATCTTATGCGCCTTTCGCGAGCGCCACGCGTTGAGGCCGGGCGACAGGATAAGGCTCGACGTCGATCCTGCCGCGGCTCATGTGTTCGACAAGCAAACCGAGCAAAGACTCCCGTTCTGAGCAACAGGCATCGGAAGGATCAACCATGTCGGACTTTACAGGAAAAACGGTAATCATCACCGGTGCCGGCAAGGGTATCGGTCGCGCCTGCGTTGAACTGCTCACCCACCGTGGCGCTCGAATCGTAGCCTTGTCGCGTACGCAGGCCGATCTGGATGATCTTGCGGCAAAGTTCGGCGCGACCGTAATATCAGTCGATCTCGCCGACAATGCAGCAGCACGCGCCGCCATGAAGAAGGCGGGGCTGGCAGACGCGCTGATCAATTGCGCGGGAACCAACGTGCTTGAAAGCGTCATCGATATGACCGAGGAGGGCTATGAGCAGGTCCTCGGCATCAACCTGCGGGCCGCGCTGATTTGTGCGCAGGAGTTCGCGCGGGCTCGCATTGCAAACGGCGGCGGTGGTACGATCGTGAATGTGACCTCGATCGCCGGACATCGTGGTTTCGTGGATCACGTGGCTTACGCCGCTTCGAAGGCGGGACTGGAAGGCGCGACACGTGTCATGGCCAAGGAACTCGGCGCCTATGGAATCCGGGTCAATGCAGTGGCGCCTACGGTTACCATGACGGAGCTTGCCGCCAAGGCGTGGTCCGAGCCTTCCAAACGTAACCCGATGATTGTTCGCCACCCGTTGGCGCGCTTTGCAGCGGTCGACGACGTCTCGCGCTCGATCGCACTGCTTATTTCAGAGGACGCCCCGATGATCACTGGCGCAGTACTGCCAGTCGATGGCGGCTTCCTTGCTGTCTGAAAACCAAGAGGCGAGACAAGACGATGACTAAATCACTCGAAGGAAAGATCGCTGCGGTAACCGGCGCAGCTTCCGGTATCGGGCTGGCGACGACCCGTGCCCTGGTCGATGCCGGCGCCAAGGTCGTGATGGTCGACTATAACAGACAGGCGCTGGAAACGTACGCTGCCGAGTTCGGCGACGCCGTAGTCATGCAGGTAACCGATCTTCTGGACGCCGCAAGTTGTGCGGCCATGGTGCCGGAAATCCTGGCAAAGGTCGATCATCTCGACATCCTGCACTGCAATGCAGGGTCTTACATTGGCGGGGATCTTATCGATACCGATACCGCGACAATCGATCGGATGCTGAATCTCAACGTGAACGCCGTCATGAAGAACGTCCGCGACATCGCTCCGCATATGATCGAGCGCGGGACCGGGGACATTTTGGTCACTTGCTCCGTAGCCGGCCATGCGCCGATCCAGTGGGAGCCGGTCTATTCCAGCTCCAAGTGGGCGATTACCAGTTTCGTCCAGATCATGCGCCGGCAGTTGAAAAACCACGGCATCAGGGTCAGCCAGGTCTCGCCCGGCCCGGTCGTTTCCGCTCTGCTTGCCGATTGGCCCGCGGAAAACCTTGAGAAGGCAAAGGCCAATGGGAGTCTGATCGAGCCCTCAGAGGTCTCCGATGCCATCATCTTCATGCTGACCCGCCCGCGAAACGTCACGATCCGGGACATGATTGTCTTGCCGACAAATTTCGACGTGTAGGTACATCCGCAGTGTTTTCCTCCGCGGGCGTCGTGTTGCTCTTCCCTCCGCAGTGATCTTCGCCCGGCTCTTCCGGGCGTGTCTCGTCAAGAGCATGAACAATCCAGCGAGAACGATTCATGTTACCTAATCAGAACGTCGGGGGCATGTCCGATGGAATTAGCGGGACACCTCGAATCTAAAAGCCGGCGGTCTCGCGCACCTCGATCGCCCCCATCCGAGCGAGCGGGTCCCGCCCCGCGATCTCCATTGCCTCCGCAAGGTTCTTCGCTTCGATGAGCAGGAAGCCACCCAGATGCTCCTTGGTCTCTGCGAAGGGCCCGTCGGTCCAACTTGCCTTGCCGGCCCGAACGCGCAATGTCTTTGCGGTCTTTGGGTCGGCAAGAGCATTGGAGGCGAGATAGTGGCCTGATCGTTGGAGTTCTTCATTGGAAGCCAAGGACTCCCGGTCGATCTCGGCCCATTCCTCCTTGCTGGCGGCATCAGCAAGTGTTTGATCGATGTAGAAGAGACAAAGGTAGCGCATCCGGTTCCTCCATGGTGCTGCCGATACTAGTCGCATTTGGACACCGCGAATCGACAAAGAGCAAAATAATGCTGTACGCTTTCCGGTGAGAGCTGCTTGCTGCTCTGCGTGAGCAGTGCCTCATAATGCCTCGTGTTCGCTTCGCTTTCCTTGCTCGCCATTCTTCTTGGATATTATCTCTCCGCTTGAGCAAGCGGATAGGAGGTGACCTCCGACCCATCAATCCTAGAGGCGCGAGCCGAAGAAGAGGATACAAGGGAACGGCCGCATTCCCTCTCGCCGGCATGCGGCGACTAGGGGAAGAGGGGCGACATGAAGCGGCGCAGCTAAAGGCAAACGCACTCATACCGGCGAGTCAGCCATCGCGGACGGATTCTGGTTCCAGCACTCTGATCGTCTGGGTGGAGAGGTCATTCTCCGATCTTTCCAGTGGAGACTCTGGGGGCGCCAAGCCGATATCACGGAGCAGGCGAGAGTTAAACCGCGAGAGCTCGCTCAAGCTTCGGCGGTACCTTCGCTGATGTTTCAGCAGCATCCAAACGGCTTGCAAAGTGCGCACGACACTGAAGTGCGGCGACTGTTCGACTTGTTCGGAATGCATAGTGGCAACCATACTTGTCTCTCCTTTGACTGGTCACGGCGCTCCGTCTTAATCGAACAGGATCGGCCGAAATCGACACGCTGGTTTCCGGTGCTTGATCAGAGCGGGTGACAAGACGGTGCGCGGACCATGGCCGTGGTTTGATGAGTGACACGATCTTGAGGGAATAGCGCCGGCCGACCCGCAGGACTTCGTGAAGGTGCTTTTCATGATGAAGGCAGCGGGCTTACCCACGGTGGGTTTTATCGAACTTCACACCAAACGATGTTCCGGCAGGCCTGACCATTGAGGGCGCTGCGTTACAAGCAATGACATTGCTGGTTGGGCCCAATTACGTGATGAGCCGTTGCACGTGCTCGAATGGTATGTGTGACGAGCCCATCGCGGCGAGCCGGCCGCAGGATCATCAAGGCGGCGGCAGGCCCGTGTCATTTTCACGCAGGCTGCCCCGGATCAGGGACCTTGCGGAAACGGCCCGCCGCACCGATATCCGCCGCGACGGCTTCACCAGGCATTTCCCGTACCGAAGCCACCCGGCGATCTTGTCCCCGGCAACAGGGCAGTTGCCAAAGGCGGCGCAAAGGTCTAACGGCTGCGCCGGCAAGAAGGCGCCTACAAGAAAAGCCTCGCTAAGAAGAAGAAAGAGACATGATGTCCAACTCGTTTGTGAAAATACCTGCCGAAAAGCGATATTTCGTGCTCGGCGACCAGATCGAGCGGCGGCTTCGGCTCCGCGGAACCTGGCTCAACATCTTCGACGTAACCGTGCCTTCAGGCAGCCGGACTCCGAAACATGCGCATGCGAGCCCGGAAGTGTTTCGCATCCTCGAGGGCCGCCTGACGATCTGGCGGCTGACCGACAGCGGTCCCGAAGAGATCGAGGCCGGCGCTGGCGACATCATCACAATCCCGCCCTTCATGGTGCATGGTTATGCCAACCGCGGAACCGTTCCGGCGGTCTTTTCGGCGATCGTCGACCGCGAGATGGCCGAATTCATCGAAGCGGAAGGCACGAGCGAGCCGCTGAAAGCCCCCTCGCCCGAGACCATCGCCCGGATTAGGGCCGCTGCCAATGCTTATGGGATCACCATTCTGGCGGCCTGACATTTTGAGAGCGTGATGCCGGAACGCTCTTGCGTCTTCGGCATCACGCATGAATGCAATTTCCCCTGAAAATCCCCGGCGGACGGCATGTTTGCCGCCAATTTTCCGAAACTGTCACATCAATTCGCTATAAGGAATTCGCCCAGCGCCTCTTGCGCCGAGCCTATTTCACCGCCAAAATTGCGCCATGCCTGATAGCGACCCATCCAGTACAAGCTCCGCCTGGTCAAACCGGAAAGCCGCCGCAGAAGATGCTGGCGCCTGTTGTAAACGGTGTGACGATGTCTGCTTCGCCTCGCACCCAGCCGGGCTCACAGAAAGCTTTGCCGATGGGTGATGCGCATATATAGCGTCTCTGCGAAAAGCCCCGCCGCCTCGCCTTATGCGGCATCAAAACCTCAACGAATAGGGTCCCTGTGTTTCTGGAAATTGGAATTGTGGCGCTTCTCACCATCTTGAATGGTGTGCTCGCCATGTCTGAACTCGCCGTGGTGTCTTCTCGAACGGCCCGCCTGAAGGTTCTGTCCGACAATGGGAGCAAGGGTGCAGCTCAAGCAATCAAACTTGCCGAAACCCCCGGTCGCTTTCTCTCCACGGTTCAGATCGGCATCACGCTGGTCGGCGTTCTCTCCGGCGCTTTCTCAGGCGCCACGCTCGGGGGCCGCCTGGCTGGATGGCTGGAAGCTCAGGGGGTGTCGTCGACTGCCGCCGACGCCATTGGCGTCGGTTCCGTCGTCGTGGCAATCACCTATCTTTCCCTGATCGTCGGCGAGCTTGTTCCAAAGCAGATCGCATTGCGGGAACCAGAAGCGGTTGCGGCGAGGGTCGCGCCCGCCATGGCGCTGCTTTCAAAAATTGCGCTGCCTCTCGTCTGGCTTCTCAACGCCTCGGGAAATCTTGTGCTCAAGCTCCTCGGCCAAACAGGAAAAGTCGGTGACAACGTCTCTGACGAAGAGATCAAGACCGTTCTGGCCGAGGCGCAGTCGGCGGGTGTTATCGAAAGCGAGGAGTCAGCGATGATCTCAGGCGTCATGCGGCTGGCGGACCGCACCGCCCGGGCGCTGATGACACCGCGACGGGACGTCGAAATTATCGATATCGATGACAGCCTCGATGAAATCCGGGCGCAGTTGCACCGAACGAAACGGTCTCGATTGCCGGTTCGCAAAGGCAGCTCCGACGAGGTGATCGGCATCCTTCCGGTCAAAGATTTTTACGACTCGATGTCCGAACACGGCAGTGTCGACATCAAGGCTCTGACGCAGGACGTTCCGGTCGTTTCAGACCTTGCAACCGCCACCAGCGTGATCGAAGCCATCAGGAAGTCGCCTGTTCACATGGTGCTGGTGTTTGACGAATACGGCCATTTCGAGGGGATTGTTTCGTCAGGCGACATTCTGGAAGCGATCATGGGCGCGCTCCAGGAGGGGCCGATCGATGAGCAGGCCATCGCGCGTCGAGACGACGGTTCCTATCTCGTATCCGGCTGGACGCCGATCGACGAATTCGCCGAGTTCCTGAATCTCAAGCTCGAGGACGATCTCGAATATCAGACCGTGGCCGGCCTGGTGCTGGAGGAGCTGAAACATTTGCCGGAATTGGGGGAGAGCTTCACGAGGGATGGATGGCGCTTCGAGGTCATTGATCTCGACGGCAGGCGCGTGGACAAAATCCTTGTGACCGAAGATCGCACCTGAGCTCGACGGCCGCAACTTCGACAAGATCCGCATGCGCCACAGGAAAGACGTGGCCGAACATCGAGAGATATCGCAATGGCGTGGTCCGCCAGCCAATATGTGAAGTTCGAGGACGAGCGCACGCGACCGGCGCGCGATCTTCTGGCGCAGGTACCGCTCCAGAACCTTCGCCGCGCTGTCGACCTCGGCTGCGGACCGGGCAATTCCACCGAACTCATTATCGAGCGTTTTGGGGCTGCCGGCGTCTCCGGCCTCGACAGCGACATAAATATGCTGGAAGCGGCGCGCAGGCGCCTGCCGGGAACGGCCTTCGTGGAAGCCGATCTCGCCAGCTGGCAACCCGCCGAACCGGCCGATCTGCTCTTTGCCAATGCGGTCTTCCAGTGGCTGCCCGATCATCTCGACATCTTCGACCGGCTGATGGACGGGCTTTCCGAAGGCGGCGTTCTTGCCGTGCAGATGCCCGACAATCTCGGAGAACCCTCGCACCTGGCGATGGAAGAGACCTCCCATGCCGGCCCGTGGAAGGCTGCCTTCGCGGCGAAGGGCGTGCGCCGCAGCCCCCTGCCCCCGCCGTCCGCCTATTACGACAGGCTGATCGCCAAAGCCTCGCGCGTCGACATCTGGCACACCATCTATAATCACCCGATGGCCGATGCGGCGGCGATCGTCGAATGGGTCAAGGGAACCGGGCTGATGCCCTATCTCGCCCGTGCCGGCGAAGAGCATCGCGAGGCATTTCTCGCCGATTACCTCGCGCGGGTCGAACAAGCCCATCCTAAGCTGTCGGACGGGCGGGTACTTCTCAGATTTCCGCGGCTTTTCATAGTGGCGGTGAAGAAATGACCGGCTGCGCCCGGCATGCTCTTCGCACCCTTGCGCTCACAGTTCGCAGGGATTGCACATGAGATTCCGAGGTCGATGGATCCGTCATTGCCCCGAAACCGCTGCGCATTTCCGAACGACGTGCTTTATTTAACGGCGGCCAGTCCGCCAGCCAGCAGCGCATCCAGCTGGGCGATCTCCGCTGCAGTCAGGCTGATCCCTTCGGCTTCCGATTTGATCCGCGCGGCGAAGCGGCGCTGCGATGGCAGCCGCGCGCCTTGTCCGACGATCGTTTCGAAGAGGATTTCGGCGCGCGCGAACGGATCGCCGGGGCGGCCCCTGGCGAAGTTCTGGGGTGATATTGCAATGATCAGTTCGCCATGAAACGGCGCCAAGGTCGTCGTTCCGAGGTAGTCCAGAACCTCGGGGCTGGTGAGATCGCCGATCATGATTCCGGCGAGCAGTTCTATCATGGTGGCGATGGCGGACCCCTTGTGGCCGCCGAAGGGCATCATTGCGCCTTCGAGCGCAGCAACCGGGTCAGTGGTGGGATTGCCTTCAGCATCGATCGCCCAACCGTCCGACAGTTGCTTGCCAGCGCGGCGGTGCAGTTCGATCTCACCGCGCGCCGCCACCGACGTGGCAAAATCGAACACGTAGGGCGGCTGGTCCTTGCGAGGCCAGCCGAAGGCAAATGGATTGGTGCCCAGCAGAGGCTTGCTGCCTCCGGATGGGGCAACCGTCGCATAGCTCGGGCACATCACCAATGCTGCCAGGCCATGCGCGGTCAGTGCCTCGACCTCGGGCCACAGGGCCGAGAAGTGCGAGCAATCGTTGATGACCATGGCGGCGATGCCAAGCCGCCTGGCGCGTTCCGCCAGGGCGGGTACGCCAAGTTCAAACGCCGCACTGGCGAAACCGCCCTGCGCGTCGACCCTGACGATGGCGCTGCCGTCATCCGGCGCAAGGACAGGAGCGGCATCGGGCTTCACCTTGCCCGCCTTTACCGTGCGCAGCGCACCCTCGATGCGGTAAATTCCGTGCGACTTGCAGGCATCGCGCTCACCGGCCACGATGACATGGGCCAAAGCCACCGCCTGGATCTTGTTCAAGCCTGCGCGCTCGAAGATGGCAACGACTCGATTTTGCAGGGCTTCGACGCTCATCCTAACGGCTTCAGTCACACAATTCTCCATCCGAGATCAAGTTTGGCTTTCGCCGTCCTGCCTTTCGGCCACCGACGCGGTGGCAAGTCTTCGACCGTCCTGCAACCCAGTTGCGCCATCGTTGCTATCAGTTCGGCATTCAGAACGTTCATCAAATGATCGCCGCCGCGTAGAAAAGGACTGCGGAACGCACCGGCGTTCCGTGGCGGGATGGGTTGCCTCGATCACGGTTCGCTTGACGTCATCGCGCCCAGCAGTTTCGGAAGGTCGCCGAAGCGCGCGACGAGGCTGAAGACGATCGCTGCCGTCGCCACAAACAGGACCGTCACCGCCCCCATGGTCGGAGTGTAGCCGTAACGCAGCGAATTGAAGATCTTGATCGGCAGCGTTTCCATCGTGAAACCGACCGTCATGTAGGCAACGATGTATTCGTTGAGCGACAGTACAAAGGCAAAAGCGTAGCCCGACACGATGTACGGCGAGATCAGTGGCAGAACGATGGTTCGGAACACCGTGCGGTCGTCGCCTCCCAAGGTCGAGGCGGCCTCTACCAGCGAGCGGTCGATCGCAGAAAAGCCGAGCGAAATGGTTACCAGCGGCAGCGTGACGAAGAAAATGGCGTGGCCGATCACCGCCGTCCAGGACTGGCCGTAAAATCCGGTCGTGGCCCAGAAAGTCAGCAGGCCGAGCGCCGTGATAACCGGCGGCAAGGTAAAGGGCGCTACGCCGAGCAACTGAAAGATATTGGCCCAGGGCGCGTAGCGGCGCCATAGGAACCAGGCTAGCGGCAAGGCGATCAGCACTGCCAGCGCCGCCGACGACAGCGCCAGCACAAGCGACGCGATCAGCGCGTTGCGCCATTCCATGTCGAGAAATATCTGACCATACCAGCCGGGCGAGAAGCCTTGCGGCGGGAAGGTGAGGCTCTGCCTGGCGTTGACCGACACCCCGGCGACGACGATCAGCGGCAGAGCGAGAAACAGTCCGACGACCCCGAAAAGAACGTTGCGGAGAATAGTCATTTGATCGCCCCTCCTCGGCGGCCAACGAGCAGGGTCAGCGCTACAAGGGCCAGTGTGACCAACACCAGGAAAACCGCCATGGCAGCCGCGAAGGGCATGTTCGATTGATAGATCGCCTGGTCGGTAATGTGCACGGAAAAAGTCCAGTGCTGCGGGCGGCCGAGCAGTTGAGGCAACAGATAGGACCCGAGCGCGAAGATGAAGACCATGATCAGCGTGGCGACGATCGTATCGCGCAGCGCAGGCACGACGACGGTGAAGAATGCCTTGACCGGCGAAGCGCCGAGCGTACGCGCGGCCTCCGAAAGCGTCGGATCAAGCCGCACCAGAGCGGGATAGAGGACCAGGACCGTGTAGGGGAAGGCCTGGTAGACCATGCCGGTGACAACGGCCCCGATGCTCGGTGTCAGGGCGACTGCCTGCTGCATGAGGCCGAGCCACACGAATAGGTTGGTGATGCCGGCCGTCCGCGAAAACAGCGTCGACCAGGCGAAACCGATGATTACCTCAGAAAGGGACAGGATCGAAAGGAGTGCGACCAGCCAGACCACCTGGGTGCTCCGCTTCATACGGATGAGCAGATATGTGAAAGGCAGGGCCAGAACGACACACATGACGGCCACCGCAATCGCAAGGATCAGCGAGAAGCTGAGCACCCCGCCAAAGAAGGCAGAGAGGAAGCGGACATAATTGTCGAAGACAAAATCAGGCGTGTAGAAGGCGCCCTGCTGGCGCTTGAAGAAGCTGACGGAAATCATGGTGCCGAAAGGCACGACGAAGAAGACGATCAGCATGATCGCCGGGAAGGCTAGCGGGGCATAGTCGCCAAGCGTCTGGGGGGCTTCGCGTCTCATTTGTCGAGCACCACGCAGTCCCTGTCGGTGAGCGCAATGCCCACCGTCTGGCCAACCGCCACATCGGGGCGCTCGCGCGGCGTCGAGACCGCAATGAACTGCTGACCGCCGACATTGACAAAGGTTTCGACGACGCCGCCGAGATCGCGCACGAAGGTGACCTCGCCCGTCAGTGCACCGACCTTCGGCGGGCCCAGGCGCACGTCTTCCGGCCGGATCGAGAGCGTGGCGCGCTCGATCCCTGGCGACAGCGACAGGTCGGCGACCGGCTGCCCCAATATGCTGACCGCGCCGCCCTCTCGCCTGGCCTCGACCAGATTTGTCTGGCCAATGAAATCCGCGACGAAGCTGTCTGCCGGTCTGCGATAAATCTCGGTCGGCGACGCCGCCTGGCGTATCTGACCGCCGTTCATGACCACGACCGTATCGGCCATGGTCATCGCCTCGCGCTGATCGTGCGTGACGGCGATCGTGGTGATGCCGAGCCGCTGATGAAGCTGGCGAAGCTCCACCTGCATGGCTTCGCGCAGCTTGGCATCAAGCGCCGACAGCGGCTCGTCGAGCAGAAAGAGTTTTGGCGAAATCGCCAGTGCCCTTGCAATTGCGACGCGCTGCCGCTGGCCTCCGGAAAGTTTCGACACGGCGCGATCAGCGTAGCCTGGCAAATAAATCATCGCCAGCAGCTCTTCGACACGCTTCGCCTGCTCGTCCTTCGGACGGCCGCGAATGCGCAGTGGGTAGGCGATATTCTCGCCCACCGTCAGGTGCGGGAACAGCGCCAGCGACTGGAACACCATGCCAAGTTCACGCTGGTGCGTCGGCGTCCTGGTGATGTCTTTCCCGTTGAGCGTGATGCGGCCCGATGTCGGCAGATCGAGACCTGCGATCATGCGCAGCAAGGTCGTCTTGCCGCAGCCGGAGGGGCCGAGCAGACAGACGAATGCGCCGTGCGGCACCGTCAGGTCGACATTGTCGACGGCGCGAATGACGCTGAAGTCCTTGACGATATTCTGAAGCGTGAGTCCCGACATATGCCTCTTCCCGACCGAAAGGCAGGCCCCTGAACGGGGCCTGCGAAAGCACGATGAGCGTCAGCTGGCGATCATTTCCGTCCACTTCTCGTTCAGCCAGTCGGCCTTGGAGATGTACATGTCGTAGTGTGGAATGATCGGTTCGATGTCGGAGGAAACCGCCGCAAATTCCTTCTCGTTCAGGTCGGTCGTTTCGCGCTTGACCGTTGGCGAGGTGCCCACCTTGCGTGACAGCACGGCCTGCATGGACGGCTGACACATATAGTCGATGAAGATATGCGCCTCTTCCGTCTTCTGCGACGCCTTCGACAGCGCCCACGAGCCTGCGTCCTGAATGCCGCCCTCCTTCGGGAAGGTCGAGCGAACGGGTTGGCCGTCCGCGGCGGCGAGGCCGGTCACGTCGTGATAATACTGTCCCATCGGAATTTCACCCGACTTTAGCGCCTGTTCGAACTGCGCCTCGTCGCGATACCACAGGCGGACATTCGGCTTCAGCTCGGCGAGCTTGGCGAAGACCTTGAGGATGTTCTCCTCAGTGTCGAGCGCCTGGGCGCCGCCGAAATAGGTCTTTGCCGTCACGTCGAGCAGGAAGGAGTTGGAGACGAGCGCCAGCAGACCGAGCTTGTCGGCATTGGCCGGGTCCCACAGCGCTGTCCAGCTGGTCGGCGCTTCCTTGTAAACATCGGTGTTGGTGACCAGGGTGATGAACCATGAGACCGCGCCGATGCCGGCGACGCGGCCATCCGGGTATTTGTTGATGAAGCGCTCAAGCAAGTTGCTGGAATTCTTGATCTTGGCGAGGTCGAGCGGAGCCCAGAGCTCTGTGGCCTGACCCTTGCGCATCGACACCTGCGACATCATGGAAACGTCAGCCGGCGCCTGGCCTGCCTTGGCTGCCTGCTGCATCTGCACCAGCCAGGCCTCGCCGGTCGGCTCTGCGACGGATTCGACCGCTATGCCGGTCGCCTTGGTGAACTCCGGAAAGATGTTCTTGTCGAATGAGTCCTTGAAATAGCCGCCATAAACACCGACCTTCAGCGACTTGTCCTGAGCGCGCAGCACATTGGGCATTGCCAACATGGCTACACCAGCACCTATTCCGACGCCGAGCACGGTGCGGCGGTTCATTGTCAATTTCGTCATCGTCTTTCTCCTAACCGATGCGGCACGCCGCTTCCCTCTTTCAATGTATTCGAGGCCTTTGCGGCCTTCTTTTCGTTCCTGGCCTTGAGCTGCGGCCAGGCCCGTCAGGTGGCACGGCGGATTGCCGGGCTGAACGCCATCAGGCTCAATATTTCGAACAGCATCTGCGCGCCGGCATGGGCTGTGTTGGTGGTGGCGTCATACTGGGGCGCGACCTCGACGACATCGCCACCGACCAGGTTCACGCCCTTGAACCCCCGGATGAGCTCCAGCGCCTCGCGGGTGGTGAAGCCGCCGATCTCCGGCGTTCCGGTGCCCGGCGCGAAAGACGGATCGAGGCTGTCGATGTCGAAGGAAAGATAGGTCGGCCCATCGCCGATGACGGCCTTCGCCTTTTCGATGATTGCAGGGATGCCCATTGCCGAGATCTCCTCGGCATGGATCACCGTCATGCCCGAGGCGTAAGAAAACTCCCAGAGATATTCAGCCGAGCCGCGAATGCCGATCTGAATCACGCGCGTCGGGTCGAGCACACCGTCGAGCACGGCGTTGCGGAACGGCCCGCCGTGGTGGAACTTGGTCAGGTCGTAAGCACCGCCGGTATCGCAATGGGCGTCGATATGGATCATGCCGACCGGCCGCTCCTTGCCGACGGCCCTCAGAATCGGATGAGTGATCGAGTGGTCACCGCCTACCGAGAGCGGCAGCACACCTGCGGCAACGATCTGCGCGACGCGTTTTTCGATATCTTCATGCGACAATTCCAGCCGGTAACGGCTCTGAAACGCCACATCGCCAATGTCTGCCACGCGCAGTTCCTGAACCGGCGCGCAGCCGAGCACATGGTTATAAGGCCCGATACGCTCAATGGCGCGCAACGCGCGCGGTCCGAAGCGCGAGCCCGGGCGGTTCGTCACGCCCAGATCCATCGGCACGCCGAGGATCGCGACCTGCAGATCACCGAAATCCGGATTCTCGTTGTCGACCTGCATCAGCGGGGCGGAGAGGAATGTCGGGATTCCCGAATAGGGCGCGAGCCGGGTGCCGCTCTTGTTGAAGATCTTCTCCGCGACCTTGCGGAACTCAGGATGGTGCAGCTCACCGCCGTGGCTGTCGCCATATCTCGCTCGGAGTTCGGAAAGCTTGGTTTCATTCCAGGACATGACGGCCTTCTTGAGGGTGACGATGTTGCGATCAGGATGGCAAATCGGTCCTCGGCTGCAGCTTTGCCGCAGAGGCCGATGGCTTCTCTCAGTGATTGAACGGCAAGCTCGCTGGAAAAGCAATTGATATTAATCTACAGTTTCATGCAAGTTTTTCTCACAGGTCTTTGTCTCATGTCCAGCCGTCTGCCGCCCCTCAATCCGCTACGCGCGTTTGAGGCAACCGCCCGCCATGGATCAGTTTCCGCGGCGGGTCGCGAGTTGAATGTCACCCACGGCGCGATCAGCCATCAGATACGCACATTAGAGGAATCCCTAGGCGTGCGCCTGTTCGAACGGGGCGGCAAATGGCTGAAGCTTACAAGCCAGGGCGCGTTGCTGATGCCGGTCGTTTCCAACGCATTTTCGGACATCGCAGCAGCGAAAGCCGCGATGACCCGGCCCGCGACCGGCGGCACGCTGCGCGTGACCTGTGTTGCGGCAGTACTGTCGCTGTGGCTTATCCCGCGGCTGCAGGAATTCACCGATCAATATCCCGACATCCAGCTCGACCTGCGCGCCTCGAACGACCCGAACAATCTGAGCTCCCCGAATGTCGACCTGTGCATTCTCTACGGCGGCGGCAACTGGCCCAATTATTGGTCGCGCCTGTGGAGCCGGATGGAGCTCTTCCCTGTCGTCAGCCCGGCGCTCATGAACAGGCGTCCACTGCGCTCCCCGCGCGACCTGCGCGACCATATGCTGCTGCACGCCGATCGCGGCAATGAGTGGAACACCTGGCTGACCGCCGCCGGCATTGCGCTGCCGGCGCGCCAGCACATGATGAGCGACGCGCGCCTTTCGATCGAGGCCGCCATGCACGGTCATGGCGTTGCGCTCGGAGACAACATCACCACCGCACACATGATTGCGCGTGGCGAGCTGATCGCGCCATTCGAACTTAGGGTTCCGGCCAACGACGCGGTCTATGTGGCCTGCCGAACGGAGGCTCATGCTACGCCAATCGTTCGCGTCTTCATCGACTGGTTCTATGCTTCGCTCGTCCGCAACTGAGTATGGTCGAGGGGAGCTGGGCTGAGCGCCAAACGGGACATCGCCGCACTCCTTGCAACCCACCTGGCCGCGGCACCCGCGTCGCCGTCAAATGCCTGTTACCCCTCGCCGCCTATGTTGCGGCGAAACCGGCAGGCATTATAGTCGGCCGCACAATCTCGGAGATGAGACACATGCACGCTGCCCCTACCCCGCCGGTCACCCTCGTCATCTTCGGCGCGACGGGCGACCTGACGCGCCGCCTGCTGGTGCCGGCGATCATCAACCTGACGCGCCAGCGCCTCGTCGGTGAGGATCTCAATATCCTCGGCATCGGCATCGAGCCGGGCGACGACGAATTCCTGCGCGGGCGGCTCGATGCCTTTCTCAATCATCTGAACGGCGAGGAACAGACGGAGAAGGACGAGGCCTGGGAGAGCCTGCGCCAACGCATTTCCTATATGTCGGGCGATTTCACCAGGGAGGATGTTTTCGTCGAGATCGGCGAACGGCTGGGACCGAACGCCAATGCCGCCTTCTACCTCGCGGTGCCGCCGTCCTTCTTCGGCACGATCGTCGAGAAACTTGCCGCCCATGGGCTGACCGATGAAAGCGACGGCGTCTTTCGCCGCGTCGCCATCGAGAAGCCGTTCGGCACCGATCTCGCCTCGGCGCGGGCGCTCAATGCGCAAATCCTCGCCCAAGTCAACGAAAGCCAAGTCTACCGGCTCGACCACTTCCTCGGCAAGGAGACGGTGCAGAACCTGATGACGGCGCGTTTCGCCAACATGATCATCGAATCGCTGTGGAACAGCCGCTATATCGACCATGTGCAGATCACCGCCGCCGAGATCGTCGATGTCGGCAGCCGCGGCAAATTCTATGACGCCACAGGCGCGCTGCGCGACATGGTGCCGAACCATCTCTTCCAACTGCTGGCGATGATCGCCATGGAGCCGCCGAACAGCTTCGATGCCGAAGCTATCCGCAATGAGAAGAGCAAAGTGTTGAAGGCCTTGCGCATCTATACGCCCGAGGAGGCAAAGACGCATGGCGTGCGCGGCGCCTATGCGGCCGGCCCGCTCAATGGCGTCGAGCTTCCGGCCTATCGCGACAGCAGGGACGTCTCACCCGACAGCCGGACCGAGACCTTCGTGGCGCTGAAGCTCTATGCCGATACCTGGCGGTGGGCGGGTGTGCCCTTCTACCTCAGAACCGGCAAGGCAATGACGGCGCGCGACACGGAGATCGTCATCACCTTCCAGCCGGTGCCCTTCGCGCAGTTCCGGGAAACCGAGGTCAATCGACGCCTGCCGCCGAACCGGCTGGTGATCCAGGTGCAGCCGGACGAGGGCATGAGCATGGAGATCTCGATCAAGTCGCCGGGGCTTTCGGTCGATACGACGCCGGTGTCGCTCGACTTCCGCTATGCCGACAAATTCGACATTGGCAAGACCACCGGATACGAGTCGCTGCTCTACGACCTCTTCATCGGCGACCAGACGCTGTTCCAGCGCGCTGACGGCATCGAGGCCGGCTGGGCGGCGGTGCAGCCCTTCCTCGACATCTGGAGCAAGGACCCGAGCACGCCCGAAGCTTACGCGCCTGGCAGCATGGGGCCAACCTGCGCCGACGAGCTCATCGAGCGCGACGGACGCAAATGGCATGAACTCGGCGTCATCCTGCACCACGAGAGCAAGAAGGACAAATAGAGCCCGCCTACTGACCTTCGCGGCATGCGGGGCTGACGGAGGCGCCGCTATTGCCGCCCTGCGTGGCAAGCGCGCCGCGTGCCTTGCGCGGCGGGCAGCGCGCCCAGTCGACGGGACCGGCCGGGACACCGTTGTCGATGCTGCCGGTTTCGATCGAGTCGAGCGGGATGATCAGCCCGCTTTGCGTCTCGGCGCCCGGCGCGGTGCCGAGCGGCGGCGTGCCATCGATCCGGCCGCTGGCATCCATGCCCATGTTCGACTGGGCCAGAACCGGGGCGGAGAGGCTGAGGAGAGCGATCGACGTTGCTGCAATGAACCTGCGCATGATGCTGTTCCTTCTGGTGTCGGCGATGCAACAGAAACAGCGATCCTGCGCCCCTTGTTCCCTATGGAGCGAGTACGGACGATCAAAGTTTGGCGAGCAGAACAAAACCGTCCTTGGGCTCAATCACGCCAGCGCGACAGCACCGTCTCGAGACCCGTGGGATAGAGTTCAAGCGCGGTGTCCCGCAGCATGTCGCGGCCGAACCAGCGTGCCGTCGCCGCCGTCTCATCCAGCTCGCAATAGCGGATCTCATCGCACTCGTAGAGGGTTTTATCCGCCAGTTCGATATCGGCCGCGAAGATGAATTCGTGGCCGAGTGCGCCATGGTGTTCGAAGATGTTTTCGAGAAGATGCCAGGGGCCGACGATGCGGATTTCCGTCCCGAGCTCCTCCCGGATTTCGCGGTGCAGGGCCCGTTCGCGTGTCTCGCCGAATTCGATCGAGCCGCCGAGCGGCCGGACACCCTTGATGCGGCCGTTGTCATCTTCCACTTCCGCGGCTAGCAGCCGGTTCTCCCGCCAGGCAAGGCCGATCACTTTCACCCTGATCTGCTGCGGCGGGCGCCAGACGGTCATGCAGTTCATCCATCTTGAGAGCTCAGGGAGCGACAAAAGTAAAGCCCCGCAGCGTTGCCACGGGGCTCTTGCCGTTCTGTCCTCGTTCAGACGAACTGGCTGAGGCCGGGGACGGAGGCGACGACTTCGTCGACAAGCTCTTCGCCAGCATATTGCTTGGCGATCGCGATGGTCTCCTTGGCGAGCGAGGTGATCTCGCCCATGCCGAGGCCCTCGCCCATCAGCTGCTGGCCGAGCCCCATGATGCCGCCACCGCCGAGCGAACTCATCAATCCGCCGAGCAGGCCGCCGCCGCCCTCACCTGCGCCATTGAACTGGGCGACGAGATCGGCGCCGCCGGGAATTGCTTCGATCATCCGCGCGACCGGGCCATCAGCGGCCTCGCGCTGCAGGAAGCCGAGCATCATGCCGAGCGCCTTCTCCGCCTGCTCCGGGGCAATACCCACGCGATCGGCGATTTCAGTCACAATTTCATTCATCGTCAGCCTCCTGTCATTTTGACGTTAACGTCAACGTTAGTCGAGATTCGAGCGCAACTCAAGCCAGGGTTACCACGAGGCTTTCATCCGCTTTTGCTTCCGAGACAGACAGTTGTCCGCATCCGGCTGCCTGCTTATAACAGGGAAACGATGGTTCGATGAAGGCGGCGTAAGGCCAGGCCTTCTCAGCAAATGGCGGCAGAGCCGAAGGGAGCACTGGGGATGATCGAGGACGGCAGGATTTTCATCGGCGCGAGCCGCAATCCCGACGACAGCATCAACAAGCCGGAATATCTCGACCTGAAATTCGGCAATCGCCACGGCCTCGTCACCGGCGCCACCGGCACCGGCAAGACGGTGACGCTGCAGGTGCTGGCGGAAGGCTTTTCCCGGGCCGGCGTGCCGGTCTTTGCGGCCGACATCAAGGGCGATCTGTCCGGCATCGCCGCCAGGGGCGAGCCCAAGGACTTCCTCACCAAGCGGGCCGAACAGATCGGTTTTGCCGATTATGAGTTCGACCAGTTCCCGGTGATTTTCTGGGATCTGTTCGGGCAGAAGGGCCACCGGGTGCGCACCACCGTCGCCGAGATGGGGCCGCTGCTGCTCGCCCGGCTGATGGATGCCTCCGAGCCGCAGGAAGGCGTCATCAACATCGCCTTCAAGATCGCCGACGAAGCCGGGCTGCCGCTGCTCGACCTCAAGGATTTCACCTCGCTCCTGAATTATATGGGCGAGAACGCCTCCGAGCTCTCCAGCCAGTACGGCCTGATCTCCAGGGCCTCGGTCGGCTCGATCCAGCGGGCGCTGCTCGTGCTCGAACAGCAGGGTGCCGAGCATTTCTTCGGTGAGCCGGCGCTGAAGATATCCGACATCATGCGCACCAGCAACAATGGCTACGGCCAGATCTCGGTGCTTGCCGCCGACAAGCTGATGATGAATCCGCGCCTTTACGCCACTTTCCTGCTCTGGCTGCTGTCGGAGCTGTTCGAGGAACTGCCTGAAGTGGGCGATCCGGAAAAGCCGAAACTCGTCTTCTTCTTCGACGAAGCCCATCTGCTCTTCAACGACGCGCCGAAGGTGCTGATCGAACGGGTCGAGCAGGTGGTGCGGCTGATCCGCTCCAAGGGCGTCGGCGTCTATTTCGTGACGCAGAACCCGCTCGACGTGCCGGAAACGGTGCTCGCCCAGCTCGGCAACCGCGTCCAGCATGCGCTGCGCGCCTATTCGCCGCGCGAACAGAAGGCGGTGAAGACGGCCGCCGAGACGTTCCGGCCGAACCCGGCCTTCGACTGCGCCACGATCATTACCAATCTTGGCACTGGCGAGGCGCTGGTCTCGACCCTGGAGGCCAAGGGTGCGCCGTCGATCGTCGAGCGCACGCTGATCCGCCCGCCGTCCGGCCGCGTCGGCCCGCTGACCGATGGCGAGCGCCAGCAGGTGATGGACAAGAGCCCCGTTCTCGGCGCCTATGACGAGGACGTCGACCGCGAATCCGCCTTCGAAATGCTGACGGCGCGCGCCAAAAAGGCGGCTGAAGCCGAGGCCGCCAAGCGGGCGCAGGCAGAAGCGGCAGAGCAGCCGGGCACGACCTCCGGCTGGAGCCTGCCGGGCTTCGGCGGCGATGAGGACAACCGCCAGGGCCGTGGCCAATCACGCGGCAGGTCTTCCGGCTACCAGCGCGAAACGGTGATGGAGGCGGCGATGAAGAGCGTCGCCCGAACGGTCGCCACCCAGGTCGGCCGGGCACTGGTGCGCGGGATCCTGGGGAGCTTGAAGCGGTAGGTTCGGCGGTCTTGCAGTGCCCCGGGTCTCTACCCCTCCCATCGGTCCACCGCAGGCAGGGCATAGGATATGCTTCACCCTCTCCGCTCACTTCCGTTCTGGTATGACATGTCCGCTCTCGCCACGTTTTTAAGGGAAGAGGGTTAGGGTGTGTGAGGTAATCTCAGGACGAAGCCGGCCGAGAAAGCCGGGCGGCAAGTTCACCACTTTATCTTGAACCTTCGGCGTTTCTTCCCTAAATTGCCCGCCATCGACCATTTCAACAGGATGTGTGCCGCAATGGATTTCAACCCGATCGCAATGCCAGTTCGCCTTGCCAACGGGGAAATCCATATCCATGCCTGCATCCATCACTCTCTCGCAAATTTCCTGGGCCACACCTGACGGGCGGCCGCTTTTTTCCAATCTCAATCTCAGTTTCGGCAGTGACCGCAGCGGTCTTGTCGGGCGCAACGGCGTCGGCAAGACGACGCTGCTGAAACTTGTCTCCGGCGATATCCGGCCGCATTCCGGGTCGGTATCGATCAACGGCAGCCTCGGGGTGCTGCGTCAAAGCGTTCAGGTCGCAGCCGAAGAGACCATCGCCGATCTCTTCGGCGTGACGAGGGCGCTTGCGCTTCTTCGTCGCGCCGAAGCCGGCGAGGCAACGGCCGACGAGCTTGCCTCGGCGGACTGGACGCTGGAGGCGCGCCTCGCAGCCGCGCTCAACCGGACGGGGCTCGACGCAGAGCCGCGGACGCTGCTTGCCGCACTCTCTGGCGGGCAGCGCACCCGCGCCGCGCTTGCCGCACTTATCTTCAGCGAACCGGATTTCCTGCTGCTCGACGAACCCACGAACAATCTCGACCGCGAAGGCCGCGAGGCGGTGATCGCGCTGATTTCAGGCTGGCGGGCCGGCGCGGTCATCGTCAGCCATGACCGGGAATTGCTCGAAAGCGTCGATCAGATCGTCGAGCTGACGTCGCTTGGCACGACGCGCTACGGCGGCAACTGGAGCCATTACCGCGAGCGCAAGGCTCTTGAGCTTGCCGCCGCACAGCATGATCTTGCCGATGCCGAAAGACGCATGGCCGAGGTTGCCAGGAAAGCGCAGGCGAATGTGGAGCGTCAGGCACACAGGGATAGCGCCGGGCGGAAGATGGCCGCCAAGGGCGGCATCCCGCGCATCATGCTCGGCGGCATGAAGGAGCGGAGCGAAACCACAGGGGGCGACAGTGCGCGTCTTGCCGAACGAAGGCGCGCCCAGGCCCTTGAAGAGACCAAGGCGGCGCGCGAGAAGATCGAGATCCTCCAGCCATTGTCGGTGAGCTTGCCGCCGACGGGGCTGCCGGCCAGCAGGATCGTGCTGAAGATCGATCGCGTGACGGCAGGTTACCGGCCTGATGAACCTGTCATATCAGATCTCTCCTTCGACGTGACGGGACCGGAACGCATCGCCGTCACGGGGCCGAACGGCTCGGGCAAGACGACGCTGCTCGCGCTCATCACCGGCGAGCTCAGTGCCTGGGTCGGCACGGTGGCCGTGATGACCGGTTTCGCGATGCTCGACCAGAAGGTCGGCCTTCTCGATCCATCGGCCTCCATCAGGGACAATTTCCGCCGGATCAATCCGCACGCCGATGAAAACACCTGCCGGGCCGCGCTTGCCCGCTTCATGTTCAGGGCCGATGCGGCGCTGCAGACGGTTTCGAGCCTCAGCGGCGGTCAATTGCTGCGCGCCGGCCTTGCCTGCACGCTTGGAGCCGCACCGCCGCCGCTGCTGATCCTCGACGAGCCGACCAATCATCTCGACATCGACTCGATATCGGCGGTCGAGGCGGGTCTCAGCACCTATGACGGGGCGCTGATGGTCGTCAGCCACGACGAGACGTTTCTCGAAAATATCGGTATAACGCGGCGGCTGGAATTGCGGAGCGGCGGTGATCCGGCGGGGTGATTTCCGGATAACGGTAGCGCTTCCCGCCGGTAGCACCTGACGCCGACACACCCGCCTCGTCCTTCGAGGCCCTTGCGGGGCCACCTCAGGATGAGGCTCTCGTGAGAGCCGAGCGTGGCGCCATCCCAAATCGGCGTGCCTGCGCCTCCTTGCCTCTTTTGGCGGGCAATGGTATTTCCCAACTGCAATCCTTTCGAGAAAGGAGGATCACGTCATGCAATATTATTTCCGGCATCATCGCCAGCGTGGTCCCGTCGACGCCCTGCAAATGCGTTTGCAGGGCTGACCAGAGACGCTTTTCGACATCTCTTCCTGGTCTGCCCTTCGTGGCCGATGCGCTGCCGTCAGCTGACTGTGCGCATTCCTCTCATTCCCGGGCGCGAAAGACGCAATCCGTGATGGCCTGATGCCACCGATTGCGCCTGCCCCGGTCAGGACCAGAGAACGAACATGACCCTCATCAATATCCGCAATCTCGGCGTGACGCTGGGCAATCCGTTGTTTTCCAACCTCAGTCTCGTCGTCAATTCCGGAGACCGCATCGGCCTCGTCGCCGCCAACGGCCGCGGAAAATCCACCCTTCTTGCCTGCATTATCGGCGCGCTGGAGCCGAGCGAGGGCGAGATCACCAGAGCGCGCGGGCTCACCATCGGCCATGTCGCGCAGAATGTGCCCGGCGCACTTTTCGACACGCCGTTCCATGATGCGGTGCTGCAGGCGTTGCCCGCCGATCAGGCCGAAAGCGAGAGCTGGCGCGTCGACGTCGTGCTGGAATCGTTGGAGGTACCGGAGACCATGCGCAGCCGGCCGGTGAAGCAATTGAGCGGCGGGTGGCAGCGGCTCGCCTTGCTTGCCCGCAGCTGGGTGACCGAGCCCGACGTGCTTCTGCTCGACGAGCCGACCAACCATCTCGACCTCGAAAAGATCGCGCAGCTGGAAAGCTGGCTGAATGCGCTGCCGCGCGACGTGCCGGTCATCCTATCCAGCCACGACCGCGCCTTCCTCGATGCGACGACCAACCGGACGCTGTTCCTGCGGCCGGAGCAATCGCCGGTCTTTGCGCTCCCCTATAGCAGGGCACGCGCCGCCCTCGACGAGATCGACGCCTCGGAGGCACGCCGGTACGAGCGCGACATGAAGGCGGCGGAGCAGCTGCGCAAGCAGGCCGCCAAACTCAATAATATCGGCGTCAATTCCGGCAGCGACCTGCTCGTCGTCAAGACGAAGCAACTGAAGCAGCGGGCGGAGAAGCTGGAGGATGCGGCAAGACCGGCGCACCTCGAACGTTCGGCCGGCGCCATCCGCCTGTCCAACCGCGGCACGCATGCCAAAGTGCTGGTCACATTGGAAGACGCGGCGGTGACGACTCCGGATGGGACGCTGCTGTTCAGAACCGGCCGGCAGTTCATCTGCCAGGGCGACAGAATCGTGCTCCTCGGCCTCAACGGCGCCGGCAAGTCACGGCTGGTATCGATGCTGAAACAGGCGATCGAGAAGACGGAAATGGCGCAGGACGGCATCAAGGCGACGCCCTCGCTGGTTCTCGGCTATGGCGACCAGGCGCTTGCCGATCTTGCCGACAAGGATACGCCGATCGGCACGATCATCCGCCGCTTCGATGTCGGCGACCAGCGGGCGCGGGCACTGCTCGCCGGCGCCGGCATGACTATCGACATGCAGGGAAGACCGATCGGCCAGCTTTCCGGCGGCCAGAAGGCGCGGCTCGGAATGCTGGTGCTGCGGCTGACGGAGCCGAACTTATATCTGCTCGATGAGCCCACCAACCACCTCGATATCGAGGGGCAGGAAGCGCTGGAGAACGAATTGACTGCGCATGAGGCGAGCTGCCTACTGGTATCGCACGACCGCAGTTTCGTGCGGACGGTCGGCAACCGCTTCTGGCTGATCGAAAGGAAGCGGCTGGTGGAGGTGGAGAGCCCGGAGGGGTTCTTTGCTTCTGTGGGATCGCGGGGATGATGGGTGTCTGGCACTGCCCCTCACCCTAGCCCTACCGCGGTCGAGCCATTGGTTCCGACCCGTGGCTCGACCTCCGTCGGTGGCGGCAGCCGGATGAGGGCTGGCCACACGATGCACCGTCAACGACACACCGAAAACATTACCGCTTCGGCGCCACCAGGCAGAAGAAGGCGCCCTGGGGGTCCGTGGCCTGAATGATCCAGCTGCCGCCGGGGACCTCCATCGGGCCGTTGACGACCTTGCCGCCGCCCGAGGTGACGCGTTCGATCGCAGCGTCAAGCGCTGGCACGATGAAGTAGTAGCACCAGAATGGCATCGGCATGCTGTCCGGCTTGGTCATCATGCCGCCGGTCTGTCGGCCGTCATGGGCGAAGAGGTAATAGACACCCATCGGCCCCATATCCATCTCGCTGTCCTTCGTCCAGCCGAAGAGCTTGGTGTAGAAGGCAAGCGCATCTTTGCCGTTGCCGGCATAGAGTTCGTGCCAGCCGATGTTGCCGGGCGCGTCGGGGGCGAGTTCCGGCCAGGTCTGTTCCATCGGCGCCGGCGTCATGATGCAGATGACGGCACCATCCGGATCGGCGACGACGGCGAAACGGCCGATGGTCGGGATATCCTGCGGCGGCCGGCGGACCGCGCCGCCATTGGCGGCGAAATCCCTTGCCGTCTGATCGACATCGTCGACGCCGACATAACCCGTCCAGTTCGGCGGAATGCCCTGGGCTTCAAGCTCGGCGGGAAACTCCATCAGACCGGCGACGCCGATGCCGTTCGCCTCGAAGACCGTGTAGGTCGGCATGCCCTCCACCTTCATTTCCGAGGTGGTCCAGCCGACGACGGAACTGTAGAATTTCGCGGCGGACGAGGTGTCGGGGGTCATCAGCTCACACCAGATGAACTTTCCATGCGTCTTGGACATCACTCTCTCCCTCTTCTGACGCCTTTCGCTGCGTAGGGCGCCCTGATTGTCAGATTTTGCGGGTGTAATGCGCTTCCATGAACTGCTTCCAGGAGCCGTCGGCCTGCTTGGCGCTGGAGGTGAAAGTGCGGCGATGGTCATCGATGAAGGTGATCCGCTCGCGGTAGTCGGCGAGGCCCTCGCCGTTGAAGTCGGGTCCCGTCGTATAGAGGTCGAGCACATTGCCGGAGGCGTCGACCTCGCCCTCATAGACCCACATATAATCCATCATGCTGCCGATCCAGCTGCCGACATACTTGCCTTTCTCGGCGTTGTAACCGAGCGTCAGGATCGTGGTGGCCTGCTTGCCATCCGGCATGGGGCCGGTTCCTTCGGCGACGAACCAGATGCCGTGCAGCGAACGGACGGTCTCCGTCCAGTCCTTGCCGTCGGACATTTCGGGAGCGGTGACGCTCCAGTCGCCGACCAATCTCTCCAAAAAGGAATGCTCCTTCAGCACTTCGGCGGTCTTCATCATCCTCTTCTCCCTTCGAATGACGATATTCCAGACATTTGAATGCTCAGTGACAGCAGGACTGCGCCTTGGCGGCATCCTCATATTCGTCATGCCGGCGGACGAAATCCATTATGGCCCCCTCGTTGCGGCCCTTCGGCGCGCGGTCGAGGATCATCAGAGTGCCGATCAGTTCTTCCGGGCCGCGGGCGTAGCTCGAATAGGTATGAAAGATCTCGCCCTTGTCATTGCGGTAGAAGGCGCTGAGGCCAGGCAGTTCGTCATGGGCCTCGGCCGGCTCGATGGCAGTGAAGTTATAGAAGACCTTGTCTTTGGCAAGATCCTCCTGGCTGAAAGAAACGTGATAGTCGAAATTGAAATCGCTGCCGAAGGACGAGACCCATGGAAATTTCCAGCCCATGCGCCTCTTGTAGGCGGCGATCTTGTGGAGCGGCGCACGGGAAACGGCGACCCAGGTGACGTCGTGGTTGTTGAGATGCGGCAGGGCGCCATCCACATGATCAGACAGGAAGGAGCAGCCGGTGCAGCCGGCCTCCCAGTCCGGCCCAAGCATGAAATGATAGATCAGCAGCTGGCTGCGACCATCGAAGAGATCGGCGAGCGATTTCCTGCCTTCGGGCGTGTCAAAGATGTAATCCTTGTCGACCTTCACCCAGGGCAGCGCCATGCGCTCGGCGTTGATACTGTCGCGCAGCCTCGTCGCCTCCTTTTCCTTCAAGAGCAGGGCGCGGCGGGCCTCAAGCCATTTCTCGCGGGAAACAACCTCATTCTGCATGGGATGCGCCCTCCTCCGGCGCCTGCCGGTGAAGCCGGCTCATCTCCTTCTCCTTGACTAATTACATTGATATCAATAGAAAATAGTCATGTCAAATTCGATCGAGATTCCCTTTTCCACGACGCTGATGGTGCGCGACACCTGCCTCTGCCTGCATGTGCAGCGGGCGGCGCGAGCGCTTGCCCGGCTGTTCGACGATGCGCTGCGGCCGGCCGGGCTTACCAACGGACAGTTTTCGCTGATGATGTCACTGAACCGGCCGGAACCGCCGCCGATGGGGCCGGTCGCCGCCCTGCTCGCCATGGACCAGACGACGCTGACGGCGGCGCTGAAGCCCTTACAGCGCAAGGGCTGGGTGGTGGTAATGGAGAACCCCAGGGACCGGCGCGGCCGGCTGCTCAGCCTTACCGCCGAAGGCAAGGCCGCACTGGCGCGGGCGCTGCCGATCTGGGAGAGCACGCATGCCGTTCTCGACCGCACGCCGCCGGACGGCGGCGCGGCGCGGCTCCGGCAGGACCTGCAGGCGCTGTCGGGGGTGACGGTGGAAACGCCGAAACGGTCTGGGTCATCCCGCCGCCCACCTCGAAGCGGGCGTACTATGGGGGCATAAGGCGAGCTGGAGTGATCCGCCGCTGTTCAAACTTGCATGCTGATACCCGGTTAAGCCCCACGGCTCATCGATTTGTGGCGAGGACGGCCCCTTACCCCGGGATCGACATTCAGGATTCCAATCGCTTGATCACTGCCACAGGACACCGTGTTGAACACGGAGGTCTGAGCGATTAGCAGTGGACGAAGATTGCATGCCTGTCCGGCAAGACTGGTGATCCGGGCTCGAACAGCCGTTTTTGCTGGAGGAAGCGGCCACCGCAGGATTTTCTCGAACTCCTGTCGCCGTTCGTGTACATCTCCGCGCGGGTTCCCATTTACCCCTACTATGCTCCTACCGGGCGGAATGACGAGAATCGCAATGGTTCTTCAAGGAAACTCTCGGAGTGACATGCATGGCCGAGCCGCATGATTTCGATGTCCTGTCGCCGCGTTTCCACGCGAATCCGTTCCCCACGCTCGACCGCATGCGTGCCGAGGGCGCTGTTGTTCGCATGAAGTTGCCGATCCTCGGCCGCACGTGGTTCACAGTCACACATGACGCCTGTGCAGCACTGTTGAAGGATTCCGAGAGCTTCGCGCGCGACCCGGCCAATGCGGGGAGCAGGACCCAGGCGCGAATCCTGAAGTGCCTTCCGAGAACGATCGGCCTTCTGGCATTGAACATGATCGGCTACGACGACCCCGAGCACCGCCGTCTGCGCGGTCTCGTCGACCAAGCATTCCAGCGTCGATCGATTGAGGCCATGAAGCCGATGATCACGCATATCGCCGATCGGCTCCTCGATCGGATGGAGGGAAAGAGGGAGGTCGATCTCATGTCCGAGTTCTGCCGGGACCTGCCGCTTTCGGTGATCTGCGCGGTGCTCGGCCTGCCGGAGCAGGATCACGATCACTTCAAGAGTTGGCTCGGCGGTCTGAAGGACACTGCCAATGTCGGCGCCATCATCCGTGCCATTCCTGGCGTTGTTCGTGCGGTGCGTTATCTTCGCCGCGTCTCGCGACCGGGAGGTGGAGCCTTGTCTGACGGCCTAGTTGCCGCATTGTGCGATGCCGACATGGATGGGCTGAGGCTCAGTGAGGACGAACTTGTCTCGATGATCTTCCTGCTCTTCGGAGCTGGGCAGGAAACCACCACGCATCTGATTGCCGGCGGCCTTTTCACACTGCTGTCGCACGAGGATGAACGGCTACGGCTGCAGAATGATCCAAGCCTGATGCCGACCTGCGTCGAGGAATGCCTGCGCTACGTCTCGCCGGTGCAGATGACCAAGCCGCGCTTCGCCAGACGCGACATGAATTGGCAGGGACAGCAATTTCGTCGTGGTGACATGATTGCCGCTTTTATCGCCGCGGCTAATTGCGATCCTGCCAAGTTCGAGAACCCGCACCGTTTCGACATCACGCGCCACCCGAATCCGCATCTCTCCTTCGGTACCGGAGTGCATTTCTGCCTCGGCTTCCAACTCGCACGGGTAGAGGCCGCAATCGCGTTCGAACGTATCCTTACGCGCTTTCCAAGCTTGAGCCTGAATGGCAACCCAGCAAACATCAGGTGGCGCAAGCGCCTTGGGATTCGCGCCCTGGCACACCTACCCGTGGAGATGGCGGCGTGAAGATAGCTCATGGATCGGCTGGAATCGGGTGGTGGGCTGATCGTGACCGAGTCCTGACGCACCACCCCGTGCGCAATCGCTGCAGGGAAAAAGCGGGGGCATAATCGTCGCTGACAGGATGGCGAAATCCGCTGCCTTCGACCTCGGCGTAAGGCGTGACGGCGGGTGCCTGCAACCATGGTCAGCCTTAATGTGCGAAGGCCCGACCGAGCCGCGGGCCTCAACCCGTCCTGTGGATCCCTGTCTGACGGGGCGAGAGGACTGCCATGGCGAGGGGGACGGTGTGGTCTCTGCCAGTTCCATCGCCCCCCGCAAGCGGAGATCCGAAGATCGGGTTGAGACGAGTGGCTCAACCCAGCAAGGTATCGGCAGGCGGACGAGGGGCCGCCTCACCGATCTTCCGTGGTCGTTACTCCAATCAGGCGACGGTGACCGGAACTTCGGTCGAGGTGCGCATGGCGTGGCTGTAGGGGCAGACGATATGGGCCGCGGCTGCGAGCTTTTCGGCAGTTTCACGGTCAAGACCGGGAATATTGACGGAGAGCGCCACTTCGATGCCGAAGCCGGTGCCGTCCTCGCGCGGGCCGATGCCGACCTTGGCGGATACTGTCGTCTCTTCCGGAATCTTGACCTTCTGCTGGCCTGCGACAAATTTCAGGGCACCGAGGAAACAGGCGGAGTAGCCGGCAGCGAAAAGCTGTTCGGGATTTGTGCCGGTTGCGCCGTCGCCGCCAAGTTCCTTGGGAACGGTCAGCGTCACGTCCAGAACGCCGTTTTCGGAAACGGCGCGGCCGGCGCGGCCGCCGGTGGCAGAGGCTTTTGTCGTATAGAGAATAGGCATGACGATCTCCTTTAGTTGGCCCTTCTATCGGGTTGGAATTTTATTATCGCACAATTAAATTGCACGCAAGTGAATTTTGCGAATTGCGTTTCGCAGGTGGTAAGAGGACAATCACAACCTCGGGGATGACGGATATGAAAGCGCAGACAGCAAAGACAATGGAGATACCTGAGGAGGAGAAGCGGCTGGAAAAGCAGCTGTGCTTTGCGGTTTATGCGACGGCGCATGCCTTCACCCGTGCCTACAAACCGATCCTCGACAGGGTGGGCCTCACCTACCCGCAATATCTCGTGATGCTGGTGCTGTGGGAACGCAGCGCCCTGCCGGTGAAGACGATCGGCGAGCAGCTGGATCTCGATTCCGGCACGCTGTCGCCGCTACTGAAGCGGCTGGAACATGGCGGGCTGATCAAACGCATCCGCGATCTGCGCGACGAGCGGCAGGTGATCGTGTCGCTGACGCCAAAGGGCGAAGCGATGAAAGGAGACGTCGATACGATCATGACGGCGATCGGGAAAGCCGCCGGCTGCACGCTCGAGGAAATGGCCGGGATGCGTGACATGCTGCATCGACTGCGGACCAATCTCGGGCGGGCGGGAGCGGCCGACGGTTGAAAGCCCCTGCCCCAGACCCATTGGGGCTATGGCGGGATCAAGAGCGCCGCTTCGCGACCTTCGCAGTTGAGCGCCGCTTTTTTGGAGGCGCAGGTGAGGCTTCCGCTTCCTCGGCGGCCTGCTGCAGACGCAACGCCCGCAGCTTCTCCGTCTTCTTGTCGCGGGCTGACGCCTCGGCCGCGATGATGGCGCGCGCCGTGTGATCGGTCGCTTCCGCCTTGTCGCGCGGCGTGAGTTTGGCGGGGTTGAAGAATTCTCCCTTCGTGGCGGTCATGTGCCCCTTTCTCAGGTCGTGGCGGCTTTTGATCCATTCTCTATGCATTAAGAGGCCGAAAATGGCCCCGACCGTGATTCCACGTTTGGAATCAGCGGGCGCGGAGCGCCTTTTTCGGCGCCGGCAACAGCCCTTCGCGCTGCAGCTTCTTGCGGGCAAGCTTGCGCTGGCGGCGAACGGCCTCCCCCTTTTCGCGGGCACGCTTCTCCGACGGCTTCTCATAGGCGCTGCGGGCTTTCATTTCCCGGAACAGGCCTTCGCGCTGCATCTTTTTCTTAAGCACGCGCAACGCCTGATCGACATTATTATCCCTGACGAGTACCTGCAAACGAATATCCTTCCTATCGCGGCGATGCCGCTGTTAAATGATGAAAACTGGCGGGGCTACTTGCCCATGTGGATGCCCGAAAACTTCAGCCACGGCTCGGCGCCGCCGGCTTTGGCAGCCGCCTCGGATGAAGCCCGCCGTGGCGACTCCCCGAGGTCGATGTCGTCCTCGGTGATGCGGCGCTCGAAGTTCTCGCCCGGGAACTGGACGCGATATTGCACGTGCCCGTGATCGTTGGGCAGAATGCTGGCGATCCGGCACCGCCGGTCGGCCTCTGTCGTGCGGGTCAGGCCGGATTTCAGCACGATCATGTCGCCGACTTTATAGCTTGGTCTGCTCATTCAGCGTCCCTCGACTCTTCGGCTGCTCGATTTGAAGAAAACAAAAAGGCCGGGCTTGAACCCGACCTCTTCCAGTCATTCAGCCACCAAGCTGCCTTTGATGGTCAGCGCGCTGCCAGTACATCCGTGGTCAGCTCGCTGCGATCTGTGGTCAGCCCAGGTGAATGACAATCATGCGGCCTGAAGGTTGTCGGCTGCGTCCTTGCCGGACCGCTTGTCGCGGACGAGATCGAAGCGGACCTTCTGACCTTCGGTAAGCTCGCGCATGCCGGCGCGTTCGACCGCCGAGATATGGACGAAAACGTCCGTCGAACCATCATCGGGCTGGATGAAGCCAAAACCCTTGGTGCCATTGAACCACTTGACGACGCCTGAATTCATAACGATCTCCTTTTCAACCGTTAGAGTGCGCCCGGGGAAGGATTTCCGCGGACAGTATCGATGTTGAGAGAGATCTGACGAAGCGCGTTCAGCGCACGGACAAAGGTCGCAAGCAATATTCGATAGGCCCCATGTAGGGGGTTTATCGAATTAAGCAATAAATTTTCAAAAATAAATTCTGTTTCCGTGCGGCGAAAGAGAAAGCGCTTGCCGGAAATCTGTCTGGGGCGGCCGGGTCGCGGCCGCCCCCGCGAGATTCATTGCCAGACGACGATGGGCGCCTTGGACGGAACGCGATCATAGAGATCGATGATATCCTGGTTCAGGAGCCTGACGCAGCCCGAGGAGACGGCCTTGCCGATCGAGCGCCAGTCCGGATTCCCGTGCAGGCGATAGAGCGTGTCCTCTCCATTCGAGAAGATATAGAGAGCGCGGGCGCCGAGCGGGTTCGTCAAGCCCGGTTCCATGCCGCCGTTCTCGATCGAATATTTGACAAGTTCCGGCTGGCGGGCGACCATCTCGTTCGGCGGCTTCCAGCGCGGCCATTTCTGACGCCACTGGATGACGCCCGACCCCTGCCAGGCGAAGCCCTCGCGGCCGATGCCGACGCCGTAGCGCATCGCCATGCCGTCGGCCTGGACGAGATAGAGAAAACGCGACGGCGTATCGACAACGATCGTGCCGGGCGGCTGGCCGGTGGGATCGAGGACACGCTGGCGATAGTAGCGTGGATCGATCTGCTCGTAGGGAACGGCGGGAATGAGGAAGCCGCCGTCCTCGACGGGGCCGTACATGACGGCAAGCTCCGGACCGCTCGGCACACTCGATGCTCCCGGCGACCGGAACAGGCGCATGGGCGAGCGGTAGATGATCGACGTGTCGCCCGATGTCACGGTGTTGGCGGAGGAGGCGCAGCCGGTGAGCGCGGAGGCTGCCGTCATTGCCGAAAGGGAAAGAAAGCTGCGGCGGGAAAGATGTCTATCGAAGCTCATGACGCGGGACTGATTTCCTTTGATGCGTGACGCCGGGGTGGCGACACCTAGAAATCTATCGGCTTGCACCAAATAAACCATAGCTTCACGCAGACGTGTTCCGGCGAGAGCCGACGATATGGCCCCCGCTGTTGCAGCGCTACATCACAACGATCTCGGCCTTGGCGGGAAGGCGATCGTAAAGGTCGATGACGTCCTGATTCAGCATGCGCACGCAGCCGGACGAAGTCGCCTTGCCGATCGACTGCCAGTCGGGCGTGCCGTGGATGCGGTAGAGCGTATCCTGCCCATCCTTGAAGATATACATGGCGCGCGCGCCGAGCGGGTTCTGAAGCCCGGGGTTCATGCCGCCATTTTCCGCGGAGAAGGCGCGAACTTCCGGCTGGCGCGAGACCATTTCCACCGGCGGCGTCCAACGCGGCCACTTCTGCTTCCATTGGATGACGCCGCGCCCCTGCCAGGCGTAGCCTTCGCGGCCGAGGCCAACACCGTAGCGCATGGCCTTGCCGTTACCTTCGATGAAATAAAGGTACCGCGTCTTGGTATCCACGACGACGGTGCCGGGGCGCTCGTTCGTCTGGTAATCGACTTCCTGGCGCAAAAACTGCGGCTGGACGCGGCTGACCGGGATCGCCGGCAGGGTGAAATCCTCGTCGCGCTGCTCGCCATACATCGCCGTATGCACGGGGTTGGCCACCGGCAGGCCGTAGGTCTGGTGGAACTGGGTCTTGTAGAGTTCGCGCGTCTGCGGCACCGGCTGATCGGGGATGGGCCGCACCCGGCTCGGATCGACGCCCGGCGGCTGGTAAAAGACCGGCGAGGTCTCCTGGACGAAGCGGGCGGGCGAATCGGCAGCGACATCGGGAATGAGGATGTTGCAGCCGCTGAGCGGCGCGACAGCGATCATAAGTCCGGCAATCGGAAAAGCCCGGTGCAGAAAATTCATGGAACCACCCTTATCAACGATCGGCGAGACGGCGATATCTGCCGCCAGGATGGCACCCGCGGCTGGCGCGAGGCTGGTGTTGAGGCAGGAAAAGCCGGGAGATTAAATCGACCAGAGATTTGAAGCGGCGACAGAGCTTACGCCGCGACCCCGTGGAAGAAGCGAATGCTCTGTTCGATCTCGGCCGGCAGCGCCGAGGTGTGGTTACCGGCGACAGTGTCGGTTTCAATATGGGTGCCGGCGGCGCGGGCGCGGCGGGCGAGCAGATCGGCGCGGTCGTTGAAATGCGCCTCTTCCGTGCCGTGAACCACCCGGATGGGGCATTTGAAGCTGCGGGCGTAGCACAGCGCCGAACGCACCTCGAATTCATGCGTATTGCTGTCGTCGAAGCGAATGTCCTGGGGATAGCGGCTGAAAAAGCGGAAGGCGTTGGGATTGCCCGAAATCGGTGCGGCGGCGCGGAATTTATGGGTGCTCATCGCCGCCAGCATGGTCAGCGTGCCGCCGATACTGTGGCCAGCGATGAACAGGCGCCCGGGGTCGACGCCCGGCAGATGTGCCAGGCGTTCGGTGGCGGCAAGAACGTCGTCGACCTCATCGTAGAAGCCGGAGAAATTGCCCCTCTGGCCGTTTTCGCCGCGCAGCGACGGCATCATCACGACATAGCCGGCATCCATATAGGGCTTCATCAACTGCCAATGGCCGGTGCCTATGGCATTGCCGCCATGCAGGAAGAGCACCGCCGGCCTGGCGGTGCGCTCGCGCTTGTACCTGGAAACCCAGGCCGCCAGTTCCAGCTCGCCGCCGTAACCGGAGCGATAGAAGATCTTCTCGGCATCGGCAGGCGCAGTCAGAGGCTCGTATTTGTCCGGCGCCGGGCCCTTCTTCAGGAGTTTCGTGCGGAAATGGCGGCGGACCTCGGCATAGTCGTGCTTGGCAAGGCGCGGCTCGTCCGGAACATCGAAGGCGGCCGCCATGCGCGGCAGGACGAGTGCGCCGGCAAGCCCTGCCAGAACGGCGCGGCGTTGGCGGAAGAAGGAATTTTGTTCATGCGAGTTCATAACGCAGCACCCAAATCACTTCCCCGACACGCCAGATTTGCATCGGAAACCCGGTGCCGCCAATACACATGATGTTGAAACTATTGCCCTGCGTCATTGTTGCGCAGGAGCGCGAAGCTCAGCCCGGCTTTGCATCGATCATCGCGATCAGCGTGCGCAGGCGGTCGGCCTCGTAGGAGGGTTTGTCGGGGCGAAGGCGGGCGATGCGGGGGAAGCGCATGGCGACCCCCGATTTGTGCCGCGTCGAGCGGTTGATGCCTTCGAAGGCCACTTCGACGACGAAGCCGAAATCCCTGTCGGCGCGGACGGCGCGCACCGGGCCGAAACGCTCGGTCGTGTTGTTGCGCACGAACTTGTCGAGCAGCTCGAGTTCGGCGTCGGTGAAGCCGAAATAGGCCTTTCCCACCGGCACGAGTTGTTCGCCATCCTCGTCATCGGCCCAGACGCCGAAGGTAAAATCGGAATAATAGCTGGAGCGCTTGCCGTGGCCGCGCTGGGCGTACATCAGCACCGCATCGACATTATAGGGATTGCGCTTCCACTTGAACCAGGGGCCTTTCATGCGGCCGGCCTGGTAGATGCTGTCGCGCCGCTTGATCATCACGCCCTCGATAACCGGATCGGGTGGGGCGGCGCGCAGTGCATCGAGCTCATCCCATGAGGAGAAAGGGACGAGCGGCGAGAGGTCGAACCGATCATGGGGGGCGCGTTCGATGATATCGGAGAGACGCTCGCGGCGATCGACATAGGTGCGGCCGCGAATATCCTCCTCGTGGTCGAAGAGCATGTCATAGGCGCGGATGAAGGCGGGAAAATCGTCGAGCATCTTCGCCGTCACCGTCTTGCGGTTCAGGCGCTGCTGCAGGTCGGAAAAGGTGCGCGTCGGGCTGTTGGAGCGGGCGGTGCCGCCGACCAGCAGCTCGCCGTCGACGACGCCGGAAAAATTGATCGCCTCGAGAATATCGGGGAAGGCGCCTGAAATGTCGTCACCGGAGCGCGAATAGATCTTGCGCCTGTCGCCGGAGCGGGAAAGCTGGACTCGAATGCCGTCCCATTTCCACTCGGCGGCATAGTCGGCCGGCTTGAGACCTGTCAGGTCCCCCTCCTCCACCGCATTTGCGAGCATGACGGAATGGAAGATCGCCGGTGTCGCCAGAGCCGGTTTCTCGCCGTCGCCTGCAAGCCAGTGGAACAGCGTCTCATAAGGCGGCTGCAGGCCGTGCCAGAGGGTTTCGATCTCGGCGACATCTTTACCGCCGAGGTCGGCCAGCGCCTGCTTGGCAAGACGGGCGGAAACGCCGATGCGCAACGCCCCGGTCGCAAGCTTGATGAAGGCGAAACGGCCGGAGGAATCCAGCCGGTCGAGCAGATCGCGGACATAGCCACGCACTTCGGTGCGGCCGAGCCCGTTCATGCGGGTGACGACCTCACCAAGGCGCGGCTGAGCCAGGGCCGACCGGTCGATATCCCGCTCATTATCCCAGACGAGCGAGATGGTCTCGGCGAGATCGCCGACATAATCGTAGGAATAATGAAACAGAACCTCGTCCATGCGCTCCAGCACCAGGTCGCGCAGCATGGCGGGCTTGACGTTGCGCACTTCGAGCGTGCCGGCGATGGCGGCAAGACCGTAGCCGCGGTCCGGATCGGGCGTGTCGCGGAAATAGTCGGTCAACAGCTTCAGTTTGCCGTTGCGGCTGGGCGTCAGGACCAGGCGGTCGAGCAGGTCGGCGAAAGCTTTCATATTGGCCTCCCCATTCCGGCATGAAGAAGCCCCATGGGAACTCCCTCATTCCTGCGTCTTCGGGGCTTTGCCCGAGGGATTTCACAGGAATCCAGTGCGCCCAAGTCCTTGGGCGCGGGAAACTCTCCGGCGTTACATGAGTCATTCGCCACGCCGACGCGCGGTGGCTGGATTCCTGTGCCGAGCACAGGAATGAGGGAGTGTGGAGCCGACGTCGGCGCCACCTCCAGAGTGGCGGTAAGATCGTCTAAGGTGGGCTTTGGATGCATTCTCCAGCTCATCTCAATCCGCCTCATCCTCATAACCCACGAGATGCAATGGTTTCGCCCTGATGCCCTGCAACTGGCACCAGCGCACAAGCGCCTCCTCGCGGCCATGGGTCACCCAGACTTCGGCCGGGTGCAGCTCCCGGATCGTTTCGGTCAGTTCAGGCCAGTCGCAATGGTCGGAGATGACGAGCGGCAGTTCGACGCCGAGCTGTTTTGCGCGCTGACGCACCATCATCCAGCCGGAGGCGAAGGCCGGCAGCGGCTCGTTGAAGCGGCGCGCCCAGCGGTCGGCAAAGGCCGATGACGGGCCGATGACGATGGCGCCTTTGAAGGCTGACTTGTCGCGGCTTTCGATCGTGGCGGGCTGCAGCTCGCCGAGATCGATGCCCTCACCGACATAATAGTCGCAGAGCTTTTCCATGGCTCCGTGGATATAGATCGGCTCGGCATATCCGGCATCGCGCAGCAGCCGGATGACACGCTGGGCCTTGCCCAGCGCATAGGCGCCGACGAGATGGGTGCGCTCGGGAAATTGCCGGAGCGAGGCCAGCAGCTTGCCGGTCTCGTCGATCGGATCGGGATGATGGAAGACGGGCAGGCCGAAGGTCGCC
Source organism: Rhizobium bangladeshense (assembly GCF_017357245.1). Taxonomy (NCBI): domain Bacteria; kingdom Pseudomonadati; phylum Pseudomonadota; class Alphaproteobacteria; order Hyphomicrobiales; family Rhizobiaceae; genus Rhizobium; species Rhizobium bangladeshense. Next base: position 1,184,281 of record NZ_CP071612.1, on the reverse strand, counting down.
TCGGTGATGAAGACATCGCAGGCGACCGGCACATAGGGCGCGCAGGTCGGGTCGGGGCGGCGCTTGTAATCGCCGGAGACGACAATGCGGGTGCCGTTCTTCTCGATGGCGATCTGGGCCGAGCCGAGCACATGGCCGGCGGGATGAAAACTTACCTTGACGCCATTGACCAGCAGCTCTTCGCCGAAACCGGCAATCTGCTCGCTGGCGCAAAAGCCGTCGCCGTAACGCAGTCGCATGATCTCGAGCGTCTGGCGGGTAGCAAGCACGTTCACATGGCCCGGCCGGGCGTGATCGGAATGCCCATGGGTGACAAGCGCCCGTTCGACGGGCCGCACCGGATCGACATAAAAGCCGCCCTCGGGGCAATAGAGTCCCTCCGGGGCGGGATAAAGCAGCGCATCAGCTCTCATGAAACAAGAGATAGCGGCAAAGAGGCGCGAGGCCAGAGGAAGCGACCGTCATCACCTTATCCCGTCGAGGAAGGATATGATTGCGGCGTTGAACTCCGCCGGCCGCTGCAGCGGAGCGAAATGGCTGACGCCGGGCAGGTAGATCATCTGAGCATTCGGGATAGTGCTTGCAAGATATTCGGCATGCTCGGCTTTGATGAATTCGTCGTTTTCGCCGAGCACGATCGCCACCGGAAGGCGGATGCGGCCGAGGTCGTCCGCCTGATAATTCGGCTCCGTTCCCATCATCAGGCTGACAGCTTCGACGAAGGAATTGAAATCGTCCGGCGTGGCCGACAAGGCAGCATAGTCCTTGGCGTGGCGGGCGAAACATCGGTCGATGACCGGGGTCGCAACGAATTCCAGCGTGCCGCTCGGATCCATGTTGCAGGCGAAGAAAAAGACGCCCTCAACACGCGACGGAGCCGTCATGGCGAGGATCAGCGCGATGCAGGCGCCGTCGCTCCAGCCGACGAATGCCGCCGTCTCCAGGCGCAGTTCGTCCATGACCGCAAGCACGTCCGCGGCCATCAGCTCATAGGTATAGGGGCTGGCATCGCGGGTGCTTCGGCCATGGCCGCGGCTGTCGATCAGCACGACGCGGCGGCCGCTGCCGAGCAGCACCGGGACCTGATAGCCCCAATTGCCGCTATGGCCGAGACCACCATGCAGCAGAATGACCGCAGGGCCAGTCCCGTAGCTGGCATACCAGATGCGGGCGCCGGCCCGCCCGACGTGGCCTTCGACGGAAGCCGGCGGCAATGGGGCGGCCCCATGCGCCTCGAAATGGATGAGTTCGTCGTCCCGTCGTTCCATGGCGATGCCAATCCTTTCCGGCGAATAATCCCGCGCATAGAAAAGCCGGAAAACAGCCCAAGAACAACCAGAATCGCTTTCTAGCTGCTTCCTCTATCGATGCAATCGGGAGGAGCAGAAAGGTGGGCAGGAAGCTTTTCTATTGCGCGGCGGCGACCGCGCTCGCAGCCGCCGGCGTCTATCTCAACAATACCAGCCTCATTGCCGAGCATCGGCCGGGAAAGCCGGTACTGCTCGCCCATCGCGGCATCGCCCAGCGGTTTGACGAGACCGATCTGAAGAACGACACCTGCACGGCGAGCCGCATGCTGCCGCCGAAACACGACTATCTGGAAAACACCATCCCGTCGATTCAGGCGGGCTTTGCCGCCGGCGCCGATATCGTCGAGATCGACGTGCATCCGACGACAGACGGCGAATTCGCCGTTTTTCACGATTGGACGCTCGACTGCCGCACCGACGGCCACGGCGTGACGCGCGAGCATTCCATGGCTGAGATGAGGACACTCGACATCGGCTACGGCTATACCGCCGACGGCGGCAAGACCTTTCCGTTCCGCGGCCGGGGCATCTGTATGATGCCCACGCTGGCGCAAGTGCTTTCGACCTTTTCGGATCGGCGCTTCCTCATCAATATCAAGAGCCGCGATCCGTCCGAGGGAGAAAAGCTCGCAGCTTTGCTGAACGGGCTTGCGGCGACACGACGGGCCGGCATCATCGTCTATGGCGGCGACGAGCCGATCGACGTGCTCGACCGGCTGACACCCGATATCAAAACCGCCTCGCGCAAGAGTCTGAAAAGCTGCCTTTTCGATTATATTGCCTACGGCTGGACCGGCGTCGTGCCCGAGGCCTGCAAACATCGGATGATGCTGGTGCCGATCAACATTGCGCCCTGGCTGTGGGGCTGGCCGGACCGCTTTCTCAACCGGATGAAGGATGCGGGCACTGAAGTTTTCGTGCTCGGTCCCTATCGCGGCGGCGATTTTTCTACCGGCGTCGACGATCCCGCGCAACTGGCGCGCCTGCCGCATAACTATGCGGCAGGCATATGGACTAATGAGATCGAGGAGATCGGCAAGCTGATGAAATGAGGCGGAGCCGCCCTGCGCCTCAGAACTCCTCCCAATCGCCGCCGGCGACTGCGGCATTGCCGTGGAAGGCAGCGCTCACCTTCGCAGCCATTGCCCGCGGCGCTGATGCAACGGGCCTGGAAGCGGCGGTGGCCACGGCGGGGCGTTGCTGGCGTGCGGCCGCACCGCCGATGTTGAACTGTCCCAGCAGCTGGAACAGTGCGTCTGCCTCCCTGGCAAGACTGTGGGCGGCAGCCGTCGATTCCTCGACCATCGCCGCATTCTGCTGCGTACCCTGGTCCATGGTGTTAACGGCCGTGTTGATTTCCTTCAATCCAGTCGCCTGCTCCTTGGAACTTTCGACGATCGCAAGAACATTGCCATTGACCTGCTGAACCTGGCCGACGATCTCTTCGAGGGCCTTGCCGGTTTCGCCGACCAGCATCACGCCGTTCTTGACATGTTCGTTGGAGGCCCTGATGAGCTCCTTGATCTCCTTTGCCGCTTTGGCCGATCTCTGAGCAAGCTCACGAACTTCTTGCGCCACCACAGCAAAACCCTTGCCGGCATCGCCCGCGCGGGCGGCCTCGACACCGGCGTTAAGCGCCAACAAATTGGTCTGGAACGCGATTTCATCAATCACGCCGATAATATTGCTGATCTCCGCGGACGATGTCTCGATCTTCCCCATCGCATCGACGGCGCTGCGGACCACCTCCCCGGAACGCTCGGCGTTTTCGCGGGTCCTTCGCACCAGTTGGCCGGCTTCCTGGGCACGATTGCTGGAATCGGAGACCGTCGTGGTGATCTCTTCAAGGGCGGCTGCGGTTTCCTCGACGGAGGCGGCCTGCTGTTCGGTGCGCTTCGACAAATCGTCCGAGGCGGAACGAACCTGCTGGGCTCCGGCAGCAATGCCCGTTGCGTTTTGGGCGACGACCTGCATGGCTGTGCGCAGCTTGCCAACCGCGGCGTTGAAATCGGTCCGGAGTTTTTCCAGTGTCGGAATGAATGGTGTAGCGACTTCCTGAGTCAGATCGCCGCCGGACAGCGCCATCAAGGATGCCGCCAGTTGATCGACATTGTTGACGCGGGCGGTGACGTCGGTCGCGAATTTGACGACCTTGAACACCTTGCCGTTCATGTCGAGAATCGGATTGTAGGTGGCCTGGATATAGATCCTCTTGCCGCCCTTGCCGATGCGCAGAAACTCATCGGCCACGTATTCGCCAGCCGACAGACGCTCCCAGAACCGTCTATAGTCGTCACTGTTTGCGTAGGTGCTTTCGCAGAACATGGAATGGTGGCGACCCTGGATCTCGGCAAGCTGATAGCCGAGCGCCGACAGGAAATTCTCGTTCGCCGTTAGAATCTCGCCTTTCGGCGTAAACTCGATAACCGCCTGGGCGCGCGACAGCGCACTTATCTTACCGGCATCCTCGGCGCTCTGCATTTTCTGCTTGGTGATATCGGTCGCGAATTTCACCACTTTGTACGGTTTCCCGCCACTGAAGACGGGATTGTATGAGGCTTCGATCCAGATTTCCCTGCCGCCTTTGCCGATGCGCTTATACTGGCGCTGATCGAACTCGCCTCGGCCGAGCTTCGCCCAGAATTCGCGATATTCGGCCGACGCGGCTTCTGCCGGCTCGACGAACATCCGGTGGTGCTGGCCGACGATCTCGGACAGTTCGTAACCGAGCGCGGTGCAGAAATTGGCGTTGGCCGTCAGAATCTTGCCGGTGAGGTCAAATTCGATGATTGCCTGCGACCGGCTCATTGCCGCCAGTACGGCCTTGGCATCCGAGCCGAAGCTGAATCCTAGTGTCTTCATGCTGTTCCCCCTAACTCAGGTCTGAGCGATGACTGCCGCGACCCACCACGGGGCTTGCGCTGGACGAGCAACCTGAAAATAGAATCCTATAAATTCTTTAAGCATCCTTTAACCCGGTCGTCGCGAATGGGGACACCGCAGCTCCGGCCGGGGCTGAAGAAGAATCAATTAGAATCAAGCGCTTGCCTTGAGACCTCGATCGGTTCGCTTGGGCACAAGATGTTCCGGCAAGCATTTCGAGCACCAGGACAGCGTTTTTTCACCTCAAGCCTGCCCTGAAAATCCGGAGATGGCTTAACTCTTTGTTAACCATCGACCGCCCTCTATGTTCGTATTCCCGGTCGTCAGGGGACTTTCTGTTTTTCCGCTGCAGGTGCATATTTCACCGTCCTTCGCGCGTGCAGAATCACGTCCGCTACGAGCGAATTGCTGGACACGTCAGCCGCCCGAACGCCGGATGCGATAGTTGATCGGAGAAGACATGAAGCTCGAGGACGAGTTCAATCGCATCGAGGAAGTCGCGGCAGGCTTCAAGACGCATTACGAAGTCTTCAAATATATGAAGGGTCTCACTCAGGATCTGGGAATGACTGCTTTCCTGATCATGACGCTGCCCGCGGTGGACTTCGTCGAAATAGGCGCGACGAAGATCATCACCAACTGGCCGGCGGAGATGGTCGACTATTACGACGCCCATAACCTGATGGCGGACAGTCCGGTCATCCGCCGAATGCTGAGATCGACCAGCCCTTTCAACTATGATGTCGAGGCGATCAATACCGATCGCGGAGAGGGCAAGAAGTCCACGGTCATCGATTTGTTCAGGCGTTACGGCATGGAAAAGGGAGCCTATTTTCCTGTCCATGATGCCGCGGCTGGACGCGGTGCGATATCGATTTCAGGGTCCCGGAATTTCAGCATGATCGAAATGGCGAAGATCCTGTTTATCGCCACGCTCATCTACGACCGCCTCTCGCAGCTGACATTGAACGAAAAACACAAGCCGATTGCGTTTACGGCGAGCGAGGTTGACTGCCTGAGGCTGACGGCCGGGGGCAGGAAGAGCAGTGAAATTGCCAAGCTTCTCGATCTGTCGGAAAATGCGGTCAACAATCATATCGGCAGCGTGATCAAGAAGCTGGGATGCACGACGAGAACGCAGGCTGTCGTCAGCGCTCTGCGTCTCAATATCATTCGGGTTTAAGGTCTCGGCGGATGGACGGCAAGCTGAGGAACAATTTCAGAGAAACTGCGCCTGCAGCAACAGGGTAGCCTCGTCCGGCGAGACAGGCTTGGAGAAGCGGTAGCCCTGCACTTCCTCGCAGCGCGCCTGCCGCAGAAAATCCATCTGGGCATCGGTCTCGACGCCTTCGGCGAGAACCGACAGCTTCAGCGTCTGCGCCAGCGAGATGACGGCCGAGGCGATGGCGATAGCGGTCTTGTCGCCCGGCAGGGCCTCGACCAGCGAACGGTCCATCTTCAGCCGGTCGAAGGGGAAGGTCTTCAGGGCAGCAAGGCTGGAATAGCCGGAGCCGAAATCGTCGATCGACAGGCGCACGCCAAGCGCCCGGAGCGACTCCATCATGGCGAGCGCGCGATCGGCATCCTGCATCACCACGCTTTCGGTGACTTCGAGCTCCAGCCAGCGGGATTGCAGGCGGTTACGCTCCAGCGCCTCGGCGACATGGCTCGCAAAATCCGGATCGGCGAACTGCTTGGCCGAAACGTTGACGGCGATCGTCAGCGGCGTCAGGCCCATGTCCTGCCAGCTGCGCGCCTGGCGGCAGGCCTCGTTCAATACCCAGAGGCCGAGGGGAACGATGAGGCCGGTCTCTTCAGCGAGGGGAATGAAATTGGCCGGCGGCACCCTGCCCTTGGCCGGATGCTTCCAGCGGACCAGCGCCTCGACGCCGGTGATGCGGCTGTCGGCGACATCGACCTGCGGCTGATATTCCAGGAACAGCTGATGCCCGGTGATCGCCTGGTGGAGCTCCTCCTGTTCGCCGCGCGGCATGCCGACCGGCGCGCTGTCGCCATCGTGATGCTGCAGCGTGTTGCGGCCGAATTGCTTGGCCCGGTACATTGCGCGGTCGGCATTCGCAAGCAGCTCCTCCGAGGTGGTCCCGTCCACTGGAAAGGCGGCGACGCCGATGCTCGAGGTGATGGTGATGTCACCGCCCTCGCCGCGCATCGGCCGAGTGATCGCCTTCTGCAGGTCGCGAAGCCGGCGGGTGATGCCGGCATCGTGGCTCGACTGGTGGACGAGCACGACCAGGAATTCGTCGCCGCCGAGCCGCACCACCATATCCGACGCGCGGATGCTGTTGACCATGCGGGTGGCGATCTCCTTCAGCACCTCGTCGCCGGCGGCGTGGCCGCGGCCGTCATTGACGTCCTTGAAATTATCGAGATCGATATAGGCGACGGTGACCTTGCGGTTGTGGCGCCGGGCCTGGTCGAGAATGCCGGCCAGCCTTTCCTTCAGAAAGGCGCGGTTCGGCAGGCCGGTGAGATCGTCATGATGCGCCATGAAATGGATGCGATCGTCGACGCGCTTGCGTTCGATGGCGATGCCGGCGACGTGAGTGGCAAGCGCCACCAGCGTCATTTCCTGCTCCGTGGGACGGCGCACCTCTCTGGAATAGAGAGCAAAGGTGCCGAGCACATTATTCTCAGAGGTGGCGATCGGCGTCGACCAGCAGGAGCGAAAGCCGAAAGGGGTAACCAGCGCGCGGAAATCCTCCCAAAGCGGATCGCTCAGCACGTCCTCGACGATGACGGGCTCGCCGCGCCAGGCGGCGGTACCACAGGAGCCGACCTTGGGGCCGATGGTGACACCATCGATGAGCCGGCTGTAGCCGCCGGGAAGATTGGGAGCCGCACCGTGATAGAGCTTGGTGCCCTCGCCGTCGAGCAGGAGAACCGAGCCATCGATACCCGTCAGCTGCGCCTCGATCATCAGCACCAGCGCCTCGAGGATCATCGGCAGCGGTTCATTGCGGGCGATCATCTCAAGCAGTTTCGCCTGGCCGCGATGGAGATCCTCCTGCAGCTTGCGCTCTGTGATATCGCGGGAAACGCCGATCAGGCCGACGATCGCGCCGCGATCGTTGCGCAACGGTATTTTCGAGGTCAGCCGGCATACCGGCTTGGCGGCGCCGGGAAGGACGACCGTTTCCTCCATGTCGATGCGGGCCTCACCGCTCGCCATGATCTGCTGCTCGACATCGAAATAGCGGCGCGCCGCGTCGAAATCGAAGAGGTCGAAATCACGCTTACCGGCGATCTCTTCGACGCTCCCGAGGCCGAGGCTGGCGGCGGTGACGGCATTGGCGAAGACAAAGCGGCTGTCACGATCCTTGACGTAGAGGAAGTCCGGGAGTTCGTGGATAATCGCCTTCAGGCGCAGGTTCTCCACACCTTCCGAGAGGTGCTGGGCGGTAGACGCCATCATCGCCTCGGTGGCGGCAACGAAACGCCGCGTTTCGGCCGACAGGGAATCAGCCGATTCCCATCGCGCGGCACTCGGTTCGTGCATGACGCCATTCTCTCCCAGCGGCTGAAGGCCCATCCCGTAACATCCGTTTATTTTCCCTCCAAAGTAGTCCGCATTCCCTTCGGCTTGCTTAAATGGAAGGGTGAATAAGCAAACAAGATAAGCGGCGAGATCCTGCCATCGGCCTCTGCCGCAACAAGAATTTCCGACAGGTGTGGAGGGCTTGTGCCAAAAGAAGACAGGCGGGCTGGCACGTTTTCTGCTACGGGCGTGCCATGACAGGAGAGCCCGGAATGCCCCTTCGCCGCGACATGCTTCTCTTTCTCGCCGCCTCGGCGGTTGCGGGCGGGACGGCGCGCGCGATTGCCTCGCCGCTGACAGCGGCCAGCCAGCCCGATCTGCGCGGTGCGATCGACGCGGTGGAATATCGCGCCGTTCAAAGCGGCGACCGCGAGACCCGTCAGCTCGAACAGATGATCAAACAGGCCGCGGCCGAGAATGTGCCGGTCTTCCTGCCGCCGGGCACCTACCGCGTTTCCAATCTCACTCTGCCGGACAATACCCACATCACGGGCGTGCCCGGCGCCTCGCGGATAGTCTATACCGGCGATGGTCACCTTTTTGCGGCCGAGAACATCAGACGCATCGAACTTTCCAACCTCGTCATCGACGGCGGCAACCGCTGGCTCGGCGATTATGCCGGCGGGCTCCTTCAATTTACCGGCGTCGACGAGGTGCTGATCGACAATTGCGAGATCGGCGGCAGCCGCAAGCACGGCCTGCAACTGGAGCGCTGCGGCGGGCGGATCGAACGCAGCCGCATTTCGGGCGCCGCTCAATCCGGGCTTTACGCAGTCGATTCCACCGATCTTTCGATCGTTGCAAATACGATCTCGGATTGCGGCAATGGCGGCATCCTCGTACATCGCTGGAAGAAGGCGGAGGACGGGACGGTGGTTTCCGGCAACCGGATTTCCAACATACGGGCCAATGACGGCGGCACCGGCCAGAACGGTAACGGCATCAATGTCTTTCGCGCCGATGGCGTAATGGTGGTGAACAACCACATTTCCGACTGCGCTTTTACCGCAATCCGCGCCAATTCTGCCTCGGACATCCAGATCAGCAGCAACCAATGCCGGCGCTCCGGCGAGACAGCGATCTATGTCGAATTCGCCTTCGAAGGCGCCGTCGTATCCGCCAATATGATCGACGGGGCGGCGAACGGGATATCGATCGCCAATTTCGACGAAGGCGGCAGGCTCGCAAGCGTCACCGGCAATGTCGTGCGCAATCTGACATTGAACGGCCCCTACACCCACGAGGTCGGCTTCGGCATCGGCATAGCGGCGGAGGCCGATACGCTGGTGTCGGGCAATGTGATCGAGGGCGCGCCGCGCTGGGGACTGCAGATCGGTTGGGGCGCCTATCTCAGAAATGTCGTCGTCAGCGGCAATGTAGTACGCAAGGCGCCTGTCGGATGCGCCGTCTCGGTCGCCGAGGGCGCCGGCACCGCCGTCATCACCGACAATGTCTTTCAGGAGACGGCCGAAGGAGCCGTCCTCGGCTTCGAATGGGACCGAAAAGTCTCCGGCGAGATGGCGAGCGGCGGTTCAGCCTACAGGCAGCTGACTGTCGAACGGAACCGCATTTCCTGACACACGGCTCCGCCTCTGGTCATTGCGTCTGGTAGGTGCCAGTGACGGTCGCTTCCGCCAATGCATGTTTCCTTGCCTCCGCCCACATCGCACTGATGCCGGCCGCAGCCGGGATGGAAAGCTTGGGCACGTCGAGAGCCGCGAGGCGGAAGATGTAATGGTGCGGGCGATCGCCCCGGGGCGGTTGCGGGCCGTCGTAACGGGCATTGCCGAAGTCATTCCTGTAGAAGCGGGGAGCTGTTCCCGGCGCCGTATCAGCGCTTTCGGAAAGTGCGCTCCACTCGGCCGGGATATTGGCGATGCCGCAGTGGCGGAAGGTGCCGTGCGGAGCATCCGGATCCTCGACCACCAGAGCAAAGCTCCTCGTCTCATCGGGGGCGCCGCTCCAGGCAAGCGGCGGAAACAGATTCTCGCCGGCCCGTGCATATTTCTTCGGGATCGGCTGATCCTCGGCGAAAGCCTTGCTGATCAATGTCAAAGTCATGACATTCTCCTTTGCTGATCGAGGGGCTCCCTTTCACATCGGGGTCGCTCATGGTCAGGGGCGACCGCTTCCCTTTTTATGCTCGCTCTCCTGATTTCGGCCGCGCACCATGGCGCGATCGTCATTGCCCGGGTCAGGGTCGGCCTTCAAACCGCTGCCTTTCCGAAAGGCCTCCTTTGCCTGCTCGTTGCGTTGCAGATCTGCCTTGGCGTCGAAATCCTCGCCGGCATTTGCAGTTTTCTCGCGCTTCTCGATGACACGAAGCTGCTGTTCATGCGTCTTCCTGCCTGTCATGGGTTCCTCCTTTGCCGGCACGCTGCGCGCGGCCGATCGCTTCAGGCGCCTCGACGGCGCCGGTCTCAGGGCCCAACCCGCCGGCCCCCTCATTGTTCCCCCGGTCAGGGCAATTGCGCCCGTTGACCGGAACGGCCCTGGCCGCATCAAAAGCTTTCATCGTCCCATCAGTGGCGAGGGCTTTTCGGTGGGAGCTCCGGCGTTTACGGTTTCTACGAAACATCAGGGGATATGGGCATGCTGACAATCTATGGAGTCTACCGATCGCGAGCGTCACGCGTCTACTGGATGGCAGAGGAGCTCGGGCTCGAGTTCCGCTCCGTGCCGGTGCTGCAGGGCAGGCGGCTTGCCGACCCACTGGCCGAAGAAGCGCCGCTCAACACGCATTCGCCTGATTTCGAAGCCCTCAACCCAATGGCGCAGATCCCAAGCATTCGCGACGGCGACCTCGTCTTGCACGAGTCGCTGGCGATCAATCTCTACCTCGCGCGCAAGCATGGCGGACCACTTACCGGCCAAACCGTCGAAGAAGACGGATTGCTGACGATGTGGACGATCTGGGCGGCCTCACAGGTCGAACCGCATTCGGTGAAGATCGTGCTGACCTATGATAACGAGCTCGAAAACAGTGAGGACGGCAAGCAGACGATTGCCGCCGCCTGCTACGGGCTGCGCAGGCCGTTTGCCGCGCTCGAAAGCCATCTCGCCGGCCGGCAGTGGATCGTCGGCGATCGCTTCACCGTCGCCGATCTCAACATCGCGGAGGTGCTACGTTATGCCCAGACCGAGACGGACCTTTTCGACGCGCATCCGAACATCAAGGCCTGGATCGAACGCTGCCAGGCTCGCCCGGCCTACAGGGCAATGCAGGCAGCACGCGCGAAGGAGCCGATCGAGGTTTGACACCTACTGGAAAAGCGTCAGCGTGCCGGCCATTTCCTCGCGGATCCACGCCTTGAAATCCCTGACCTTCTTCGGCTCGCGCGCACCATCGGCGGTAATGAAATAATGGCCGAAGCCGGTCTTGGCGCGAATGCCGAAGGGGGCCACCAGCCGGCCTTCGGCAAGCGCAAAGTGGGCGAGCGTCTGCCAAGCGAGCATGACGCCCTGGCCGGCGATTGCCGCATCGAGGCAGAGTGAGGCATCGTTGAAGACGTGGCGCGTCGAGGGCGATGCGCCTGACAGGCCTGCCTCGCGCATCCAGACCTCCCAGCTGAACATGGCGCGGCCGTCGATGACCGCTGGCAGGGCCAGGATATCGACGGGTTCACGCAGTTTCGCCGCCATCTCGGGCGAGCAGACAGGGAAGACCTCCTGTTCCAGCAGCAGTTCAGCCTTCACGTCGGGCCATCGGCCATTCCCGACGCGGATGCCGATATCGACGTCGCCGAGGGCGGGATTGACGAGATTGGTCGTTGCATCGAGCCGCAGCTTGATCTCGGGATGACGCTCAGCGAAGCGATCGAGGCGGCAGACAAGCCAGCGGGCGGCAAAGACCGGCGCCACCGAGATGGTCAGGATCGTATCGTCCTTGCGTTGCGCCAGAGACACTGCGGCCGAAAGACGGGCGAAGCCCTCGTCGAGCGCCGAAAGCACCGGCCGGCCGGCTTCCGTGGCGATCATTCCCCGGGCGGTGCGCTCGAAAATCACCTGGCCGAGCTGGGCCTCGGCCTTGATCACTTGCTGGCTGACGGCGCCAACCGAGACGCCCAGTTCGTCGGCGGCCGCCTGCAACGAGCCGAGACGGCCGACGGTCTCCAGCGCGCGCAGGCCGTTGAGATGGACGCTATTCAGGTTCTTCATATAGTTTTTCTATAAGACAGCCATCGTAATCTCAATTGAAAATCCGCACACGGCGGCCGACATTGCCAAAATCGAGGAGCCCATTCCGTACCAGCGGCCGGGTGGTCACGATCTCGTAGCCGTTGGAGAAAGCGAGGCATGCCATGTCGTTGCTGAAGTTTTTCTTGAAGCCCGCCCGTGCAATGGGCCGCGTGGACATCGTTCCAAGCTGGAAGGACGATCCGCTGCGCCACCCCGAGGTCGAGCGCATGTCGCTGCGCGACATCGCCGATCTGCCGCTGCGAGTGGAGACCGACTTTTATGCCGAGGCCGAACCGCAGCTGGCGAAATGCGCGTGAGCACCGCTCCCACGCTTTCGCAGGATTAGAGAAACCGGGGGCGTCGGCTATGGATGCATGCTGTGCATCATCTCGTCGTGCCCGGATCCTCGCTGACGCCAACGCGGTGGCGATAGACCATTTCCCAGCCTTTCCAGCCGTTGAACAGAAGAAGGGCGGTGGCGATCAAAGACAGGACCAATCCGGTCGGCACGATGAAGTCGCCGCCTTCGGCCATTCGCCGCCAGAGGTTGACTGCCTCGATCAGGACGAGGACGACATTGCCGATCATATGAAACCAGGCGTCGCGCAGGTCGCGAATGCGGCTGTCGCCGAAGAAATCGATCAAGCCGGCAACGGCAGCCAGCGCCGCCATGACAAGGCCGGCGCCGAGCATCCAGTTGGTTGCAGCTGCCCAGGCCGGATCGCCCGACCGGGCGTAGACGATGTCGAGAACCAGCGTGCCGACGAAGGCTGCGACCGGGAACGGGATCAACATCGGGTGGATCGGATGACCGGCAATGCTAAAGGTGCTTTTCGGGTTCATCCCATCCTCCTCCACGCTTTTTGAATGCCGCTTCCTTATGCCTGGCGCTATGATGGCGCTTGCCGACTGTTCTCGTGCGATGCGATGCCTCGGTGGACCGGCGCCGAGGTATCTGATCTCCCCGAGCAAACCTGACTACGTCGCGTAACTCGTCAGATGCCGCAGAAGGTGCCTCTAAACATCAGAACCTCGCCCTTGTTCCCGGTCATACGCAAAGATCAAACCTCCAACTGCGAATACGCCGTGCCTGCTCGGCTCCTGCCAAGCTGATGGCCCTTCTCAAAAAGCGGTCGCCCGGCGCAAGCCTCTCTGCCAGTATGCGCGCATCCGCGTCGATCGACAGTCCACTCAGGAGGCCCAACATGAAAGACGTTATCGCTTTGGTCACCGGCGGAAGCCGCGGTATTGGGCGCGGCATTGCACTTGCTCTGCTTGCCGAAGGCGTCACCGTTCATGTGACCGGCAGGACACGTTTCGAGGCAGAGGCAAATCAAGCGGGATCGGCGGGTTCGCTCGAGGGGCTGGAGCTTGAAGCGGCAAAACTGCCGGGGCGTCTCTTCGTCCATCGATGCGATCACGCCAGCGATGCCGACAATGAACGCCTGACTGAAGCGATCCGGGCCGGCGGCAGGCTCGATATTCTGGTGAACAATGCCTGGCCGGGTTACGAAAACATGGTCGAAGATGGCGAATTCACCTGGCCTAAGCCATTCTGGGAGCAGCCGGCCCGGCGATGGGAGGCGATGATCGGCACTGCTCTGCGGGGTGCTTTCATGATGTCGCGCGCTGTCGCTCCGTTGATGATCTCGGCGCGACGCGGCCTGATCGTCAACATCTCCTTCTGGGCCGCCCAGCTATACGAAGGCAATGCGATCTATGGCATAGCCAAAGCCGCCGCCGACAAGATGGCCGCCGATTTCGCGCATGAGCTGCGCCCTCACAATGTCGCGGCGATCGCGCTCTATCCGGGGCTGGTCCGCACCGAAGCGGTGCTTGAGAACGCCGAGTATTTCGACATGAGCAATTCGGAATCGCCTCAGTTCATCGGCCATGTCATCGGTGGCCTGTGGCGAGACCCGGCGCTGATGTCGAAGTCCGGGCGCGTGCAGATCGCCGCGGCATTGGCGCGCGAATACGGCATCGCCGATGTCGACGGCTACAGGCCGGTTCCCCTGACTGCCGCCGACTTTGTCCGCGATGCCGGGCCATCGGCCGGTCCCACCGAACTGCAAGACAGTTGAAATATCGAGGGCGCGGTGATAATTGCTGCGCCGGGTCTGCAGTTCACCCAGGCATCGCCGTTCTCCGGAACTCGCTAAACCTGACAATGATTGAGATATGGACACCGATCCCGTGCCATGTCGGAAGGGCGATCACCGATAATCCATCCGGAACGGCACGACCAAAGGATAGGTCATGTCCAGAAAACTCATTCCGCTCGAAGTGAGCGACGCATCCGCATTTGCGAAATCGCTGCGCCTGCAGCTCTCCGCCCATGAGGGTCTTCCCTCTCACCTCCAGTTCCTCAACATGCTGGCAAAGGCTGCCGGTCACGGCAATTTCCAGAGCCTTCGTGCGAAAGCCGATCCAGCTGACAGCGAGGCCATCCGCCCGACAGCAGTGCCCGTCGCCGATCCCGAGATCGACCGGAAGCATATCGACCGTGTTCAACGCAGCTTCGACGGAGAGTTTCGCCTGATGCGCTGGCCGTCGCGGCGCACGGATCAAATTACGGCGCTTTGGCTTCTCTGGTCGCAGCTTCCCTCGGCAATGGAAATGTCCGAAAAGGAGGTCAGTGCTCTTCTTCGCGACAGGCACCTGTTTGGAGATCACGCTTTGCTGCGGCGGGAGCTCTGCGAACTCGGCCTGGTGAGCCGGACGCGCGACGGCAGTGTCTATAGACGCGTCGAACGGCCAATGCCGATAGACGCAGCGGCAATCCTGCGTCAGCGGTTCCAACGACAAGCGGGCTGATACCGATCTCTGCGGGGGCGCCGTGATCAAAAACGGCCTTCGTTCACGGCGCCTCCAGGCGATCAACAACTGATTCGGGTCACGCGGTTGAAAAGCGATTGACCGTCTGAATCGTGACTGGCAAGCGTGTTAAACTGCGGGTTCGCCGTCTCCCGGCAGCGAACGGCACGCGTGTGAAAGCAATATTAATGAATTCTATTCTTTATCTTGCGTCGATTTTAATTTCCATGTCCGCGAACGCTGCTGATTTGCCCGAGAGCTTTTCCATAAATTCGCTCGATGCGCTGGAGGCCAAATGCCCGGAATTCGGAAAGCATGTACCCGACGCGGTAGTGATTTTTACCTGCGATAATGACGAACGTTCTTTGATAGTGGCAAAGGCGCTGACGTTCGACGGCCGTTCCTACATCAAGGATCCAGAAACCCACGCCAGACGAATCATGCTGGATGTGCGCGATATTGTACATGAAGAATTTCAGATAGAGGCCGAAATACAAACTTGCCACATATGGACCGACTCCCTCGGAAGGTGCAAAAGGGTCTATAGTTTACGTGGAACCAGGGATTTCGATGAGGCGGCTTTGGCCATCAACCCCATCGAGGAGAAAATGAACAGCTTCTCCTATTTCTTCATCCTCGGCTGGCATCGCGATTGAGAAAAAGCTCAGCCGGACGACCCCAAGCGCAACTTAACCTTGCACGAATCCCACATCCCGCTAGCCTGCCTTCTCCCTGCTCCTGCCGAGTCGGCTTGAACACGCGAGGCAATGTGCATGACGGCTATGATCGAAGCCCGGGGCGTCAGCAAACGCTTCCGGCAACACAAGCGATTTCCCGGTCTCATCGGCGCCTTCAAGACGCTGGTGACCAGCGAATATACCGAGGTTCAGGCCGTTTCCGATATCGGCTTCGATATTATGGCCGGCGAGGCCGTCGGCTATCTCGGCCCGAACGGCGCCGGCAAATCGACGATGATCAAGATGATGACCGGCATCCTGGTGCCGAGCGCCGGCACGATTTCGGTGCTCGGCCGCACGCCGCATCTCTCCCGCATGGACAATGCTCGCGAGATCGGCGTCGTCTTCGGCCAGCGCAGCCAGCTGTGGTGGGACCTGCCCCTGATCGACAGCTTCACCCTGCACCAGCGCATCTATGATATTCCGCCTGCCCGTTACGCCGATAATCTGCGCCACTTCAGCGAGCTGCTCGACCTCACCCCCTTCCTCGACCGGGCGGTGCGCCAGCTCAGCCTCGGCCAGCGCATGCGCGCCGAGATCGTGATGTCGCTGCTGCACGATCCGAAGATCCTCTTTCTCGACGAACCGACGATCGGTCTCGACGTGGTCGCCAAGGATGCCGTGCGCCGCTTCCTCTCCGAGATCAACCGCGAACGCGGCGTCACCATCATCCTCACCACCCATGACCTGCAGGACATCGAGACCATCTGCCCGCGGCTGATCATGGTCGATCACGCCAGGCTGATCTTCGACGGGGAATTGCGCAGCCTTCGCGCAGCCCTTGGCTCGGCCCGGCGGCTGACGCTGGAGTTTGCGAGCGACCCCGGCCCCTTGCCGCTCAGGATGGCATCGCTCGTCAGCGACGAGGGACTGCGCAAGGAATATCTGATCGAGCGCGAAGACGTCTCGCTGGTCAAAATCCTTTCGGAGGTCGGCAGTGACCGTGACCTCAAGGATGTGGCGCTGCACGAGCCCGATATCGAAGAGGTGATCCGCACCTTCTACCAACGCCGCAACGCCATGGCACGGGCCTCATGAGCGCGTATCTCACCTTCACCCGCGCCCCCCCGGCGCCGACACCATGAGCGCTTATCTTGCCTTCACCCGCAACGCCCGGGCGCCGAAACCATGAATGCGTATCTTGCCTTCACGCGCAGCGCCTTCCACGCGCAGCTCGCCTACCGCAACGAGGTCTGGGCCAATATTTTCGGCAAGCTCGTCCAGGTCGTCGCCCGCGTCGCAATCTGGCTCGCCGTCTATGCCGGCGCCGGCGCGACGGTCGTCGACGGCGTCTCGCTGCAGCAGATGGTGACCTACGCCCTGCTCGGCGGCGCTGTCATGGGCGCCACCCGCCCTGAAAGGATCATCGGCGAGATCGGCCGCTCACTCAAGACAGGCGATATCGCCGTCTGGCTGCTGAAGCCGCTCTCCTATCCGCTCTATCTCTTCGCCAATGAATGCGGCAGCTTTTCCTACCGTCTGACGACGCAGGTCATCCCGACCGTCGCCTTCACGGCCTTGTTCTATGGCATGCTGGCGCCGGCAAGCCTGTTTCACGGCCTGATGTTTGTCGCCTTCTGGGCGCTGTCCTTCGTGCTGATTTTCCTGATGTCGGCGCTTTTCGGCCTGATCGCCTTCTGGCTGATGACGAGCTTCTCGCTGGACTGGATCCTCGGCGCCCTGCTGCATCTGTTCTCCGGTGTGCTGGTGCCGTTCTGGTTCTTTCCCGAGCCGCTGGCGACGATCGCCCGTCACCTGCCCTTCGCCTGGGTCGTGTATTATCCCAACGCCGTCTATCTCGGCAGGCTTTCTGTCGCCGACACCTGGCTGCATCTCGGCCTTGGCCTCGGCTGGGCCGGACTGTTCCTTTCGGGCGTGCTCTGGCTCTGGCGCATGGCGTCGCGCCGCATCACCGTGCAGGGGGGATGATCATGCTCCTTCATCACCTCCGCGTCATTCCCCACTTGGTGCGCATGCATGTCCGCTCACAAATGGAATATCGGGGCGCCTTCTGGCTCGACCGGCTTGCGCAGGTCCTTTCCTACGGCAGCGTCTTTGCCACCATCGGCATCCTGCTTGCCCGCTTCCAGACGCTTGGCGGCTGGACCTGGCCGGAGCTGGCGCTGCTCTTCAGCTTCCAGCTGCTCGCCTATTCGCTGGGTGCGGCAATGAGCTTCGTGCAATTGCGCGATCTCGAGGAGCTGGTGCGGCTGGGCACCTATGATACGCTGCTGGTCAAGCCGTTCAGCCCCTGGGCCTATCTCGTCTTTTCCGGCCTCAATATCGGTTATGCCGGCCATATCATCCTGGCGGTGCCGCTGCTCGGCTGGGCGGTCCTCTCCGTCGACTTCGCCTGGTCTGCCTCGTCCGTGGCGTTCCTGCTGGCCGCGATCGTCAGCGCGACGCTGCTCACCGGTGCGATGATCACCATGATCGGCGCGACGGCGCTGATGTGGGTGCGATCGAACCACCTGTTCTCGATCTTCTTCGGCTTCTGGGAGCTGACGCGCTACCCGCTCAACATCTTCCCGGGCAGCATCCAGATCACCCTGATCACCGCTGTTCCGCTGGCGCTGACAAGTTCGGTCCCGGTCGGCGCCCTGCTTGGCAAACCGATCCCGATCCTCGGCGATTGGGCCGGACCGGTGGCGCTCGTCGCCGGCCCGGTTTGGGTGCTGCTCGCCATGGCCCACTGGCGCTACGCCACCCGCAAATACCAGGGCGCCGGCGGTTGATGGGGCTGGAGATGGCGCCGCTTCGGGCGTAGCTGCTGAGGGCGACGATCTGGTCGGCGGCCCCGTCTGGGACAACAGACTTACCCATGCGGCCGAAGCGCGGGCCAAGGATCCAAGCCGCCCAGTCTTCTGATGTATTTGGCCGAGCGGAGACGCAATAGCCGATCCAGCGTGACCGACGAGCTTAACATCCCTGCATATCAGCCCCGGTCGTAGGCCAGCGCCCGCTGGACTGCTGGGCGCAGCATCATGCGGGCGTGGTGGTCGCTGACTTTTGCGAAGCGGGCGGGATCGACGCCGTCGGACGGCAGCCAGTCGGTCATGACGAAGAGATAGGGATCGGCGAGCGAATAGGTCTCTCCCATCACCCACGGGCCTTCGAACATCTTCTCTTCGATCAGGGTGAAGCAATCGGCCATATTCTGCGGTACCTTGGCCTTCATCGCCTCGAGTGCCGCCGGCTCGTCGGCCCAGCGGGAGCCGCGCCGGCGATGGGCATGGTTCACATGCACGGTCGAGCAGAGATAGCTGTTGAAGGATTGCAGCCGCGCCATTTCGAAAGCATCGCCGAATGGCGCGAGCTTGGCGGCCGGGGCGATTTCAGCGATGAAGCCGAGGATCGCTGGCGTCTCCGTCAGCACGCCGCGATCGGTGACGAGCGCCGGCACACGGCCCTTCGGATTGATCTTCAGATAATCCGGCGAACGCTGCTCGCCATCGCTGAAGCTGAGCTTTTTCGTTTCGAAGGCAAGGCCGGATTCTTCCAAGGCAATCAGGCTTGCGAGCGCGCAGGTTGCCGGCGCGTAATACAGTGTCAGCATGGTTCTCGACTCCTTTCGGCTATGGTTATAGCGCAGGCGTAGGCGCGCCGGAATTGGGAGATTCGGTTTTGCGATCCCTTCGAAGGCCATTTGAAGCGGCGTGTCCGTAGCGCCCCTCATCCGCCTGCCGGGGCCTTCTTCCCATCGTGACAGGGAGAAGGGGATATGCCGCACGCCCTCCATTCCCACTCACCTCTCGCAAGCCACGTCCCTCGCCCCGTCAGGGGGGAGAGGGTTAGGGTGAGGGGCAGATCTTGCGCCCAACTTTCCTTCACATTGCGCCGCTCACCCGCAGCCCGGCACATCCTCCAGCCGGTGCCAGACCGGAATGCCGCGTTCCCTGGCGATGCGCACGTCGTTGTCGGCGCCCTTGGAATCGCCGGGCAGGCGCAGTACGCCCTCGCAGAGCTGCAGCAGCCGGCCGGCGACCGGATGGAAGATCTGCTCATAAAGCGCATCGCCGACCGATCTGCCGCCGGCGGCATGCCAGATCGGCAGGGCCACCCATTCGCCGATCATCGGCACATGGCCGGCCTTGAACAAGGCGTAAGAGGGTTCCTCCAGCCGCTTCAGGTTGGCGGCCATCTTTTCCGGGTCGTCGCCCGTTCCGGACCGATAAGGCCCGGCAATCAAAATCAACATGATCCACTCCATCGCTCCGCTTCTGCGTGAGCACTCCCGGCCTCATGCACGGGATTTCCCGAAAATGCACGATATTTCTTGAATGTCGAGTCATTTCGTGCAAGATCATGCCATCTCGTGAATTTTCGTGCGGAGAGACAATGCTGACGACGCAGCGCAAGACCCTGATACTCGACATATTGCGCCGCGATGGCCAGGTGATCGCCAAGCGTGTCGCCGAGGATTTTTCGCTTTCAGAAGACACGATCCGGCGCGACCTCCGGGAAATGGCAGCCGAGGGACTGCTCAAACGCGTGCATGGCGGCGCGATGCCGCTTTCACCCGATCTGCCCGATTTCACCGCGCGGGCCAGCGTCTCCTCCGAGATAAAGGCGCGACTGGGAGCCAAGGCAGCGGCGATGGTCAAGCCTGGGCAGATGGTCTTCCTCGACGGCGGCACGACGACGGCGGAGATCGCCAGGCAACTGCCGCGTGACATGCCGCTTACGGTAGCGACCCACAGCCCGACGATCGCTGCCGAGCTGGAACAGCATCCGACGGCCGAAGTGATCCTTACCGGCGGCCGGCTCTATAAACATTCCATGGTGGCGACGGGCGCGGCAGCGATGGCGGCGATCTCGCAGCTGCGCCCGGATCTCTTCTTTCTTGGCGTCACCGCCGCGCATCCCGTTCACGGGCTTTCCACCGGCGATTTCGAGGAAGCGGCGATCAAGCGCCATATCGCGCGTTGCTCGGCCGAAACGCATGTGCTGCTGACAGAGGAGAAGTTCGACCTCGTCTCGCCCTGCCCCGTCCTCGGTATTGCCGAGGTCGCGGGTCTGATCGTGCCGGCCGAGATGATGTCCGAGCGGCTCAAGCCTTATCGCGATCTCAACGATACGATCGCCGCGGCATGATCATGCCGAGAAGACGGAGGCCGCTCTGATATCGCCGACATGGATGCCGTTCCAGTTGCGCATCGCGGTTGCGGCAAAGGCGGTCAGCGCAGCATGCACCGTCTCTTCCGTCTCGAAGAAGCGGGCGAGCGTCGCCGCCACCATGGCCTCGGCGGCGCGGGTGGCGCCATCCTCGCATTTAAGCGCAATGGCGATGCCCTTTTCCGGGATCGCGGCGCAGAAGACGCCTTCGGCGCCTGTCTTGACGAAGATGCGGCCGGGGGCGATCTGCATCAGTTTCGTGCAGGCGCGGCCGGTGCCGGCGACATAGAAGGGCTCTGCCATGCAGGCTTCGATCAGGCGGCGGGATGCCTTGGCGCGCAAGGGCTCCAGGCCGATGCCGGTCGCCATTTTGGCAAAGCCGTGCGCCAGGCTGCGCAGAGGCACGGCATAGGTTGGGATGGAACAGCCGTCGGTGCCGCAGCTCTCGGCGCCGAGCATGGCGCCGGTCAGGCTTTCCATCGCCGCACGGATCTCGACCTGCAGCGGGTGCTCGTAACCGACATAGCCCTTCGGATCGATATCCCGGTGGCAGCAGGCGCAGATAAAGCCGGCATGTTTTCCCGAGCAATTGTTGTGCAGCGCCGTCGGCGCCTCGAGCGTGCGGGCCTGCTGGATCAGCACCTTCTGGTTCATCGACCAGTGGGCGCCGCATTCGAGCGCTTCAGAATTGCGGCCGGCGCGCGCGAGCATCGAGGCGGCAAGCGCCACATGCTCCTCTTCCCCATTGTGCGAGGCACAGGCGAGCGCCAACTCCTTGTCGCCGAAGCCATAGGCATCGGCCGCGCCGCTCTCGACGAGCGGCAGCGCCTGCATCGCCTTGCAGGCCGAACGCGGAAAGACGGCCGCCTCGATGTCGCCCAGTGAAAAGACCAGCTTGCCATCGCCATCGACGACCGCCACCGCGCCGCGATGACGGCTTTCGACGAGCAGGCCTCGGGTGACTTCGACGGTGACGGGATTGGTCATGAGTTCTCATCCGGATGCGGGCGGGATGCGGCAGGCATACCGCGTCAGGGCGCGAAAGCCAACGGGGTTTAGGTGCCCTGTTTTGTGGCCGCGCGGGTTCCCGGCGCCGCCTGAGGAGGACGGAGGGTGGGGTGGGCTCCTGCGGCAAATACGTGACGTACGGCGGAGTAGCAAGTGGCCAATTCTCCGTCCGGGCAGTCGCGCCTCTTGCCGGTCGAGTCCCTAGCCCCGTCATTCCAGGCCTTGAGCCTGGAATCCAACCCGGAGCTCGACCTGGCATCTCCGTCGGACGGCCATTACGTCACCCTAATACTCATCACATAAATTGAGACAAGCGATCGAAAACTATTATTTCTCTGATCTGTGCGATCCGACTAAGAACTGGTGTGTCAGGAACCGCCCCATGTCATCCAGTTTTTCCCTCATCCTGCGCGACAACAGGATCCGCATTCCCGCCGTGACGCTCGTCGCGCTCGCCTTCACCTATGCTTCGACCGCGCCCTACCAGTCGATCATCGGCATCAACGAACTGGGCTTGAGCAATGGCGCCTATTCGGCGCTGGTGTTCTTCTCGGCGATCGTCAACGTCGCGACCAGTCTGACGCTCGGCATCTGGTCGGACAGGCTTAAGGAGCGGCGGCCGCTGGTGCTCTCGCTTTCGGTCGCCGGCATGCTCGGCTTCGGGTCGATCGCGCTCATTCATAGTCCGGCAATCTTCATCTTTTCGACGCTGTTGCTGGTGCCGATGAGCAATTCCACCTATTCGCTGCTTTTCGCCAGCCTGCGCGCCAGGACCAACCAGATGGAGCGCGGTCAGGGCGCGGCGGTGACGGCCACCGTGCGGGCGCTGTTTTCCGGCTCCTGGGCGCTGGCGCCGGGGCTGATCGGTCTTTATCTCGCCAATTCGTCATCGATGACGCCGGCCTATGGGATCGCGGCGATTGCCAGCTGCATCTGCTTCTGCCTGTATTTCTTCTTCGCCCCCGGCTACGGCACCGCCGGCCCTGCCCCCGATCCGGTCGGCTTCGTCGCTTCGCTGAAACGGGTCTTCATGCCGAACGTGCTGATCCGCATCGTCGTCATGGCGATGCTGTTCGGACTGCAGCGGCTGAACGCCATGCTGCTGCCGCTGATCATCACTCATGCGGCCGGCGGAAGCGTGGTCGACGTTGGCTTCATCGCCGGACTGACAGCGCTTCTCGAAATGCCGTTCATGATGATGTGGGGCATGGCGCAACGGCGTTTCCGCACCGCGCCTGTGCTCGCCTTCGGGGCGCTGATCTATTGCGCCTATTTGCTGCTGCTCGGATTTGCTTCCACGCCCTGGCACATATATGCGCTGCTCCTCCTCAATGCCTGCGGCGCGGCGGCAATCCTCAGCGTGCCGATCACCTATCTCCAGGACCTGATCGCCGACCGACCGGGGCTCGGAACCTCGCTCATCTCGCTCAACACCTTCATCGGCACCGGCATCGCCGCCGGGCTGTTCGCCCTCGGCACATCGCTCACCGATTATTCCGGCACCGCCTTCGTCGGCGCCGGCGCGGGGGTGGCGGCGATTGCAGCCCTGCTCTATCTTGAAAGCGAACGGCGCCAGGCGCGGCAGCCGGCCTGATGCGCGGTCGGCGTGTCGAGCGCACTATCTCGGCGGCGCACTGGCCTTATCTGCTGATCGCGCTGCCCGGCATTCTCGCCATCGGCATCGCGCTGACGCTCAGCCGATGCGCAGCATGACCTTACCGATATGACTGCCGTCTTCCAGCAGCCGGTGCGCCTCGACAACATCCTCGAAGGCAAAGACCCGGTGAATGACCGGGGCGACGGTGCCAGCCTCCAGCAGCGGCCAGACCTCGGAGAGCAGATCGTCGCGAATGGCGCGTTTTTCCTCGGCCGTGCGCGGGCGCATGGTCGAGCCGGTGACCGTCAGCCGCTTAACCATGATCGGCGAGAGGTTGACCTTTTCGGCAACGGCCCCGCCCAGGAAGGCGATGATCGACAGGCAGCCGTCCTTGGCAAGCGAGGCGATGTTGCGCTCGAAATAGGCGGCACCGATCATGTCGAGGATGATATCGACGCCGTGACCAGTCTCGGCCTTGATCACCGCGGCGAAATCCTCGTTCCTGTAGTTGATGGCGCGTTTGGCGCCGAGCCTTTCGCAAGCATCGCATTTTTCCTTCGAGCCGGCCGTGGCGTAGACCTCGGCGCCGAAGGCGCGGGCAAGCTGGATCGCGGTGGTGCCGATACCGCTCGTGCCGCCATGGATCAGCACGCTCTCGCCTTCGGTCAGTCCGGCCATCTGGAAGAGATTGGCCCAGACGGTGAAGAAGGTCTCGGGAAGAGCCGCGGCCTTCACCGCGTCGTATCCCTTGGGAAAGGGCAGGATCTGACCGACCGGCAGGAGGCAATATTCGGCATAGGCGCCGCCGTTGGTCAGCCCGCAGACCTTGTCGCCGACGGCATAGCCGCTGACGCCGGGCCCGACGGCGACGATTTCACCTGCCAGCTCAAGGCCGAGGATCGGGCTCGCATCCTTGGGCGGGGGATAGCTGCCCTGACGCTGGGCGATATCGGGACGGTTGACGCCGATCGCCTCGGCGCGCACGAGGACCTCGCCCTCGCCGGCCACCGGCAGCGGACGCTTGCCGATCGCCATCACATCAGGCCCGCCGAAGGCCTTGAGATCGACGAAACGCATTTCCTGAGGCAGTGACATCGTGACCCTCCTGATCCCGAAGGATCGGAATAGATCAGCCCGGCGGGCTTGGGAAGGCTGGAAGCGGCAAGGGCGTCAATTCGCCTCGCCCAGCAAATGGAAGGCGAGGCCTTCCTCGCTCTCCTTGGCGGACGACTTGATGACGGCGATTTCGGCGCTGACGCGGTTGATGTCGTCGATGACGAGACCTTCCGGCAGTTCGAGAACGCCGATCGAGCAGCGCATCAGCGGGAACAGGGCTTCAGCGCCGGTGCGGTCGTGGCCGAGGATGCGGCCGGCGGCGCGGTGCTCGTCGGAATAGAGATCGAGCACGTCATCGTGAAAGTCGCTGATCAGCCGGTCGAGGATCTCGGTCAATTCCTCCTTCGTCCAGCCAACGACGCCGATAAAGAAATCGTCGCCGCCGACATGGCCGAGGAAATGGCGCTCGGCAAAGAAATAGCGGCGCATCAGCGCGGCAAAGAGTGAGATCGCGTGGTCGCCGAGATGGAAGCCATAGGCATCGTTGAAAGGCTTGAAATTATCGAAATCGCAATAGCAGAAATGGCGAACCGCATCGCCGTCGCGGCCGGACTGGCGCATGAAATCGCGGATGGCGTGGTTGCCCGGCAGGCCCGTCAGCGGATTCTGGTCCTGGGCGGTCTTCAGCTGTTTCTCATTGATGACCTTGATGAGCGAAGCTGCGGAAACGACGCCGGCATAACGCATGTTGTCGGTCAGGATCAGGCAGTTGTTGCCCTCCATATTGGCGAAGATCGCCATCAGATGCTCGGCGTCGCTGTCGAGGCCGACGATCGGCGCCATCTCGACGAAATGCGAGATGGAACGCTCGTACATCTTGTTCTTCAGGAGGTCGCGGCCAAAGGGCTGATAGATATATTCCTTGAGGTGATGCTCATGGATAATTCCGCGCGGCTCGCTATTGGCGTTGAGGACGGGAAAGAACGCCTGGCGCGGATTACGGCGGAAAAGCTCGAAGACGCTGTCGATGCTGTCGTTTTCGTAGACCGTCGGCAGGAGCTCGATCTGCCTGCGGATGAGGATCTCGTCCAGCGACTGGCTGCCCCGCTTGCTCTTGCCGAGCTCCTGCAGATGCGGGAAAGACGGCGCCAGCTCTGATATATGCGTCGTCGGGCGGGAGATGAACCAGCCCTGGACGAGATCGACGCCATATTCGCGGCAGGCGATGAATTCCGCCTCTGTCTCGATGCCTTCGGCAATGACGCGCGTGCCGAGCACATGGGCGATGTTGACGATGCTTTTCAGGAGGTGGCGCTTGCGGGCGCTGCGATCGATCGCTGCGACGAAATGGCGGTCGATCTTCAGATAGTCGACGGCATAGTCGCAAAGCAGTTTCATCTCGCCATGACCGACGCCGAAATCGTCGATCGCCAGCTTGAAGCCGGCCCTGCGCAATTTCGAAACCAGCGCGGCAAATTCCGGCACGCTGGTATTGTCGAAACGTTCGGAGAATTCGAAACAGATGGAGGATGGCGGAATACTCGCTGTCCGCAAATGTTGCAGCAGGCTCTCGACCAGGCGCTCGCCATCTGGGATCAGCCTGACATCAAGATTGAGAAACAGCGTCGAGGTGGAGAAATTCGACAGCGTCGCGAACTTGGCGAGCCCGCGGCTGGCGACCATCTGTTCGAGCTGCAGCAGTTGGCCGGCCCGATGCGCCTCGTCGAGAATATCGGCCGGCGTGTCGTAACCGATGCGATCCTGGCCGCGCATGAGGGACTCGTAACCGAACACCGTGCCGGTGCCGGCTTCGACGATCGGCTGGAAAGCGTTCTCGACCACGAGCTTGGCAAGGGTTACGATCTGATCGCTGGCATAGCGGCGGAGCACGCCGGGCTCGACGGCGGCAGCCAAAGATATTCCAGTCTTCATTGTGGGACGATCTCCACTGCGACTTGTTCTTCTTGGTCAGGAACTTGCCGCAGAAGGATCAACGAACCCTTTCGCCAATATGAAAGTTTTGTGAAAGACGCGAATGCTCTCCACGCGTTAAGCGTTCATTCGAATTCACCAATACAATCAGGCGCTTGTTCAGGCGGAGCGACGGCGCTGCTCCTCATGATCTGCGAACATGTCGGCGACACATTTGCCGCCGGAGGCGACACTCTCGTCATCAAGGAGGTCCGCCTTGATTTCGCCGAGCTTGCGGGCGGTATCCCAGAGACGAAGCGCCTCGCGAACGACCTCGCTGCTCGAGGCGTATGCGCCCGTGTCGACGGCGGCACGGATGCCCGCTGCCTGCTGCGGAGAGATGGAAACGGTGACCATCGGCATGAACTTCCTCCCTTTTTTTCTTCAGGCAGTTACCCTGCCTTTGGGGGACGCATGACCTTTTCGGCATTCCAGGCGGTTGCGCCGGTGCTTTGGTGCATACGCACCGGAACTGTCCGCATAATCCCTAAAGTCTAATCCCCCGCTGTGTTCTTGTCAAAAAAGAAACCGCTTTCCACCGTTTCAGCTGCGGATGCCAAGGCCGAAGGCGATCATCGTCCAGCCCTGAAGGATGAGATCAACGGCGAGGAACAGGCCGAGGACCCAGAGGCTGTTGACCGGCCAGCCGAGCGCTATGACGAAACCGGCGAGCGCGGTGATGACGCCGCTTGCGACGATCCAGCCCCAGCCTTTGGCCGGCTTCATCTTCCTTCCGACCCAGGTGCGGAAGACGCCAGCGATGACGAGGGCGAGCGACAGAAACAGCGTCAGCGCCGCCGATGTCAGGATCGGATTGACGAAGGCTGAGATGCCGGCAAGCACATAGAGCAGACCGCTCAGCGCCCAGAAAAGCACATGATCCCAGCCACGCACCTGGAAGGCGTGGACGAGATAGATCACGCCGCCGAACAGCATCAGCATGCCGACATAATAGACTGAGACGACAGTGGCGAGCATCAGGTTGCCGAGCGCGATCAGCCCGCAGATGAAGAGCAGTACGCCGAGGCCGACGAACCAGATCCATTTCGACTGCAGCTGCGCTGTCGGCGTTTCGTCAAAGATATCCGCCATGAACGCACCTCCCCTTGCTTTGAGATATGTTGCAGCAATGGCCCGCGGAAAGATGCCGCCACATAGGAGATCAAGAAAGATTTTTATTGATTGATCAGTCAATCAAGAATAAGATGGCGCCATTTCAGGGAGTGGCGGTTTTGCCGAAGGTCGGAATGGAGCCGGTGCGCCGCAAGGCGCTTGTCGACGCGGCGCTGCGGGTGATCGGCGATCACGGCTCGCTTGCCGTTACGATGTCCGATATCGCCCGCCAGGCCGGCGTCTCGCCTGCCCTTGCGCATCACTATTTCGGCAGCAAGGAGCAATTGCTGATCGAGACGATCCGCTCGCTCCTCAGGCAACTGCGTCACGATGCAGTGGCGGCGCTGAAAGCCGCCAGGACGCCGCGCGAGCGGCTTTCGGCGGTGATCCGCGTCAGCTTCAACGCCGACCAGTTCGCGCCGGAAACGATTGCCGCCTGGCTTGCCTTTTATGCCGAAGCGCAGCGTTCCGAAGAGACGCGGCGCTTTCTGGTGATCTATGCCAGGCGGCTGCGTTCGAACCTGCTTGCCGATCTCAAGGCGCTGCTGCCAGCCGACGCCGCAGAACGCATCGCCGAGGGCGCTGCGGCGATGATCGACGGGCTCTATATCAGGCAGAGTCTGAAATCGGCGCCGATCGGCATCGAGGCCTCGATCGCGCTGACGGAAGATTATGTGAATGCGCTGCTAGCCGCCGCCTCCCCTTCTGCCCAGGGGAGAAGAAACGACCACATCGAACACCCCAAGGACAAATGACATGAAAGCCCAGCCGAAAGCCTCGCACTTCATCGACGGCGAATATGTCGAGGATAGCGACGGCGCCGTCATCGAGAGCCTCTATCCCGCCACCGGCGAGGTGATCGCCCGGCTGCATGCGGCAACGCCTGCGATCGTCGAGAAGGCGATTGCTGCGGCCAAGCGCGCCCAGCCGGAATGGGCGGCGATGAGCCCGATGGCGCGCGGCCGCATCCTCAAGCGGGCCGCCGAGATCATGCGCGAGCGCAACCGGGAGCTTTCCGAGCTGGAAACGCTCGACACCGGCAAGCCGATCCAGGAGACTGTTGTCGCCGACCCGACCTCGGGCGCCGATGCCTTCGAATTCTTCGGCGGCGTCGCGCCGGCCGGCCTCAACGGCGCCCACATCCCGCTCGGCCAGGATTTTGCCTATACCAAGCGCGTGCCGCTCGGCGTCTGTGTGGGCATCGGCGCCTGGAACTATCCGCAGCAGATCGCCTGCTGGAAGGGTGCGCCGGCGCTGATCGCAGGCAATGCCATGGTGTTCAAACCCTCCGAAAACACGCCGCTCGGCGCCTTGAAGATCGCCGAGATCCTGCACGAGGCGGGACTGCCGAAGGGGCTCTACAACGTGATCCAGGGCGACCGCGATACCGGGCCCCTGCTCGTCAACCATCCCGATGTCGCCAAGGTATCGCTGACCGGCTCGGTGCCGACCGGGCGCAGGGTCGCGGCGGCCGCCGCCGGCAGCCTCAAGCACGTGACGATGGAGCTCGGCGGCAAGTCGCCGCTCATCGTCTTCGACGACGCCGATCTCGATTCGGCGGTCGGCGGGGCGATGCTCGGCAATTTCTATTCGACCGGCCAGGTCTGCTCGAACGGCACGCGCGTCTTCGTGCAGAAGGCTGTTAAGGCGGAATTCCTGAAGCGGCTGAAGGCTCGCACCGAGGCGATGCTGATCGGCGACCCTATGGACGAGGCGACGCAGATCGGCCCGATGGTCTCCTGGGCGCAGCGCGAGAAGGTGATCGCCTATATCGAGAAGGGCAAGGCCGAGGGCGCGACGCTCATTGCAGGCGGCGGCATTCCGAACAACGTCTCGGGAGAAGGTTACTACGTACAGCCGACCGTCTTTGCCGACGTCACCGACAACATGACGATCGCCCGCGAGGAGATCTTCGGTCCAGTCATGTCGGTGCTCGATTTCGACGATGAGGACGAGGTGATCGCGCGCGCCAATGCCAGCGAATTCGGCCTTTCCGGCGGCGTCTTCACCGCCGACCTCACCCGCGCCCACCGCGTCGTCGACCGGCTGGAGGCCGGCACGCTCTGGATCAATACCTATAATCTCTGCCCGGTGGAAATCCCCTTCGGCGGCTCGAAACAATCTGGCTTCGGCCGGGAGAATTCGCTGGCAGCGCTCGAGCATTATTCGGAGCTGAAGACGGTTTACGTCGGCATGGGGCCGGTGGCGGCGCCTTATTGAGAACACCTGTGCCATCCCTTGCCCTCACCCTGACCCTCTCCCCCGCGCGGGGAGAGGGCACGTGCCCAAAGCAACCTCGAAGATAGGGGAAGCCGGTGCGGCATATCCGCTTCGCCCCGTTTACGGGGAGAAGGTGCCGGCAGGCGGATGAGGCGCCGGTTCTGAGAACACAAGAAGCAGCCGGATCACGGCAGCTCAAGGAAAACAACAAGATGCAACAAGCAGATTTCGTCATCATCGGCTCCGGCTCGGCCGGCTCGGCGCTGGCCTATCGCCTCTCCGAGGACGGCAGGAACAGCGTCCTCGTCATCGAGGCGGGCGGCAGCGATTTCGGGCCTTTCATCCAGATGCCGGCGGCGCTTGCCTGGCCGATGAGCATGAAGCGCTATAATTGGGGCTATCTCTCAGAGCCCGAGCCAAACCTCAACAACCGGCGCATCACCGCGCCGCGCGGCAAGGTGATCGGCGGCTCCTCCTCGATCAACGGCATGGTCTATGTGCGCGGCCATGCCGAGGACTTCAACCGCTGGGAAGAGCTCGGCGCCAGCGGCTGGGCCTATGCCGACGTCCTCCCCTATTTCAAGCGCATGGAACATTCGCATGGCGGCGAGGAGGGCTGGCGCGGCACGGACGGGCCGCTGCATGTCCAGCGCGGCGGCTTCACCAATCCGCTGTTCGGGGCTTTCATCGAGGCCGGCAAACAGGCGGGCTTCGAGACGACCGAGGATTATAACGGCAGCAAGCAGGAAGGCTTCGGGCTGATGGAGCAGACCATCTTTGCCGGCCGCCGCTGGTCTGCCGCCAACGCCTATCTGAAACCGGCGCTGAAGCGCGACAATGTCGGGATCGTCTACGGCCTGGCGCGCCGGATCGTCATCGAGGACGGGCGGGCGACCGGCGTCGAGATCGAGTGCAAGGGTAAGGTGGAGGTAATCAAGGCGACGCGCGAGGTGATCGTCTCGGCCTCCGCCTTCAATTCGCCGAAGCTTTTGATGCTGTCCGGCATCGGCCCGGGCGCCCATCTTCAGGAGATGGGCATCGAGGTGAAGGCCGACCGGCCGGGCGTCGGCGCCAACCTGCAGGACCACATGGAATTCTATTTCCAGCAGGTGAGCACCAAGCCGGTGTCGCTCTACTCCTGGCTGCCATGGTTCTGGCAGGGCGTGGCGGGCGCCCAATGGCTGCTTTCGAGGGGCGGGCTCGGCGCCTCCAACCAGTTCGAGGCCTGCGCCTTCCTGCGCTCCGCACCGGGGCTGAAGCAGCCCGACATCCAGTATCACTTCCTGCCTGTGGCGATCAGCTATGACGGCAAGGCGGCGGCCAAGAGCCACGGCTTCCAGGTGCATGTCGGCTACAACCTGTCGAAATCGCGCGGCAGCGTGACGCTGCGCTCGCCCGACCCCAAGGCCGATCCGGTGCTGCGCTTCAACTATATGAGCCATCCGGAAGACTGGGAGAAATTCCGCCACTGCGTCCGCCTGACCCGCGAGATCTTCGGGCAGAAGGCCTTCGACACCTATCGCGGCCCCGAGATCCAGCCGGGTGAAGGGGTGCAGAGCGACGATGAGATCGACGCCTTCCTGCGCGAACATCTGGAAAGCGCCTATCACCCCTGCGGCACCTGCAAGATGGGCGCAAAGGACGATCCGATGGCTGTGGTCGATCCGCAGACGCGGGTGATCGGCGTCGACGGCCTGCGCGTCGCCGACAGCTCGATCTTCCCGCACGTGACCTACGGAAACCTCAACGGCCCCTCGATCATGACCGGCGAGAAAGCGGCCGACCATATCCTGGGCAAACAGCCGCTGGCCCGTTCGAATCAGGAGCCGTGGGTCAACCCACGGGCTGCGATCAGCGACCGGTGAACAGTCTCGGCGTCAAAGAAATCCGATCCATCGCCCGGCCAATACGGCAGCGATCCAGAATACGGCCGACAGGGCTGCGGAGAAGCGCAGGCCGGGCCGGACGCGTCCGGTGGCGGTGAGCGTTTTCCACCCTCGCCCGACATGAACCGCAAGCAGGTTGAGAAGGCCGAGCCCGATCAGCCCGAGCTTGGCGAGGAAGGCAGGATTTTCGGCGTATTCGACCGCCCGCACGCTGAAGAGGCAGAAGCCGGTCGCGATCGCCAGGACGAGGCCGACGCCGGCCGAACGGGAAAGAAACGGCGCGACGACCTCGACAGGCACTTTGCGGAAGAAGCCGGCAAGCCTGAGATCGAGCGGCAGAATGGCGCCGACCAGGAGGCCGATCGACAGAATGTGAGCGGCATTGACGACCATATAGAGCGTCGCGGAGCGCCGCAGCGCCATGGCGGGCGCCGTGGCCGACAGCCATTCGAGAACATCCATGACGACGGGTCAGTTCGTCCGGATGCGGTCGGGATAGATATCGTAGCGCTTCTCGCCGATGGTGATGCGCACCGCCTTCATCCGCTTCTCCTTCGGATCCTGCGAACGATTGCCGAGCGCGATCACCTGGTCGCCGGGCTTGGCAACGCCCTCGACGAAACCGGAGCGTTCGGTCTGGCGCGGATTGCCGAGTTCGACGCGCCAGACGCCGTCATCGGCGGTGGCGACATCGAGCGTCGGATGCGGCCCGCCCATCGATATTTTCTCGATGGTGCCGCGAAGCTCGATCTGGTCCGCCTCGGCCCACGACCAGCCATGATGGGCGGCAGCGCTCGTCGCAAGGGCAACCGACAGACCGACGGCAGCCAGCACATGCTTTATCGAAAATGCAAACATCGGAATTCTCCCTACCGGATGGACAGGCAGGTGGAGCATCGCAGCGGCGAGAAAAGGCATTTCACCAAATCTTGAAGAACAGACGTCCCGGCGGCTTTACTCAAGCCCCGGGCTCAGGCGAGCAGGCGGGTGACTTCGGCGCCGTGCGTCGGCGCGACGGCATCGGCGATGGTCGTCGAGAACAGCACCTTGCGGGTGGCGTCTGCCACCTTGGCGAAGACGTGGCGGATTTCGCAGTTCTGTTCGCCGTCGCAATCGTCGCATTTGCGGTAGGCGGTGATCGACAGGCAGGGCAGCGGGGCGATCGGGCCATCGATGATGCGCAGGATTTCGCCGAAGGTGATGGTATGGGCGGGCTTGAGCAGGAGATAACCGCCCTGCTTGCCCCGGCGGCTGACGACGATGCCGTGGTGTTTGAGATCGAGCAGGATCTGTTCGAGGAACTTCTTCGGGATCTTCTGCTGCGCTGCAATATCGGAAATCATCACCGGTTCGTCGGCATCGGCATCCGCCAGAACCGTCAGCGCCCGCAGCGCGTATTTCGCCTTTTGCGTAATCATCTCAGACCGTCGACACACACAGGCGGCGCGCATTTTCGCGCCGCTTCACGAGTTCATTCGCCTCTATGGCACAACCAGCATGAACGGAATTTGAACGCGCCGGCAGAAAGCCTTGAGGGACAAGCATTTTTGGCCTTGTTTTTCGCCCTTGGCCAACGTCCTGCAATCTACGCCTAAACCGGGCGCTCTGCATCTTTTTCAGCATCACTTCAGATTTCGGATTGACAGGCTGCGTGTAAGTCTACTAATTCGATAGACATTGAAGCTGCCGACGCGGATTTCGCTCGCGGGCGGCTGCTTTTCTGCATTGCGGCAGCTTCGGAGAGATATTTGCTCTTCCGGCCGCAGCTTTCGAAATCCCTTTTTCTGTCCGATCCAGGCTTGAACTGCGATACTCCCGGCAACTAAGGACAGGATTTCCATGACTGCTATCAATCCGAATGCAGAAGCCGAGGCGCTGAACGACAAGCTGGCAGGCCTCGACCTGGCCGGGCGTCTGTCGCTGGTGGCAGGCCTGGGCGGCCGCGTGGTGTTCACCACCTCGCTCGGCATCGAGGATCAGGTGATCACTGCTGAAATCGGCACGCACCGCCTGCCGATCGACATCGCGACGCTGGAAACCGGCCGCCTGTTTGCCGAGACGCTGGCGCTGATCGACGAGACGGAAGCCCAGTACGACATCCATATCCAGCGCTTTTCGCCTGAGAAGGCCGATATCGACGCCTATGCCGCGCAATACGGTCTCAACGGTTTCTACGAGAGCGTCGAAGCCCGGCATGCCTGTTGCGGCGTGCGCAAGCTGAAGCCGCTTGCGCGTGCGCTCGAAGGGGCGACGGTCTGGATCACCGGGCTGCGCCGGGGGCAATCGACCAACCGAGCCGAAACGCCCTTTGCCGAATATGATGCCGAACGGCACCTCCTGAAGGTCAATCCGCTCGCCGATTGGGACATCGAAGCGATCAAAGCTTTCGTTTCCGAAAACGGCGTGCCGGTCAACCCGCTGCATGCCCGCGGCTATCCCTCGATCGGCTGCGAGCCCTGCACAAGGGCGATCAAGCCGGGCGAACCGGAGCGCGCCGGCCGCTGGTGGTGGGAGCAGGACGAGAAGCGCGAATGCGGCCTGCACGTCGCCGAAGAGGCGGCGGCGATCGCCGCACAATAACCATCTTCACGGCTTTCCGGATCAGGGCGCGGCGATCGCCGCGGGCCCCGAAGAGCCACAATCGACAAAAGCTTGCGGGCAGCCGCAAGGATCGACAGTCTGGAGTAAGACATGCCCGATAGCCGTCCGGATACGGAACTCAGCAATCCCCAGAGCGCCAAGGCACCGCTCGACCCGCATCTGAAGGCGCTGGAAAACGAATCCATCCATATCTTCCGCGAAGTGGCGGCCGAATTCGAGCGTCCCGTCATGCTCTATTCGATCGGCAAGGATTCCTCGGTGCTGCTGCACCTGGCGCGCAAAGCCTTCTACCCGGGCCGCGTGCCCTTCCCGCTCCTGCACGTGAACACCGGCTGGAAATTCCGCGAGATGATCGCTTTCCGCGACGAGACCGCGAAGAAGTACGATCTCGATCTGATCGAGCATATCAATCCGCGCGGCGCGGCTGAGAACATCACGCCCTTCACCCATGGCTCGGCGGCCTTCACCGACATCATGAAGACCGAAAGCCTGCGCCAGGCGCTCGATGCCGGCCAGTTCGACGCTGCTTTCGGCGGCGCCCGGCGCGACGAGGAGGCAAGCCGCGCCAAGGAGCGCATCTATTCCTTCCGCACCCCCGACCATCGCTGGGATCCGCGCAACCAGCGGCCGGAACTCTGGAACATCTACAACGGCATGATCCGCAAGGGCGAGAGCGTGCGCGCCTTCCCGCTGTCGAACTGGACCGAGGTCGATATCTGGCGCTACATCCAGGCCGAGGACATTCCGCTCGTGCCGCTCTACTACGCCCGCAAGCGCAAGTTCGTGGAGCGCGACGGCATGATCATCCTCGCCGAGGATCCGCGTCTCGAACTGCTGCCCGGCGAAGTGCGCCAGGAAGGCATGATCCGCTTCCGCACGCTTGGCGATTTTCCGCTGACCGGAGCCATCCGCTCCGAGGCGAGCACGCTCGAAGAGGTGATCGCCGAACTCGAAATTGCAACGGTGTCCGAACGCCAGGGCCGCGCCATCGACCGCGACCAGTCCGGCTCCATGGAAAAGAAGAAGCGTGAAGGATATTTCTGAGATGACCGCAGCTAACACAGCCGTCTCGGCCGCAACCGTCGCCAGCCTGCCCGCCGCCGAGCCGCAGAAGGCTCAGCGCGACTCGCGCCCGCTGCGCCTCATCACCTGCGGCAGCGTCGATGATGGCAAGTCGACGCTGATCGGCCGCCTGCTCTGGGACACCAAGGCCGTCAAGGAAGACCAGGCCGCGACGCTGCAGCGCGATTCCACCGGCAAGCAGAACGACCTCGGCCTGCCCGACTTCGCGCTCTTGCTCGACGGCCTGCAGGCCGAACGCGAACAGGGCATCACCATCGATGTCGCCTATCGCTATTTCTCCACCGACAAGCGCTCCTTCATCGTCGCCGACACGCCCGGCCACGAGCAATATACCCGCAATATGGCGACCGGCGCCTCGACCGCCGATCTCGCCATCCTGCTCGTCGACGCCCGTCTCGGCATTCTCGAGCAGACGCGCCGCCACGCGACGATCGCCTCGCTGCTCGGCATCAAGCAGTTCGTGCTCGCCGTCAACAAGATCGACCTGACGGGCTACGACCGCGCCGGCTTCGACAAGATCAGCCACGAATTCCGCGAATTCGCGCTGTCGCTCGGCGTCAAGCAGATCACCGCCATTCCGATGTCGGCGCTGAAGGGCGAAAACGTCGTCTATTCCGGCCAGGGCGCCATGCCCTGGTATACCGGCCCGACGCTGGTGGAAACGCTGGAGCTTGCGACCGTGCGCTCGTCGCAGACGGTCGGCTTCCGCCTGTCGGTGCAGCGCGTCTCGCGTCCGGGCGAAAGCTTCCGCGGCTATCAGGGCACGGTTGCCGGCGGCTCGGTCAAACCAGGCGATAGCGTCATGATCCTGCCGTCGGGCATGGTCGCCAACGTCTCCAAGATCGTCACCTTCGATCTCGTGCGCAACGCCGCGGTCGCCGGCGACGCGATCACGCTCGTGCTCGACCGCCAGGTCGACGTGGCGCGCGGCGATATGATCGTCTCGATCGACGCCCAGCCCCAGGTCGGCCTTTCCTTCGACGCGCAGATCGTTGCCCTCCAGCCCGAGGGTATCGAGCCCGGCAAGCGCTACTGGCTGAAGAGCGGCAGCCGCCGCCAGCGCGTGCAGGTGCAGCCGTTGAGCCAGCTCGAATTGAAGACCGGCACGTGGAACCCCGCCCAGCGGCTCTACATGAATGCGATCGGCAAGGTGCGCCTTGCCTTCGACGAGGCAGCGATCTTCGATCCGTACGAGCAGAACCGGCAGTCCGGCTCCTTCATCCTGATCGATCCGGAGACCAATAACACGGTCGCCGGCGGCATGGTGACGGGCAAGCGCGCCGAACTCGGCGGCCTGCACAATGGCGAAGCCCGCGTCATCCTCTCGCTTCCGGCCGACCTTG
Source organism: Rhizobium bangladeshense (assembly GCF_017357245.1). NCBI lineage: Bacteria > Pseudomonadati > Pseudomonadota > Alphaproteobacteria > Hyphomicrobiales > Rhizobiaceae > Rhizobium > Rhizobium bangladeshense. The sequence goes on along the minus strand of NZ_CP071612.1, from coordinate 1,147,806 downwards.
CCGAAGAGATCATGGCGAGCGAACTCTTCGCCAACCGCCGCCATGAGGCCGAGGTCCGGAGGATGACGGCAGCCGAAGCCGCCGACCTCTGGTCGAGCGCCGCCAGCGATATTTGATTGGCAAGGAAGGGGCCAGCTGGACTGGCCCCTCACCGAACTGAATTCGCTGGTTGGATGGCCGCGCGCCTATCCGCGTTGACTGCGCAGCCCTGCCACATTGCTCGGGCGTGACGACGAATGCCGTCGGGGCGGTACCGACAGATCTGGTGCCCATGGCCGTTCCAGCCTCGCGCCGTGGAGCGGGATCGGCGGCAGTGGAGCTCAGTTCTGTGACGCCCAGTCCGCCACCTGCCAGCGCATCTGCCCGCGGTCGGCGACAACACGGCCGAGGCCCGGGAAGGGCATGTGCGTGGCGGCGATAAGCGCGCCTTCCGAAGCGGCGCGGGGAAAAAAGCGGTCGCGCATCGCTTTGGCAGCTGCGGGGTCCTGCTCGAACAGGAAGAACACATCGGTCGCCCCAGGATGCACGACCGGAAAGATCATATCCGAAACCATGATGAGGCTCTGCCCGTCATCTTCGACCCGCACGCCGATATGGCCGGGTGTATGGCCGGTAAGGTCGACAATGGAGACGCCCCGCATAATCTCACGCTCGCCGTCAATCGCCTGGAGTTTCGGGTAAAGGCGCACGACCTCCCCCGCCATCTGGAAGCTCGTCTGCAGATAGTCGGGCGCGCCACTGCGCTTGGCCGGGTCAGTCCAATGGGCGACGTCGCGACGGTCGATGTAGAGTTCCGCCCCGGGGTAGTTGTTCTTGCCCCCGACAATCAGACCGCCCATGTGGTCCTGATGCATATGCGTCACGATCACCGCGTCAATCTGGTCGCGCTGCAGGCCAAGCGCGCCGAGCGCCTGGGGCAGTGCGCCGGTCTGCCCGATCGAGCCCGCCGGACCGGCATCGATCAGAATGCGGCGCTCGCCATCCTCGATAAGATACTGGTTGAAGAGGAACCTGACGCCGCTCGGCCGGGCGGTGAATTGCGCGGTTGCCGCCTGCTCGACCTCGGCCGCGGAGCGTCCCGGAAAATAGCTGTAGGGCATATCGGCATACCCGTCCGTCAGGGCCGTCACAGTGAAGCGGCCGACACGGATCTGTGCTAGCGGCGTAACGCTGACCGGCGTCTTGGCGGTACCCTGCGTGGCAGCAAGCGCCGGCGCGGGAGCGGCACCGAGCAGGCTTGCCGCGAGAAGGCTCCCTCCGGTGAGGCCTAGTGGAAGAGCGCTGACAAAGGCGCGACGTGACAGTTGAGGCATGACGCCTTCCTCCGAATCGTTGGAAAGATGGGGAGCCGGCCGGCGTCCCCCAGGACGACGTCAAGCTATGATATCTAGCACTGATAGAGTATCCTGCCATTGAGAGAGCTTTCCTCTCAGATTCCGGAAGGATTAGATGGATCGGTTTGAAGCAATGTCGGTGCTGGTGGCGGTGGTGGAGGCAGGCAGCCTCTCGGCCGGGGCGCGGCGACTGCATGCACCGCTCGCCACGGTCAGCCGCAAGGTCGCCGATCTCGAAAAGCACCTGGGCGTGCGCTTGGTCCGGCGCACCCGCCGCGGCCTCGCCGTCACGGAGGAGGGGCGCGCCTTCGTCGCCGCGTCACGTCGCATTCTGGAGGAGCTGGAGGCGGCGGAGCGGCAGGCCAGCGGCGAATATGGCGCGTTGCGTGGCGGGCTGCACGTGACCGCACCGATTGCCTTCGGCGAGTGCCATCTGCTGCCAATTGCCCTGGACTTCCTGAAGGAGCAACCCGAAATCAACCTGCGTCTGACCTTGGTCGACCGGCAGCTAAGTCTGGCAGATGAGCACGTCGATGTGGCCCTGCGGATCGGGCATCTGGCGGACAGCGCGCTTATCGCAACGCGCGTAGGCGCCGTTCGCCGGGTGATCTGCGCGAGCCCGGACTATCTCGCCCGCCGAGGGGTGCCGCGTCAGCCGGATGACCTCGCCCAGCATGACGGCATCAGCTTCCAGGGCTTTGCGACGGCGCCGGAATGGCGCTACCGCCGGGACGGCGCGGCCTTTTCCGTCGAGCCGCGCTCCAAGCTCGCGGTCAATACGACGGAGGCTGCCATCCAGGCCGCACTGGCCGGCATCGGCATTATCCGCGTGCTGTCTTACCAGATTTCCGATCAGTTGCGCTCCGGCGCCCTGCAGGAACTGCTGACGGATTTCGCACCGGAACCGCTGCCGGTGAACGTTATCCATGGACCAGCCGAGCCCTTGCCGCCGAAGGTGCGGTGCTTCCTCGACTGGATCGTGCCGCGCCTGCGCGCGCGGATGGCTCCCTAGCCTCTCGGCTATCCAGACGCCGTCGATAGCGGTCTCAGGCGATCTCGTGGACGGCGAGGATCGCATCGGCGAAGGCTTCAGGGGCTTCGAAAGGAAATGCATGGCCGCAATCGAACGCCTTGTGCTGATAAGGCCCCGTGAACATGACTGAATGATCGGCCGTGCCATCCGGCTTGAGAGGGTCCTGGGTACCATCAAGGGTGATCGCCGGAATGACGATTTGCGGCCTTGTTGCCAGGATATCTTCCAGATCCTGAAGTTCGGGATCGCCACTCTCGGTTCCGAGAGCAAACCGGTAGGAGTGGAGAACGACGTCCACGAAGTCCGGATTTTCGAAGGACGCGGCAGACCGGTCAAAGGTGGCGTCATCAAATTCCCACTGCGGCGACCATTGCTCCCACAGCATCCGGCAGAGTTCGCGGCGATTGTGTTCAAGGCATTCGCGGCCGCGTTCGCTCTGGAAGAGGTGTTGATACCACATCGCGTGTTCCAGCGACGGCGCAAAGGAGTGACGCTGCCTGTTGACGTCGATGACATCATAGCCGGCGTAGGAAACCAGCCCGTCAACCCGCTGCGGCCACAATGCCGCGGCGACGCAGGATGCCAGGCCGCCCCAGTCAAATCCGGCAAGCAGCGCGCGCGGCAGAGCCAGTGCGTCGAGCAGCGAAATCAGGTCTTTGCCCAGCGCCGCCTGCTGGCCGCTGCGCATGGTTCTTGGCGACAGAAACCTCGTAGGGCCAAAGCCGCGAAGGTACGGGACGATCACCCTTGCGCCTCGCGCGGCTAGGATTGGCGAGACGTCCCGATAGGCATTCACGTCATAGGGAAAGCCGTGTGAAAGCACGACTGGCCAGCCATCGGCAGGGCCAATCTCGAAATAGGCGATCTCCAAAACGTCGGTGCGGATTGTCTTGAGATGTTGAGAAAAAGCCATTTGGAGAAGTCTTATGCGTGGAAGTTGACTGCCATAAAGGTTCAGGCGCGTGTTCAGTTCCGCATGATCGCTTCCATATGACCCAATGTCTTGCCTTGGCGCAATGCCGGCGTCGCCGGCGACGCCATCACCTGGTGCTCGACCGCCCGGTCGACGCGCGCTGCGACATGATCGTCCTGATCGACGTCTAGCCGCAGGCCGGAGACTGCCGAGCCTGCTGACGGAAGTCAGCGCCCCGCGGGATGTGGTTCAATGCCGACGTCGAGCAAATCAATCGAAACGGCGACCCGATCGAGGATGGGCCGGTTGTCCGCGCCGGTTGTATAAACCCTGCGCTTCGTCGGGATCGTCAAACCAGCAAAACATTTGTGGTCGCTTGCATAGTTGGCGCTCGTGGTGCCGCCCATGATGTCGACGCTATAGTCATGGCGGCGCAACAGGCCATTCGAGTCGAAATAGAATGTCTGCGCGGTGGAATGGCTCGGGACGCTTAAGGGGAATGTTACCCTCAGCCGGCGCCAGATTTCATTCTCTTCCTGCCATGGCTCAATCTCCTCCGTCTTGAACCCGGGGAGCCTGAAGAGAAACGGCGTCGTCAAATAGGTCCACATGGCATAGCCGGTGAAATAGATAAGATGCTGTCGGTCCCACGCTGTGGCGATCGTGTGCCCCTCAAAAGACGAACGCGGTGCGACCCGATGCTCAATGACTTCGCCGCTGTCGGCCACGATCGCTGTACGCTCCGCCTCCCAAACGCAATGGTACCCTTTCTCCAGGAAGGGGGCGAATTCAGTGTACGGACGACGGGTCGAAACTATAGTGTGGATGTCGGCATAGGCATCCGGCCAGCCCTTCACATGCCAGACCGCGCCACCAACTTTGATGTGTGCACGCAATTGCTCGATCCGCTGCCACAGTTCAAAGCCGCCATGAGCCTGAATTGCGAAATCCAATAGGTCGGTCACTCCAAAACCCTCCAGTCTTTAACGCTCACAAAGGTTTAATTTTGAAACCTATCGACTCATAACGCCAAATGGTTTAACTTTGCAACCATAATTCAGAGAAAGGCGGTGGAACTTGAAGGGCAAGCGAACTGACATGGGGGGTGCCCAGTGCGGAATCGCGCGTTCTCTCCAGGCCGTCGGTGATTGGTGGTCCCTCCTCATCGTTCGCGAGGCCTTCAAGGGGCGTCGGCGATTTTCCGAGTTTCAAAAGAGTCTGGGACTCGCGAAGAACATTTTGTCGGTTCGCCTGCGGAAGCTCGTAGAAGAGGGCATACTCACGGTCGAGCCGGACCCTGATTCCGCACTAAGTCGTCTCTATCTGCTGACGCCAAAAGGGCGTCAGCTGTGCGTGATCCTTGTCGCGCTCTGGCAATGGGGAGAGGAGCATTGCTTTGCCCCCGGGGAACTGGACTACGACATAGTCGACAGTCTGCACGGACAACCCTTGCAGAAGCTGGAGCTTGTAGCCGGCGACGGTCGACCTTTGAACCCCCAACAGTTTCGCATTGAGGCCAGGGGTCGTTAATCGCAGCTCGGCTTCGAGTTTTCGACGCCCGGATCCGGGTGGTGCGCAGCGGTTGCGGCCTTTTGCGGTGGAACACGCAGCATCACCCAGCTATAAGGGTCCTGCTGCGTTGGCCTTTTTAGCGGTAACCGATGCCCAATTCTCCCGAATCCTCAGGTGAAAGCGTTAGCAGCTCGAGCGCGGGCCACGATCAGATACAAGATTCGGCAGCGCAAGCGACCGTCTCGGCGTCTCCAGGCCCCGCCCATCTCGACGAGCCGCAGCCGCCCCGCGGATCCTTTGATCAAACTCGACGGGCCGCGGGCGATCTGTGGCGTGCCCTGCGCCAGGATTTGGAGGAAAGTTCTGCGAAGACCAAGGCGTCCGCTTCGTTTTTGAAAACAACGCTAAGCAGGTCAATGCGGCTGGAGACCACGTCAGCTCCAGCCGGGTGGATCAAGAGCGCCCTCGCCAAGGCCGGGCGCGGTGTTGGCGACTGGCGTGGCAATCCGCGTGAACATCGCTGGCGCCGCTTTCTGGCGGGCTGGCGGAAATTCCCGATCGGTGCGGCTCTGCTTGTCTGCCTCCTCGTAGGATGCGTGCTGGTATGGGCACTGAAAGACGTGCCCTGGAGCGAAATCCGCGATGGAACGTTGAAGCCGGTCGTGGTGCTGGAAACCGCCGACGGTGCGCCGCTGGTGAGACAGGGACCTTATCAGGGGCCATATGCCCGATACGACCAGTTTCCACCCCATTTGATCGATGCCGTGCTGTCGATCGAGGATCGCCGGTTCATGGATCATTTCGGCGTCGACCCCAGGGGCATCGGGAGGGCGCTTCTGCGGAATTTGCAGGCTGGCTCCGTGGTGGAGGGTGGCAGCACGATCACCCAGCAACTCATCAAGCTGCAATATTTAGACAGCGACCGAACCATAAAACGAAAGATACAGGAAGTCGTCATTGCATTCTGGCTGGAGTGGAAGCTCGGCAAGCAGGAAATCCTGACGCGCTATCTCAACAGCGTCTATCTTGGCGCCGGCGCCACCGGCATGCCTGCCGCCGCGCGGATCTATTTCAACAAGGACATCGGCGCCCTCAACCTGCCGGAGTCGGCAATGCTGGCAGGATTGCTGCGGGCGCCGAGCCAATGGAATCCCATCGACAATTTCGAAGGCGCCAGGCAGCGCACCATGGTCGTTCTCGACGCGATGGCGGCCAATGGCAAGATCACCGCGCCACAGGCGGCGGAGGCCAAGACGAGCTTTACCAGCCTGCACCCGACGACGCCGACGCCGCGCTCCGGAAGCTGGTTTGCCGACTGGATTTCGCCGCAGGCAAGCGAAATCGCCGGCTCATCGCCAGGTTCGACCACCGTGCGCACCACGCTGGTGCCGCAGTTGCAGCAGATCGCCGAACGGGTCGTAAAAAGAGCCTTGGACAGTGAGGGAAAGGCGGTCGGAGCATCGCAGGCGGCCTTGGTTGCGATGACGCCGGACGGCGCCGTCGTTGCGATGGTCGGCGGGCGCGACTACAAGGCGAGCCAGTTCAACCGCGCCGTGACTGCGATGCGCCAGCCGGGTTCCACCTTCAAACTATTCGTCTACTACGCAGCGTTGAAGGCCGGGCTCACACTGTCTGACCAGGTTCTGGACGCGCCAATCGACATCAATGGCTGGTCGCCGGAAAATTCCGGTGGCAGCTATCGCGGGTGGGTAACGCTTGCCGAGGCGTTCGCGCGATCGCTCAATGCCGCGTCAGTAGCGCTTGCCGAAGAGGTCGGTCTGGGCAATGTGATTGCCGCAGCGCGCGAACTCGGCATCGATGCGCCGCTGGCCGATACTCCGTCTTTGGCGCTCGGCACGTCCGAAGTGAATCTGCTTGACCTCACCAGCGCCTATGCGTCCGTCCAACTCGGCAGGGCGCCTGTCAAACCCTGGGGCATCATCGACTTTCAAGCGGCAGGGCAGCCCAAGGCCTTTCGAGTTGGCGCACAATCAAAGCCGGATGTCGATCTTTCGCCCTACCAGTCCGATCTCCTCGGGCTCCTGCAGCTGGTGGTCGAACGCGGCACGGGACGTGGAGCCGACCCCGGCACATTTGCGGCCGGCAAGACCGGCACCAGCCAGGACAATCGTGATGCCTGGTTCGTCGGCTTCACGGAATCGCTCGTCGTCGGTGTCTGGGTTGGCAATGATGACGACACGCCGATGAAGGGGGTGACGGGCGGCGACCTGCCAGCGCACATCTGGCGGGACTTCATGCGCGCGGCGACCACCGAACCGGCGCTGAACGGAGTGCGGTCGACCGATGCAGACATCGATGGCCAGGGCGCTCCGCAGTCCTGCAACATCACCGCCTGCTCGCGCAGCTACCGCTCCTTCAGGCCGTCCGACTGTACCTACCAGCCATACTCCGGCGGCCGACGCCTTTGCGAAAAGTGATGTGATCCCGCAGCGACCGGATCTTGCCTCACGCCCGGTGTTTCATCGGCGACAAGCGGGATCGCCGGACACTCTCTCCGACAGACCGCCGCAACGAGATAAACACCGACTCCATCAGCACCTGACCCGGCCGATTTATCCTTAAAACGGCATTATCATATGCGTTCAGGCGATATTCATCAATAATTTCTCTTTCGATAGAGTACCGCGTCAAGGTCGGGCTGTGGGGTAAGGACCCTAAGTCTCAGCCTTTTTTAAATGCCCCTACCAGCGGGGAACGACAGGAAGGGAAAGCTATGTCTACAGACAACAAGCCACTGATCGCGGTCACTGGTGCAACGAGCAAACAGGGGCGCAGCGTCGTCGCGACACTTCTTGAGAGCCAACGTTTCCGCGTCCGCGCTTTTACTCGGAGAAAGGATTCGCACGAAGCCTTACGCCTGGAGGAACTCGGGGCCGAAATCGCCATCGTGCCTCTCGAACTCGGCCATCAGAAGGAGCTCGTTGCTGCATTCAAGGGCGCGGATGGCGCATTTCTGATGACGCCGCCGATCGCCCCGCCGGCGACTATCGAGGCTCCCCTTGGCCGACAGCTCGCGGATGCGGCCGTTGAGGCCGGCGTCGGTCATATCGTTTTCAGCACGCTGGAGAATGTCGACAGGATCGCCGGTGGGACGAAATATGCGCCGCATTTTACCGACAAGGCGCTCGTTGCAGACCACATTCGCAGCCTGCCGATTTTTCATTCCTTCGTCATGCTGGCATTCTTCTACACCAACCTTCTCGAATATTATGTGCCGCGCATGGAAGGCGACACCCTGCTCCTGCCGATTTATCTTCCTGAGGATTTCGCAGCGCCTTTTGTCGATCCGCTGACGGCGACCGGGCCCGTTGTCCTCGAGATCTTTTCAAACCCCGAGCGTTACGACGGCAAAACGCTACCGATCGTCGGCGATATCATTTCCCCGCGGGAGATGGTCGAGACCTTCCAAAGCGTGACCGGCCGCAAGGCCGTGTATCGAAATGCTTTCACCAGGGATGGGCTGCTGCATTATTTTCCGGAGTTTGCCGCCAACGAACTTCTCGTTCGAGAGATTCTCGGCATGGTCGAATATGCGGTCGAGTATGGCTATTTCGGCAAGGAACACGATCTCCAATGGAGCCGCCGGCTGAATCCCGAGGCGCTCAACTGGGAGCAGTTTCTGCGGACGACGGGATGGCGCGGCGACAAGCGGTCTTTCGGCGGCTGAAGCACATGTCTCGCAAAGTATGCTCCGGTCTTCGACAACCGATTGCTTGCCCTAGAGCCTTTCCGGGTTAGATTGAAGCATTCTGTTGGCTCAAACGGAGTCGGATGGTCGACCGGCCGGCGCGCGCCGTAGCCCAGCTCTACGGCCAAGCCGGCCGGTCGATCAGCCGGCCCGTTTCAGCCAACCCGGAGGGCCGGGCATGTTTCCGCCAGGATCAAAGGCGATCGGCTCGCACGTACCTTGGGGTATGCCCTTCGCCAATCGCCTTTGCCCTGACGAAAACCTGCTCCGGCAGAATGCTTCAATCTAACCCGGAAAGGCTCTAAGACCTACGACCGCCGGATCCCCGGCAGCCTGGCAACCTCAGCGGCAAGAAAGTCGACGAGCAGCCGAACGCGGGCAATGGCGGCACGTTCCGGAGCGATCAACAAGCTCAGCGGCACCGGCGAAGGCCGGTAATCTCCGAGCACGACCTCGAGCCGGCCGTCCTCCAGAAGATCGTGAACCAGCCAGAGATGGGTAGGACCAATGCCGCGCCCGGCGGCAAGAGCCTCGCGCGCCGCAAGCCCGTGGTCGACGCGCAGCCGGCCACGGACAGGGATCATCAGGCTTGTACCATCGGGAGAGGAAAGAAGGAGCTTGTCGCTGCCTGCCACGTTGGACATCACGACAGTTTCGTATCGCGACAGATCGGCCGGCCGCTCCGGCCGTCCCCGGGCGGACAAATAAGCCGGAGCGCCGACCAGCAGCCGCTGGCTTTCTCCAAGCGCGTGAAGTTTCATTGCGCTGTCGGCCAGAGGCCCGAGACGGAGCGCTACGTCGACGCCTTCGCGGACCAGGTCGATGCGCTGGTCCGTCAGGTTGAGGTCGACGCGGATGTCAGGATGCTTGTCCTGGAAGTCGAAGATCATCCGCGTGATATGCATCACGCCAAGCGCTGCCGTGCAGGAGAGCCGAACAGCGCCGGCTGGGGCGTCACGGGCGTCTCTGGCTTCTTCAGCAGCCTGTTCGACCAGGCGCAATATCTGAAGGCAGTTGGTATAATAGCGACTACCTTCGTCCGTGAGGGTGACGCGACGCGTCGTGCGGCTGAGAAGCGGCACGCCGACAGCCTCCTCAAGTTCGTTGAGGTGCCGCGTCACGCTGGATTGGCCGACGCCCAGCTCCTTTGCGACCATCGACAGGTTGCCGCGCTCGGCGACGCGGACAAAGGTGCGCATCCTGTCAAGAGATAGTCCCGCCTTATCCATTTTTCAGCACAGTGGTTGCCATCCGGTTCCAATACGGAACAATCCTACCGTGCCCGGTCGGGGCTCAGCAAGACTCAGCTCCACTTCGATGCCCGACTACCGCGTCGAGCCGCGCGGGACGATCGAGAAGCCGCAGTCGACCCTGTCTTCCTCGAGCGGCTCGTCGTGGATGGCGTGCAGCAGCATGTCGGCGACGCGGTGGCCGATGTCCTGGCGCGCTATGTGCACCGTCGTTAGCGACGGCTCGAGGAAGGGCGAAAATTCCAGGTCGTTGAAGCCGCAGATGCCGACATCCTCCGGCACGCGGATGCCGCGCGCCTTGCATTCGATGAGGACGCCGAAGGCCAGTTCGTCGCTCTGGGCAAAGACGGCATCGACATCGGGCACGCGCTCGAGCAGGCGGGAGAACAACTCCCTGCCGAGGCCGATGCGGCTCGGCGCATCCCCGCCGATGATGAGATCCTCCAGGAAAAGGCCGGCTTCCCGCATCACAGCCTCATAACCCTCGATGCGCCGGCGCGAGCGGACGTCGGCGCCGCGGCCGATGAAGGCGATCCTGTTATAGCCCCTCGACAACAGGAAGCGGGTGGGCTCGGCGCCGGCCGTATAATGATCGAGGCCGACGACCAGCCTTTGCGGCTCCTGGCTGAGATCGGTGATATGGGCGATGGGACAGGGGGCGCTCGCCATCAGCGGCAGAAGGTCGCGATAGGATTCGGCGCCGGCGATGATGACGCCGGCCGGCTTCTGGGTCAGGATGGATTTCAGCAGGCCGGCTTCGCCCTCGGCATGGTGCAGCGTGCTGGAATATTGCACGGTGAACTCCGTGCCGCGGAAGCGATCCTCGATACCGATCATTAGGCCGGCGAAGCCATATTGGTGCAAGGCGGGGGTGATGACGCCGACGATGCCGTTATGGCGGCCGGCCAGCGCCCGGGCGGCAAGATTGGGGATATAACCCATCTCCTCGACCGTGCGCAGGATTTCTTCCCGCAGATCCTCCGAGACGATTTCGGGATTGCGCAACGCACGCGAAATGGTGATCGGGCTGACGCCCACCTTCCTCGCCACATCGCTCAGCTTCACCTGCATTCCGCGCTCGGCTTTCCTCCCCGCTGCACCGAATTCTTCGCCGACGAGATTCACCTGCAGCCGATTCCCCAGTTATTACTTCCTGAAGAAGAAGTAACTTAGAGTCTACTAACTTCTATATTCGCAACAGGTTCCTCAGATACGCTTCCACCGATGCAGCGGAATCACCTGCTTTGCGATACGAGCTCAAGCGGCCTTGGGATCGGCGTAGTGCCCTGAAAAAGCGCATCAATCCTGAGACGGCCTCTACCCGGCGAAAGGCCCAGGCGATCGCCGGGAGCAGCGGCCCGCGCGAAGCCTTGGAAGGAAAGATTAAATACATGTAATTTCTTAAACATCGGCAACATAAACATGATCAATGTTTAATTTGTAAAGCCGTTTGGCCTGGTCATATTAATGCCAGCGCGAATTCTTCTTCCTCTCCCCGCTCGTCGGATCCCCGACGACCCGCGCCAGGCGAATGGGGGAATTGTGCCCCCCTCTCCCGACGCCAGGTCCGAGACACGGAACCACGACGCCATCAAAGCCAACGCTCTCGCAAGGGACCATCGCCATGTCACGCATCCACCGCAAACATTACGCCGCAGCGCTCGTCGGGGCCGCCGCCATCGCCGGCGCCGCCAGCCTCCCCTTCGCCGTGAATTCCTCCAACGCCTTTGCCGCACCTTCGGATACAGGCGGAATTCTCGCCGCGAGCGGCTCCTTCGCCTCGATCGTCGACGCCGACAAACCCGCCGTCGTCACCATCACCACGACGATGAAAGCAAGCGATGCCAGCGCCGGCCAGGAATCGCCGATGGACGAACAGTTCCGCCAGTTCTTCGAGGATCAGGGCATCCCGTTGCCGCGCCCGGCGCCGCAGCACCATGGTTCGGAGCATGCGATGGCGCTCGGCTCCGGCTTCATCATCAGTCCGGACGGCGTGATCGTCACCAACAACCATGTTATCGACAACGCTTTCGACATCAAGGCGACGCTCGACGACGGCACCGAACTGCCGGCCAAGTTGATCGGCACCGACGCCAAATCCGACGTCGCCGTCCTGAAGATCGAGGCTGGCAAGCCGCTGCAGACCATCGCCTGGGGCGATTCAGACAGGCTGAAGCTCGGCGACCAGATCCTTGCGATCGGCAACCCCTTCGGCATCGGCACCACGGTGACGGCAGGCATCGTTTCGGCGCGCGGCCGCGACCTGCATAGCGGCCCCTATGACGATTTCATCCAGATCGACGCGCCGATCAACCACGGCAACTCGGGCGGTCCGTTGGTCGATCGCGAAGGCAAGGTCGTCGGCATCAACACCGCCATCTATTCGCCGAACGGCGGCAGCGTCGGCGTCGGCTTCGCCATTCCCTCCGACGAGGCCAAGGCGATCGTCGCCAAGCTCGAGAAGAACGGCTCGATCGATCACGGCTATCTCGGCGTGCAGATCCAGCCGGTCACGAAGGATGTGGCCGATGCCGTCGGTCTCGACAAGACAGGCGGCGCCCTGGTGGCCGCCGTTTCCGCCAATACCCCTGCGGCCAATGCCGGCCTGAAGCCCGGCGATATCGTCACATCGGTCGGCGGCGAGACCGTCAAGACGCCGAAGGACCTGTCGCGCCTCGTTGCCGATCTCTCCCCTGGAACGAACGAAGCCCTGGGTGTCTGGCGCGACGGCAGGACGATCGATCTCAACGTCACCGTAGGCGCCAATGCGGACGGCCAGAAGCAAGCCGAGGCCGAAAGCCCGCAAGCGCATGGCCAGGCCTTCGGCCAGCCGAGCCTCGGCATCGGCCTTGCCGACCTGACGCCCGACGTGCGCCAGCAGCTGAACCTGCCGCGCTCCGTCAGCGGCGCGGTGGTCGCCAGCGTCAATCCGGACAAATCGGCCGCTGCCGCCGGCATCCAGTCGGGCGACGTCATCGTCTCGGTCAATGACCGGCCGGTGCGCAATGCCCGAGACGTCAAGGCGGCGATCGCCGAAGCCGGCAAGGCCGGCCGCAAATCGGTGTTGCTGCTCGTCGAACGTGACGGGAGTAAAACCTTCATCGCTGTGCCATTTGCCGCGGCCTGAGGCATCCGGTGTGGCGAAAGCTGCGATGAAAACGAAAAGCTCGTGAAGACCCAGCCGGCTTTTGACGCCGGCTGCCACAAATCGCAGATGGCGATGACTCTTTTCACCTCCTTGAAACGTCGTTGTCGCGACCGTCGTCGAGCGGTCGAAACCGACCCGAATGAGGACTGATAAATGGATCTGGAAGGAAAGCGAATTGTGGTCGTCGGCGGGAGCCGGGGCTTGGGGAGTGGGCTCGCCGAGGCATTCGTTGCTCGCGCGGCCGAAGTCACCGTGGTCGCCCGAAACACGACGGCTGTGCAGGGACCGGCTGAGCAACCGCCCATCACCGCCATATCAGCTGATGCAACTGATGCCGACGCGGCGTGGCGGATCATGGAGCAGACGCGACCTGATGTCGTCATCATGAATGCCGGTGCGCAACCGCCCATGGAGCGGATCGACCGGATTGGCTGGGAGGCATTCGCGACCAACTGGAATGTAGACGTCAAGGCCGCGCTGTATTGGGTACAGGCTGCCTTGACCGTGCCGATGGCGCCGGGCGGGCTCGTCGTCCTGGTCTCCAGCGGAGCCGCCGTGCAGGGGTCGCCGCTGTCGGGAGGTTATGCCGGCGCCAAGCGCGCGCAGTGGTTCATTGCAAAATATGCCGATGGCTTGTCGGCGGAACTCGGCCTGGGTTTGCGGTTCCGGGTCATCGTTCCCCGGCAGATGTTCGTTGGAACCGGTGTAGGTGACACCGGCATCGGGGCCTATGCTGCGAAGGCGGGTCGGACATTTGCCGAACAGGCCGCTACCTGGCCGGACATGACGCCGCGGGCTTTCGGTGATACGGTCACCGAACTGATCGGCAAATCCGGCCTCGCCGAGGCCATGGTCTATGCCGTGCGTGGGGATACGGGTGTGACGGTCATCGAATGACGGAAGACCCAGCTCGCGGGGCCGCAGAGAGGAAAACTCTGCTCGCAGACCTGGCCAGGGAAGCGGACGCGCTTCGCCCCCAACTGCATCGCTATGCTGCTCGTCTGGTGGGTTCGGTGATCGACGGCGAGGACGTGATTCAGGACGCGTTTGCCAGGGTATTTGCGACGGCTGGCTCGATCCCGCCGGGCACGCCGCTGCGACCGTGGCTATTTCGCATCGTCCACAATCGAGCCATAGATGCCCTGCGCCAGCGCAGTACGCGCCGGTCGGAGCCGCTTGAGATGGCCTTTGATCTCGCCGATACCAGCGCCGTCGGCCCGGAGGACGCGCTCATCCGGCGGGATACGGTGCGGGTCGCCCTGGGTCATTTTGCAGATTTGCCGGTGCCGCAACGCAGCGCGGTGATCCTCAAGGATGTGTTGGGAGAGTCGCTTGCGGATATAGCAGCGCTGCTGGAACTGAGTGTCGATGCCGTCAAGGCTCATCTGTCGCGCGGTCGGGCGAGATTGCGCGCGATCTCAGACGTGCGGTCCGAGGTTGCGCCGTCGCCAAGTCCCGAGGCCCTGAACTTTGCGGCGCTCTTCAACGCCCAAGATTGGGACGCGCTGCGTCGCTTGCTGGCCGACGACGTTCGGCTTCGTCAGGCGCGACGGCCGGAAATCTCGGGTGCCGCCGACGTCGGTCGATTTTTCACCTATTATGCCGAATATCCGCTGGTCAGGGTCGAACCGGCCTGGCTGGAAGGCCGGGAAATATTGCTGGTATCGGCCGAACCGTCGGGCGGTCCTTCCTATTTCATGCTGCTCGAATGGCGCGGGAAAAAAATAAGCCTGATCCGCGACCATCGTTATGCGACCTATGTCATGGATGGTGCTGATGTCATGCCGGCCGCATCGCGGTGACCGATACTGGTCGATACGAGCTTTCTCGCGGTCCGCTATGCGCCGCCAACCGCGGACATTTCGTAAAACATGACTAGTTCCGCCAAGGCCTGTCAGCGGTCATGGCTCAGAATGTGGAACCGCACGATTTTAGCGATTCCACATCTGCGTTGGCGACTGGTCGCGAAGACGGACTTTTTTTCGTGGCTGTCCGGCTCCGGCACAGAGCTGCGCCCGGCCCTCGCAGCACATGGTAAATGGCGGCATTTTCCACGAAAAACCGCACGGACCGCCGGTTTTTCGTACCGGAAAGCGACACCAAAACAAGAACTTGCTCCATTGCCTGACGGCGGCTCCGGCGGGCGATAAACTGCCGCTGGACGAATTAACCCTACTGGCTTACCTTAATATCAGCATCAACTTGAATACACCCCACCCTGTGACATCGTGTTTTCATGACAGCTAGTTTGTTCCGGGACAGCTCACCGGAACCACGGCCCGCCTTTCCCTGGAGAGACCGGCTTCATGCATCAAGGGGCGCAGAAACATCAAATGGAGGGTATGCCATGAGCAATGTCCTGGAATTTCGTGCCAAATGCCCGGATGACAAAAGTCTGACCGACTGCCGCGAGGCGCTTGAACCGCAGGTGATGAAGATTGTCGCCGAGGCCGTCGGCAGGGGTTATCCGGCTGCAGAAGCAGCCATGGTCGTCGCCGACATCGCCGACGACTATATCCTGATGCTGTCGCGCGAGCTGCGGCATTGATGGCGGCGTGCGCGGATCCGCACGCCGACAAGCTGGAAACAAGGGGATTAGTGGACCGCGCAGCGCCTGCCGGGGTAGCAGGGGTACAGGAGACGAGACCGGCCGCGCGGCCCGGCGATCAAAACGCCGGATAGGGCCGGAAGTTCCGGCTCCGGCGCTATCGCCATTTCGGCAGGCGCGGCGGCGCGTTCGCCTGAATCTCGTGCAGCGGCGCATGAGACCCGAGCAGCTTCTTCAGCTTCTTCTCCTCCGCCGGGCCAATCCCAAACTTGCGGCAATGCTCGGCAACATCATGTTCCCGGGGTCCGGGAATACGAACTTGGCGATTGCTCATGCTCTTCATGTTCGTTTCCTCCTTGCAAAGGATAACAAACAGGCGCCAATTTTGTTCGTTAGCAAAGTCTAATTTTAACAAGGCGGGGAAGACGGCAATATATCCGCCTGCTCACGCCGTTTTTGCTACCTTCGACTTGCCGGCATTCGACGTTGATCGCCAGGCGCAAGAGAGCGCAAAGCTTGGCGCACCGCTCAGCTGATCTTCAGCCAATGCCTGAGCGCCGCCACCGCGCCATCGCTGGCATAGGCAATAATCCCGCCGGTCGTCAGCCCGGCGAAGGCGATCAACCCTGAAATGCCGTAGCCGATCGATTTCATCCGTTTCCATTCTTCCAGGGCCGGGCCGACCGTCTCCTGGTTCCTTTCGACGGTTTCCTTGAGCGTCCTCATCTCGGCGCGGATCTGCTCATCCGCTCCGCCGCTGATCGCCACCCTCGTGTCGAGATGGGCGATCTGCCTCGCCTGTTCGTCGAGCCGCTTGTGGATCACCGCACGGCCGTCATGCGCGTTGGCCTTTTCGTCGGCCATCTCCTGGCGCAGCAGCGCGACGTTTTCCTCGATGCCGGTCAGCCTTCCCTCCACGCGCCCGAGGGCGCGCAGGATATCGTCATTGGATGTCATGGCATCACGCACTTTCAAAACAGCCGATATCGTTGCCCCCCTGCGGCACTGCGTTTCCGAACAGATCTCTGGGTCCGGGGTCAATGCCATAGAGGCTATTGATGTTCTGACCGCCATTGCGGCAGACGGATGCGCCCTGGGTCTTGTAAGATCCAAGGGCGAGAGGATCGAAACCGCCGATATTTCCAACTGGGAGAGGTCCGACCAGCGATGGATTGGCGGCCTTGAAGCTTGCCGATCCGGCAACGGTTTCCTGAGTGGGGTATGCCGTCCGCCAGTTGGAGAACGTCGTATAGGTGGCCGAGCCCCACTTGAGAGAGGTCGAGGGCGAGGAATAGCAATTGCCGATACAAAGGTAGGCCGGCGTCAGGCTGGTCGAGGAGTTGATGACCTTCGAGCCGGTGCCCGTCATATAGACGATATTGTTCGCAAAATAGCTGACGGAGAATTGATTGGGGTTGCTGAAGAGATAGAACCCGTTTGCGGAGGCCAGGCCATTGTAGATCGTGTTGTTGTGGATGTTGTTGTTCGGCGCGGCGCGGCTGCTTTCGGCAGTGCCGACAAGGACGCCGCCTTTCGATGCCGGCGCCTGGGTGCCGTCGTTCTCACTGATGTTGAAACGGATGGTGTTGCCGCTGAGGTCTTTGATGGTGGCATCGGAAAACTGGTAAATCTGATAGCCGGAGCCATAATTGTCGTGGCTGTAGCAATACTGGACGGTGCAGCCCTGGCAGCCGCCATCGATGTCGAATCCACCGCCATCTGAGGTTCCAACGCCAGTCTTGTTGTGGTGGCTTTCACAGAACTGGATGGTCGAATTCAGGCATTCATAGAACCAGATGCCAACCGGTCCTGAGGCGTAAGTGTTGTTCGCCCCGTTGTTGTAAGCTTCGCAATATTCCACCAACGCTCCCGAGCACTGCCCGAGGAGGATACCGCTGCCGGAATGGGAGACGGTGATGCCGGCCGTGCCTGTGTTGTTGTAGACCTTGCAGTTGCGAATGACTGGGCTGGTGTGGCTGACCGGATTGGCGGCCAGACCGTAAAGGCCCTGGATGGTGATGCCATTGCCGGTGTAATCCGTGGCGTTGCCGGTGCAGTCGTGGACGAGGCAACCGTCGATCAGCAGGCCGTCGAAGCCTGATGCCGAGGTCGCCGCATAGGCATTGTCGCCGGTGTAGACAGCGATGCCGTCAACGCCATAGCCGGAGATGTCCAGACGCAGCAGCGAAACGCCGCTGAGCTTGGCATTCCCGAGTAGGTCGTTGACGAGGTGGCAGCCTGTCGCCGTGCTCACCGTCTGTCCGGTACCGACGAAGATGAGGTCTCGGACGGTGACATGGTGCGGGTTGAGAGCGTCGAGTCCCCTGTTCGAGTTGAGGCTGGCCTGGATGGTGGCGTTGCCGGTGCCATAGGAGCCGAATATGGTCGTCTGTCCCGGCGCACCGAAATGCTGGCCTTCCCGCAACATCAGGCTGCCGCTGAAGGTCACGCCACCCTTGAAGAGGACCTGCGAGCCGGCAGGGATGGTGGCGGCGTTGACCTTGCCCAGGGTCTGCCAGGCCGTCGTCGGACTAAGCCCGTCGCTGGAGTCGGAACCTGCCGGGTCTACATAATAGATAGGCGCCGGCGCCAGCGCGGCGCTTCTCATCGGAATGCCGATGCCGCAATCCAAACCTATTCTCATGGGCGCGCTCCAAACTTTGTCTTGAGGTCGTCGTAGAATTTCACGCTGCGCTCCTGGCGGGCGTTGGCGCGGTCGAGCGCCTGACGCTCGCGGGCAAGGATCGCAATCAGCGGCTCGCCTTCGCGCACGGGCGCATGCCCTTCCTGTTTTCTGAGATCCTCCGGTAGCGGCGGCAGCACGATGCCGGCCGCGGCCTGTCCTCTGGCGACTGCCGCACTGCTCAGGCGCTCAGTGGCGGAGCAGCCAGTCACGATCAGCAGCAGTGACAGCGCAGGCACGGTTCTTTTGCGAAAGCTCGAGTTCATAGGATCGGATCTCGTTTTCCAGTGTGTTTCTGGCGGCCTGCTGGGCGTCCTCGGCGGCGGCGAGGCGCCTGCGGTGCTCTTCGCCGGCGGCAGCCGCCGCGTTGCGCTGGCGCTCCATCTCGGCCGCCTCGGCTTCGGCCGCAGTTTTTTCGGAAAGGAGGACGTAGCCCGCGCGCGCCTGGCGCGCCGCCGAGGGGTAGCCGATCGAGACGGCATAGAGGTGGTAAATGACGAGGCCGGCGGCGATGCCGGCGCCCATTTTGAGCGTGTCGAGAAGGCCGAGCATCATGCGCCCTCCAGGCAGAAGGCGCGTTCCTTCTGCCGCCGGCGCGTCAGGCCGGGAAAGGTGATGCCGGCGGCGCGGTTCCATTTGAGGAGTGCCTCGCAGCCCTCGGCCGCCCTGCCCTGATTGATGAGACGAACGACGCTCGATTTGCACGCAGCACCGACGCCGACATTGTAGGCGAACGAGGTCAGCGCCACGAAGCGCGAATCCGGAAGCGGCACCGTCACGCACTGCTCTATGCCGCTGGCATACCGCTGCAACTCGAGCGAAAGCAGCGCCTTGCACTGCTCGATCGTCTTGTAATCGCCGGGCTTCACACCATTGGTGCTGCCGTAGCAGATCGTCCAAGGCTGGCCTTGAGTGGCCGGATCGGGATAGGCGTGCTGCCGAAGCCCTTCGAACGAGCCGACTAACGCGACGGCCATGGCGGCTGCGGCGCTACCTTTCTGCAGGCGGTTTGCCATTCGATTCTCCTGAAATGTTCTGCTGGACGAAAACGCGCGCGACGATCGCCGCCGCAGCGAAGAGCCCCGATGCGGTGGACATGGCGAGCTGGATGTAGAGATTGCCGGGGACCCAGGTCGCGGCGACGAAATTGATGACGGGCTCGAGGACGATGAAGAGCAGAGCGAGCACCATGAGGCGAACGCTCCAGGCGCGCCTCAGCACGGCGCGCCAGTTATGGACGAGCATGGGTCGGCTCCGGTTTTTGGGCGTGGCAAAACACCCGGCTCGAAGGAGGCGGGCGATCAGTTCCAATTTTTCAGTAAGACGCTTTCAGTGAACGCGATCAGCTGGTCGGATAGATCCGATCACGGAGTCTGAATATCGGCTGCTCGATGTACTTATATGATAAAGCGGCGAGCAACAGCGTGACGGCACCAAAGACGCACAACTCTACCACGCCACGAAACTCGGACTTCACGCCGAAAACAGGCTCGAGCAAAAGCGGCGTCACGACGAAATAAAACGTGTAGCTTACCACCTGGTGATAGACGTATGCACCGTAGCTACGCTTGCCTATGAACACCAGAACGCGGTTTTCCATCAGCTTCGCTGCGGTTGTTGCCTTGCCAATAGCCCAAAAAAATATGAGCGACGAGGCAATCATGTAAACCGGCACGTCGGCAAGTACTTTGCCAACGAAGCTACTCCGATACGCGGGTACTCCCTCGCTAATCTCTGTCAACCAAAGCAGGCAGACTGACGCGACGCCAACTACCATTATAGTTGCGAAACAGCGCGACAATTGGGGCGTGATCCGGCTCGTCGATGTGATGACGGCGATTGTTGCACCCGCAGCCAGCGAGTCCAGGTTTCCGAATGTAACGAGGACACTCGCCTGGCCGAGATCGGCATACCAGGCGAAAGCGCGCCAGCCGATTGCAACCACAAAGGCGCCACATAGCGAAAGCTTCCAGGCTTTCGGCCGGAGAAAGATGACAATCGGAGCCCAGAATACATAGAACTGCTCTTCAACCGCGAGGGACCACCAGGGGGCGGCCGGCCCATAACTTCCGATGTCGTTTCGAAGCAGCGCATTTCCAAGATTCTGCACGAAGAAGACGTGATAAATTACGTCTTCCCTCACAGCGCCATTCAATCCTATGCAGATGATAAAAACGAGCGCCAAATAGTAGATTGGCTGAATACGGAAGAAACGGCGGCCATAGAAGCCCTTAAGCAGTTGCAACCCGCCGACCTCACGCTTTCGTCCGGCTAAGTCGATGAGTATTCTCGTTATCAGAAATCCGCTGATGACGAAGAATATGAGAAGACCGCTTCTTCCCCATTCCAAGACCAGAAATGCAAGCGGCGCCCAGTGAGCCAGCAAAACCAAAAGCAGTGAGATTGCCCTGAGCCCGTCCAGGCCGCGTATGCGACCGCGCACGCTTAGCCCGAACTCTCGATTTGCAAGAGTGTCCAATGTTAAATCCCTCAGCCTCTCGGAGCGAATAGCGCAATCCTGCCGAGATTGAAAGCGGGTCCAAACGTTATCCGCGTCTTGTTCTATCGCGCGGCTCGCATTCCGATGTTCACCCCGCTAGCTTCCCTGCCCGTACATCAGCCGCGGCCTTGATCGCCTTCTTTGTCCCCAGGATCTGCGAACCAATTTGCTGCTAGGCGGCGAAGCTCGCTCTGATACATTGGCGACGTCGGCCACGAGCACGCCAGGAATGCCGATTTCGGGCGTAAGCAGTGGATGATCCTCGTCGAAAGGCACTTCCGCTTCCAAATAGGCGCGAGCCTGATCAGCCGTCTTAACATTGCCGAGCGCCTGACCAGCGTCGGCCGTGATCTATTGTAGCGCGTCGGTTTCGGCCGCCGGGTCGGATCATGGCTTTCAGCGAGGATTTCCGCCGGCAGGTCAATCACTCGAGTTCGCAGACGAACGAACCATTGACGTTTTTCATGGATCGGGCCGCACAGAAGAGACTTGCGGGAAATAGTGCAAACAATGGATATTGTGCCTCGTCGGCGAAGACGGACGCTAAATGCCGTTGTCCGGATTCTAAACTGGTGCAGCTGTACCGACAGGATTCAAGAAGAAGCTGCACCGGATGCACGACCTCGTCACCAAAAGCCGCATACAATCCGTCTGACTTACGTTCGGTATTTGACTACCTTCGCCGGCGCGCCAACGGCGATTGCGTATTCGGGGATATCACCAGTGACGACAGAATTCGCTCCGATCACAGCGCCGGACCCTATCGTGACGTTCATCAATATTTTGGCGCCCGCGCCAATCCAAACATCATCACCGATTTCGACGAAGCCGATCTCAGCCTTCTGTAGCCGAATTGGTATGTCTCGCCGCACGCCATGTCCGTGATCGATGATCTGGACATCTGAACCGATCAACACGTCATTTCCGATGGATATGCGGTTCTTGGCAGTGATGATGTTTCGGCGGCCGATGACGGTATTATTTCCAATGAAAACCTTCGGCTCAGGCATCGTGAGTTGAAAGAAGGAATAGTCTTGAATCGTGACATCGCTGCCCACCTCGAGAACTGCGTGCTTCACCATACGGAACTCGGCGCTACGCTTGACAACCAGGTTCGAGCCAGCGCGATTGAAATAGCGAATGCGCTTATAGGCGGTAACGAGGCGCTGAAGAATTCCTCCGCGATTCCGGTACGAAGCTTTGTCGGCTGCCATGATTTCCTCCGAGTCGTGGAGGTCATTAGCTCACGATCTCGCTTATTGCCAGACATCGAGCGTGCGTTTCCCCAGCAGAAGCTCCCGCCGGCGTCCATCATCCATTCCTCCCGCACGGAAAATAAAACCCGTCTGTCCAGATCCAGATATTCCCGGCAGCGCCAGCGACTTGGCGGATCTGCCGGCTCGTATTCGTCCACATATCGCTACAGCCGATTGCAAGCCCGCCGGCGACTTGGATGGATCCCATGTTGCCGCCATCGCCAGGAATGCCCGCGACAAGAATCCCCTGCGCCGGATCGTGGAGCAGTGCAGCATTAGTCGTCGCGCTCGATGTGAATTCAAACCGGAGCTTCGCCTTGACCTTCACCCCATTAGGCACCGTCAGCAAGATCAGCGCAGACGTCGTCGAGATCGAGGCATTGGCAGCATCTTTAACAGGCGTGACGAACGTATATTCGTCACGTGGATACAGAACAAACGGCCGAATGTTCGAACCTCCATCGGTCAGCACCACGCCAATGCATTTGACGATGGCATAGCCAGTGAGCAGCGTCGTGCTGATGCCGCCGATCGTTGGCGAAGTCGAGAAAACCACGTCGAAAGACAGGTCGGCCTCCTTGCGCAAGGCATATGCGAAGTATGTCGCATTTGCTGCGACGGCGCCGGCATCGAGGCCGCCCGCGCCCGTTCCGGCAGCGAATGTTCCCGTCACCCTCTTGGTGAATGACACCGCGCTGGAAACGAAACTTGAGCCTGATCTGGCCGAGCCGGAGGTAAAGTCGATATGGGTGTTCGGACTTGCTCCGTTGTTGGAAAGGACGAGGCCAACGACGAAATCGCCCACGGCCGAACTGTCGGCCTTACTCTGGATCCTGGCGGCGAGCTTGTTGGTGAAGAAGGCAGCACCGGAACAGGTGATGTTGACGCTATAGCCGTTCTTGAGGATGAGCGTGGTCGAGCCATCAACCGTCTCCGAGCCGGCGGGATCAATCGTCACGTCCCCGCCATCGGCGATGACGCAATAGCGCCAGTTTGCGCCGAGCGTTGCTGCTGCGCTGAGGGTGAGCGTCGCTGCCTGGGTGAAGCGATGAACGGCATTGTCGTCGGAGGCAAGTGCCGTGTAATCGCCTGATTTCGCGGCATAGATCGACGCTTTATCGAACGCGACGTCGACGCCGTTCTGGGTAAATCCCAGCAGCCCGCCGCCCTTCAGATAAAGGCCGGTCTGGGGATTGGTGGCGAAACCGATGCCGGGCGCCGAAACCGTGCCGCTTGCCGCTTTGAGTGGCGCGGTCATCGGTGCCGAGCCGTCGCGTGGCAGCGAATTGGTGATTTCGTTGCCGAGGTCGGTTGTCAGCGCGTTCCATGGCGCCGGGTCGATGACCTGGCCGACGGAGGGCGTTGTTCCGGCCGGTTTCGAATAGACGCCGGTTGACGGGTTCCTGGGCATTCATCGTCTCCAAAGAAAAAGACCCCGCGCGCTGCGAGGCCATTGTGGTTTTGGGGAAGGCGGTTGGGACGGGCGGCCGCATCTTGCACGGGTTTGACACGGAGGTCGGCAGCCTTGATCGGCCACCTCAAGATGGCGGACATGGCAACGCAGCCGTTTCTGCTGAGGCGGGCACTTGAATTTGTCCGTCGTTGAGGTCGGGCAAAGGCAAGAGGCGGCTCCGAAAGAGAAGTCCCTGTCTTTCCGCTTAGATTTCTAAACTACGTCCCGACTATCGTCTCTTGAACAAGAGATCGGCTCCATAGACATCCGCGCGGGTGCCAGTCACCCCACTGTTGCGGCCCTCGAACCGAGCGGCCAGATCAAATCCCATTTCGTCGGCTATTCCCGTTAACGACGCTTCTGAAATGGTCTGGTGGGGATAACGTATCTCAACGTTGTCGAATCCATCAGGAACCGGGCCAGCACCATTGTCGAAGAGCCGGGACGACTGGACGGTGAAGAGCTTCCTGTTCGAGAAGGAATTTCTTGCCAGATAGGCGTAACGAGTTGTCCTGCTCAGAGCCTCGCGCCACAATGTCTCTGGATCGGAAAGATATTGAAGTGTCCCACTGCTGTAGAACACATCGAACTCTGGCGGCAGTTGGTCGGAGAAAGATATTTCCGGCCTCAACGCCTGCGCGGCGTCCGCCATGGATTTTGTCTCTACGACCGTGAATGACCAGGCTGGGTACTGCTCTCGCAGCACGGCGCACATTTCGCCAGCGGATCCGCCGAAGTCGACGAACCGGCCGGCAGGGATATCCATGGCGGGCAGGAGATCTGCCGGTGGTTGGACACAAGACTTCTCCTCGCCAATCAACCGCCGCGATCGTTCTATCCGGAACGCTGTAAGACGCATATCCCCATACGCGGGCGCCGCCGCCGCCGCTTTGCTCCATGATTTGTACAATCTCTCACGCGTCCGCCAGTTATTCACGGCTGCAACTGCGGAGCTAGGTAGAACCTGTTTGACGAGACGCTTGAGCATGGAGGACCTGCGTTGGATTGGTGGCAAGTGACAGTCGAGGATGAAGTGATCGTCTACAGCACCAAAGGGCGCTTCGCTACCAGTAGTTTTAGCACCGCGCCATCGCGGTACCAACAAGTCTCCTATTTGCGGGACGATCACAGGCTTGTTTGTTCCGGAGCGACCACAGGCGCCCGAATCATCACGCGGGAGCGAAACGGTGGTTTCATTGCCGAGGTCGGTGGTCAGCGCGTTCCAGGGCGCGGGGTCAATGACCTGGCCGACGGAAGGTGTCGTTCCGGCGGGTTTCGAATAGACGCCGGTGGATGGGTTTCTGGGCATTTACTTTCTCCGAATAGAAAAGGCCTCGCGAATTGCGAGACCTCGAAAAGTATAGTATCGGTTGCGGCGTGCGGATCGACACCAGCCAAACAAACCTTCACGCAAAACGATCACGATCGCCGCGATCCTCGCCGCGGCAGACCTCACGAACGCGAGCTTCGAAGAAAGAATTCAATGAGGAAACTCATGTCCATGACGCTGGGCGCGCTGATGGCGACGGGCGGAGCAGCTGTCGCCGGCTACATGTTCCTGTACGCCAGCCAACCCGTCAAATTGGTCATCTGGTCGATACCGATAACCGTCATGGCACTGGGGGTTGCTATCTTGTGGGACGATATACGGGGCTAGGTTACCAGCCGCCGCCGCCGCTTCGGCTGCGAGCTCTAAGAAGCGCGCGCTTCAGGGCCTTTGCGCCGGCGTTACGCCCACCTTCGGGACCGGCTTCCGACGGCATCAGACCGCGTCTTTTTAAGGAATTCATACCGAATTCTGTCAAAGCCTCTTCGGCAGCGCCATCAAATGCCTTTTGAAGCCGGTTGCTGAAACCGCCTTCCCCGGACCCGAACCCTTCAACAGCGCCCTCTGCCATGCTCATCGTCATACCTGACGGCAACTTAAAAGCTGCGTCAGAGGCTAGCTCTCCGGCCCCTTGCAATATCGTGGAGATATAGGGATGCTGGTCGTCAAAGGCCTTATCCATCCCGCGCTGAATAGCCAGTGCGTTTTCATACCGCTCCGCAAGCGTTCCGCCCGGCAGCGGCGGAAACAACCCATCAGGCAGCATTGGGTCAAAGACGGGTGCCAGTAGTGCAGCTGTCCCGGCATTCGCTTCGTCGAGATAGGCGCCGACGTGCGTGCCGCGGGCGATAGCGCGTATGGCATTGTTGAGCGACAGATCGCCCGACTGCCCCGCGTAAGGATCAGCTCTAAGCTCGGCATATCTTCTCGGCGGGGCAGCCGGAGTTTTGTTAGGATCTGGCATTACGATCTCCTGTGGATGGTGATTGTGATAGACAACGCTTCCGGCCCTCGCGCTTAGCTCGCGAGCCGCTCATCGGATTGTGGTTTGAAGGAGTGGCATTGCCCGCTCGGCGAAAAAGTCCAGAGGCGGAAGGATGGCCGCTAGACCGCGGCTGGATGCAGGCAACCTAAAAGGCGGCGAAGGGTCATGCGCACTTACGCAGCATTGCGCTTGCCGCCGAACAGTGAGGCCAGGAAGCCGGGAGACTTCACCGACTGAGCTAAGGGCGCGCCCGTCGGCACAGCGGGAGCTTCAGTTGTAGCCGCCTTCTGTTCGTGATCCGCTTGCCTGATCGCCAACCCGCCCATCAAAGCCTGCGCCAGCCGCGCCACGCCCTGCCAGGGCGATTGTACCGGGCTCGTGTCCATGCCCTGCTGCAGCATGGCATAGGCCAGCCGCTTGCGCTGGTCGCTGACGTCGCTCTGTGTCTTGCCGGTATCGCCGCCGAAAATATACGCCATCAGCCCACCGCCCTTCCGTAATCGACGCGGTCGAACCCGTCGGCATGTTCAAACACCGCGTCGGGATGGGTCTCGCGTACATCATCGGACATCAGGCCGATCTGCATCGGGCCGCCCTCCCTGTAGCGGAAGGCGTAGACCGGCAAGCCGTTGTCGAGCCTGCCGACGCGGCTGATGTCTTCCTTCAGCCGCCGGTCGGATTTCGCCCAGCCGCCGAGCAGCGAGCCGCCAAGGCCGAAGAGACCGCCCATGGCGGCGTTCGACTGCGCGAGCTGCTGGTTGTAGAGGCCCATCTTCTGATTGAAGTTCTCGTTGATCAGCCCCGCCTGATCGACGGTCGGAAGCTGCGTGGTCGGCGTGTTGACGTAGCTCGGTTGGTGCACCTGCGAGCCGGACATCAGCGCCGAGATCTCGTTCAGCGGCTGGTTGCGCTCGGTCAGGATCGAATTCTGCGCATTCGAATACATATCGCCGAGATATTGGTCGGAGGCGGCCTGTTTGCGGGTGGAGAAATCGCGCATGGCGTTGTCGTAAGCCGCCGAGCCCATCGAGATGCCCTTGTCGGCCAGGCTCTGCTCGAGGCTCGCCTGGTCGCGGTTCCACTGGTTGTCGAAGCCGGAGCGCCAGTGATCGTTGACATATTTGTCGACATTGCCGGCGCTGAGGTCGACATTGGTGCCGAGGATGCCGGAGACCTTGCGGGTCTGGTCGTTGGCGAGCCTCGCCAGGCCGAGCTGCGTCTGCTGCGTCTGGTCGTAGATCGCCTGGTTCTCGGGCGAATAGGTCTGATAGGCGGAATAGGTTGGCAATTGGTATGTTTTGCCGTTCTGGTCGGTCATCGTCTGATAGCCGGTGACCTTGTATTCCAGCGAGCCATCCGGCGTATACTGGTTGGTGTGGCTGAGGCCCGCATTGGCGATGGCGGTGTCGACGTTGGTGGCCGTCTGTGCCGCCGCGGTTTGGGTCGGATCAGGCGCCTTGGGGGCCTTTGGCGTGGAGACCATAGGGAAAATCCTCTTTCATGATGGCGTAAAGCAGCGCGTCGCAATCGCCGAAATAGCCGTGCTGGCGGCCTTCCTGCCGGGCGCCGCATCTTTCGAGCAGCGTCTGGGCCTTGCTGTTATCGGCGCGGGTGCGGCAGGTGGCGCGGCGGCAGCCGAGCTGGTTGACGACATAGTCGTACACTGCCCGCATCAGCGTCAGCGACAGCCGGTCGGCGGCGAGCGAGATCTCGATGTCGTGCTCAGTCCAGGCGTTGAAGATGAAGCCGGCGATGATCCGGCCGCGGTCGACATGGGCAAGCGTGGTGTAGGGTGGGTGGAACTCCACGCCGATCCTGGCGCCGACCCAGGCGGCGATCTCCTCGCGCGGTTCGGAGACGATCAAATCGGCGCGCCCCTCTCATAAAGCAGCGAACCGCCGACGACGGCGGCTTCCGAGACGGAGCCTGATGAGCCCGAGATCAGCGCGCGGATGGTCGGCGCCAAGGCCGAACCCGCGCCGCCGGCGGAGGCAAATTTGCGCACCAGCGAAATGCCGGGGAATTTCGACACACCCCAGACCGCCGTTCCCCATTTCGCCGCCGCATTGTTCTCGACGGACGACAGAAGCGCTGTCGGCACCTTCGTCTGGTAGTCGACCGAAATGCCGCCATACATCAGCGTGGAAACGCCGATCTCGGCCGTCACCCCGATCAGCTTCGATAGCTTGGTCGAGAGCCCGTCGCCGAAGCGGCTCCAGGCGCCGACCATCAGCGCGTCGATCGCCGCGCCATTGTCGTTTGCCCCAACCTCGGCCTCGTATAGCGTCCCATCGGCGGCCCCGAAAAACAGCCGGTCCTGCCAGGTCGCCCAGCAGGAGGCGGGCATGCCGACGAAGCGGCACCAGGCGCCGGTCTCGGTGTTCATGACATATTGGTAGGGGCCGAAGGAGGACGGCAGGTTGACGATCGCCATCTGGCGCGCCGGGAAACTCGATAGCTGCCACTCCTCGGAGGTCGTGCCGGTCGCGGCCACCGTTTCGCGCCATGTCGGGCCGATCCGGGCGGTGATGGCGCCGAGGCTGGTCGCGCCGCGATCGAGCTGCACCGCCTTGGTGATCGGCACGATGCCGTCGGTCGTCATGATCGCGAGATCGGCGCCGACCGAGAGCAGGCATCGATCGAGCCCAAGCGGCCGGCCGAGCTTGAAGGTGCCGATCAGACCCCAGTTCGCGGCACTCGACGGATCGGATCCCTGGAAGACGATCACCTCGCCTTCCGAGGAGATCAGCACCAGGCATTGCTGCAGGCCGGTGGCAACCGGGATGGTCCAGACGTTGATCGCCACCAGCGCGCCGCCATATTTCATGTTGCCGCCGACGGGCAGAACCGTCGCCGCGCCGCTGACGGCGTCGGTGGCGAGGTACCAGACATTGGTCGAATTCTTTTCGATGAACCACAGCCGCGAGCGATAGGCGGTGACGGCGCTGAGCAGCGAGGCGTCCGGAATCCCGGTGATCATCGTCGAGGGCACATAGGGCGTGGCGGCCGAGCCCTTTTCGAGCTGCGCATTGGTGACCGTTCCCGTCGCGGTGAGGGTGAGCGTGCCGGCCGCCGGGGTGAAGGTGAGCGACACCCGGTTGCCGACGCCCGTTCCGTTCAGCGTGCCGGCGAAAGCGCCGGAGAGCGTGACGGAACCGGTGCCGAAGAAGCTCAGGGTGTATGCGGTGTTGCGGACGGCGACATTCTGAGTGGCGAGCGTTGCCGTGCCCACCAGGAAATTGTTCGTCCAGGAGCTGCCGTTGAAGATCAGCGGCGTATCGAGGCCGTTGACGAGACGCAGGAATTCCTGGCCGGCCGGGTTGGTATACTGCTGCACCGACCAGTGGGCGCTGGCGAGGCCCGAGACGACAGGCGCGCCGGCCGCCCCGCCCACGGTCACGTCGAAGATCTTGTCGCCGGCGGCGGCAAACAGCCTGTTGGTCACGCCGGAATAGGGAATGACCGTCTGCACATCGGCGCCGAGGCCGGTGGCAAAGGCGAGGAAACCGTAGCGGGCGCGCACGCGGTTGGCCTCGGGAAAGAAGTTGTCGAGCTGGAAGGCGGCATCTTCGGGCATATCGGCCATTTCGACATCGGTACGCCAGCCGCCGATCGGCGCGATCCAGTCTTTGCCTGGCGAAACGCGGCGGGTGCGGCCGTTCGAGGGAACAGGTCTGCGGGTCATGGCGTCACCGTGATCGTGCCGGGCCAGTAATTCTCGGGCGTCTCTCCCCTCGCCGGCAGCGAAAGGTCGACAGGCCCAGCGGCGCGGTCGGCGCCGATGGCGGCTTCCTTGGATCGTTCGAAAGAGGCGAGCTCCTCGCCATAATCGAGGCCCTTGGCCCGCTTCCAGCGCCAGATCAGCGAGAGTTCGAGCAGCTCTTCGGGAAAAAGCGCCGTGTCGGTGTCGTTAGCCCAGTTGGCGGCAGTGGCCGCGCCGCCGTTCACCGCCACCCAGAAACCGGAGATATAGGCGTATTCGATCGTCTCACCGGCAATATTCGGGTAGATGTCGAGCCTGCCTGCCGCCATGCGCCAGATCTGCGGCACCGGATTGGCATTGAGGATGGTGTGGCGCTGCCAGGTCTGCGGTTCCACCGGGCCGTTCAGCGCCCACAGGCGCGAGACGTTCCATATCCGCGCATTGGCGGCGAAGCGGTCCCAGTCGGCAGGCGGTTCGGCCGGCTCGGGCGCAGCACCCGTCGCCTGGAATTGCCGCCGTACCATCAGCGCCGACCAGTCATGGGCCCGCACCAGGTCGCGGCCGGCGCGGGTGGAAAGGATGCGCAGCTGCATGATCTGCGGATCCGCCGAGGACATGACGGCCGCCGGCGGATCGAGGTCGATCTCCGCGCAGACGTTCTGAATGATTGTCAGGAGCGACATGCGGGGATCTCCGGTTCGGGGCAGTTGCGGTGGGTGAATTTGCGGAGTTCGGTAGCAAATGCCACCAAACCACATTGAGAGGCGGCAGGACGCCTGCCCCAACAGCAGAATAGCTGCACGGCTCGATATTGTGGTCTTTTCGATTCCGGTCGCGATCGCTCGCCATTTCGACGCGCACGACCAGAACAAGTCATGCCAGCCTGGAAAAACAAGTTGCGATAGGCAATCCGCCTATTCTATCCTGAGGTGCTGGCAAGGAGAATCACATGCCCAGCAATCTTCCCCAAGCTCATGCGAACTTCCTGGAACGCGTCCGCAATGCGGTAGCGTCCGACAATCGACTAAGGGCCCTTCTGATCGGGGGGTCGTACATTCATGGCGGACTGGACGAGCATTCCGACCTGGACTTCGTCATCGTAGTCAATGACGAAAGCTATGCGGACGTCATGGCGACGCGGCTCGCCTTCGCCAACGCCTTGCCAGATCTTGTCAACGCGTTCACCGGCGAGCATGTCGGGGAGCCGCGCCTTCTGATATGTCTTTATGGTCCGCCGCTTCTGCACATCGACCTGAAATTTGTTCTGGTATCCGATCTCGACCACCAAATCGAGCGGCGGGCAATCCTGTTTGCCCGGGAACCGGCGGAGATCGAGGCCCGTATTCAAGCCGGGGAGGTCGCATGGCCCAACCATCCCTCGGAGTGGTTCGAAACGCGGGCCTGGATCTGGCTGCACTATGCGGCCACCAAACTTGCTCGCGGCGAACTGTACGAGGCAATCGGTATGCTCGCCTTCTTCCGCGAGCAGGTTCTGGGGCCGCTATTTTATCGCCGCGCAGGCAAAAACCAGCGGGGCGTGAGACGCCTCGAAGCGCTCGGATTGGACGAGCACGGGCGACTTGCTGCAACCATGGCCGAGAACAACCCCTCGTCCGTCCAGAGGGCCATCGAGGCATCCATCGACATCTATATGGACCTGAGGTCCGATGATCCGCCGCCGCAGCCAACAAAAGCAATGCCTGAACTTCTTCGCGACTTCATCCAGAACGTAACTTCCCGAAGCCGTGTTGAACCCCGATGACACAAGACGTGACAACTGCGCGCCGGCGTTTGTCCCTCGTGTCGCTGCTGGTGCGCGATTACGATGAGGCGATCGCCTTCTATGTCAGCAAGCTCGGTTTCCAACTCATCGAGGACACGAGGCTATCGAACGAAAAACGTTGGGTCGTTGTAAGCCCAAATGGCGGCCAGGCGTCGCTGCTCCTTGCCAAGGCCATTGGGAAACAGACCGCCGCTATCGGGCAACAGGCGGGAGGCAGGGTGTTCCTCTTCCTGGAAACGGACAACTTTGCCCGTGACCATGCTCGCTTTTTGGCAGCAGGTGTCATTTTCCGCGAGCAGCCAAGAGTGGAGGCTTACGGGACGGTTGCTGTGTTCGAGGACTTGTACGGCAACCCGTGGGACCTGATCGAACCAGCCATGTCTAACGGCTTCAAATCCGAGGCGGAAGTGGGCTGACAGCTTGCTCGTAACCGCCTTCTGAATACCGGTCCCGAATGACCGAAATGCGCCGACTGTGGGAGAAGAGGGAACCGCGGCGTCGCGGCATGTCCCTTCGCCCCGCAAGCGGGGGTCCGAAGGATGGGTCGAGACCAGTGTCTCGACCCCGGTAGGTGCCGGCAGGCGGATGAGGGGCTGCTTGCATCAGCGCTTCGTCAGGCCACCTGCCGTGCGCGGCCCCTGCCCTCGCCTTCCCTTTCGAGCGCCTCGAAGCGCAAGGCCATCTCCTTCATCTGCTCCTGCAGGCGGCTGACCTCGGCCTTCAGCCGTTCGTTTTCGGCGGCGAAGGCAGAGGCAGCGCTGGAGTTCTCGGCGGTCGCGAGATAGGCGCGGGCAGCGGCGGTCAGCTCGTTGGCGCCCATGCCGACCTTCTGCTTGGCCGTGTCGGAAAGGGCCGCCAGCTGCTCGACCGTATAGATGTTGATCGCCTCCAGCTCCTTGATCTGGCTGGGCTTCAGATAGGGCCATTGCGCAAGCGGCGTGCCGGTCAGCTGCTCGCGGGCGGCAGCGCCGTCCTTGAAGCGCCTGTAGGCGTCGACAAAGCGCTGTTTGTCGTTCTCGGTCACCTCGCGGTAGACCTCGGTGTGCTTGTCGCCGGCAATGAAGATGCGGACGAATTCCTTGTCGGCAAAGATCGGCCGGCCCTCCTTCTCGGTCAGAAAGGTCTGCTCGACCGGCTCGAGGCTGAAGGAGGCATAAATTCCGGTGTTGTCGGGCATGGTGCTTGCTCGCTGTTGATGGCGGGGAGATGTGGGCGCAGATGCGCCTGCGAAGTCGTGCGGGATGGCTGCCCTAACCTTACCGGGGTCGAGCCACGGGTCTCGACCCGTCCTTCGGACCCCCGTAAGAACGGGGAGAGGGGACGTGCCCCGCGAGACGCTGCGAGGGACACAGAGGGTGCCGGATGTCCCCTTCTCCCCGTCAAAACGGGGAGAAGGTGCCGGCAGGCGGATGAGGGGCACACCACCCATAGAAAGGTCAGCGTCTTGGTTTAGTTCACCTTCGACAGAAACGGCCGCATCAGCGTCGCCTCCAGCACACCCGTCGCGGTGATGGTGATGCCGGTGCCGTTCGCCGTCGCATTGGCCGAGAGCGTGATGCTCTGGACGACGCCGTTCGGGGAGTAGCTGACGGCCGCGATCGTCGTGCCGCCCGGAATGCCGGTGCCGGCGACGGCCGCGCCGATGAACGGACCGGAACCGGCATTGAGGCCGGAAAGGTTCGTCAGCAGGTTCGAGCCGTTGACGGTGGTTGCCATAAACGTCTGGTTGGCGGCGGCGAAGTTGACATTCGCGATCGCCTTGGTGGCGACGGTCGCCGAGGCAGGCGCACTCGCCTGCCCCGCCGTGGTGGTGGTTTCGGCAACGACGAGAGCCGCCGCTGCGGTCGCCACCTGGGCCGGCGCCTGGCCGTTGCGCTGCAGCCAGATGTAGTAGGTTCCGGGTGCGAGCGTGATAGCGCCGACCGGGCCGCCGGTCAGCGTCGGCGGCTGGGCGGCGCCGGAAAAGACGCCGCAGCGCTGGCCGACGACGGCGGCGGCCGTGGTCAGCAGCGAAGCGACATAATCCTTGGTCCACTGGAACCACTGGCCGGGCTGCAGGGTCGTCTGCGAGGCGAGCACCAGCTGGCAATAGACCCATTCGGATTCGCGGTCGCCGCCGGCAACCGCGCCGAGGGCGAAGTTCGGCCCCGGAATGCCGGAGCCGGCGACGATCGGGCCTTCGACGACGAACGGGTTCGCGCCAAGACGATCGGTCTGGGAAATTGCGATGGTCATGGAGTTGATCCTTTCGTTCGATCAGGCGAACAGCACGCCCTGCAGGAAGGCGTTGTTCATGGTGAGGTTGCCGGCGAAGCCCATCAGCTGCACGAAGGCGTCCTGGTTGGTGTTCATGCGCTCGTCGCCGATCGGCGCCATGTCGCGGTCGCGGTGCGGGCGGTAGAACAGGTATTTGGTGTTCAGGAAGAACATCTGGTTCGAAGGCGCGCCGCCGCCGAAGCCGCCGTCGAAGATCACGTCGGCGCCCATATATTGCAGCGATTGGAAGCCGGCCATGCCCTTGTCCGCCGAGGTGATGCGCTGGATCGCCTGCAGCGATTCCCAATAGAGGCGGAAGAAGTTGTTGTCGGCGACGACGAGGTCGGGCGCATCGGAGCCACGCACGCAGGACATGTAGAGCCGGTTCATGTAGCTCTGGATGTTGGCGTTGGTGGCGGCCGCGCCGCCATCGGCCGAGGCCGAGAATTTCTGGTTGCGCCAGAAACCCCAGGTGGCGCGCGAGATGCCGCCGACCGTGCCAGAGGTCGGTGAGGTCGAGATCAAGAGCTGCAGACCGCCGATCTGCCGCCCGCCATCGGCCGTGCCGTCGGAATAGCAGTCGAGCGCGATGTTGTTCTTCAGCGTCGTCTCGGCGTTCTCGATGCGCTGCTCGAGCAGATCGAGGATCGCATCCTCGCCGGAGTTCTGCAGCTGTTCGAGGCCGGACATGGAGACGGCGACCGCGGCCTGCTTCAGGTCGTATTCGGCAGCGGTAATGACGTCGGAGGGCTGGACGTTGAGGATGTCATAGCCGGAATAGCGCTTGAACGTGCTGTTTTCCTGGTACTGCAGTTCCTGGACGATGGTGCGGCCGCCGGAGACGGGCTTCTTGCGGCCGCGGCTGTTGAGACGGGTGAGAAGACCGTTGTTCTTCGTCACGTCGTCGGCGACCGTGCCGCTGCGGTTGCGCAGCGTCGTGGTCACGATTTCAGAGAGATTGGGCGAAATGGGCATTGATCATTCCTTTGATCAGACTTGACCGCGCGAAAAGCGCATGGCGTCGCGCAGCGAGTCTCGGATGGAGGTGGGCTGGCCTCTTGCCGTGTCTCGGGTCGGGCCCGGAGCGGAAGATCCAGAGATGGATCGCGAGGCGCGGCGGGCTTGATTTGCCGCTGCGGCCCTCTGGGCTTGCTGCTGGTGGACGGGAGCCGGCGCAGTCTGGCTGATCAACTGCTGGCGAATGTCCGGGCGCATCCAGCATGCGGCGTCGTAGGCGTCCTGAAGCGTCGATGCCCGCCCTGCATTGATAAGGGCGACCATGTCGTCGAGAACGTCTTCGGCATGCGCATTGGCCGGATCGGAAAGAAAGGCATCGACCTGAGTTTCGGTGTCCCTCTTCCTCAGAACATGTTCGACCGTGGCCTCGACATTGATCGGCCCGGTTTGGAGTTGGGGCTGCGGCCCTGCCTGCGCGCCGCGCTGCAGTGTCTCTCCCGCCTGACCCTTGACCAGGGCGTGCAGATTGACGCCTGCCACCTTGGCGACGTGAAGCACGGTGTTGACGGGATCGCGGATCAGCGCGTTTTCCCATTCGATCGCCCGTCGCATGACATCGGCATGGGTCATGCCGGCCTGGCGGACGATCGGGGTGAATTCCTCGAGCCCCTTGTAATCCTGCAGCACGCGGAAGCCGCGATCGACCTCCTGCTCGCGCTTGACGATCGCCGCCTGCACCTCGTTCGGCAGGCTTGAAAATCGCGCCTTAGCCTCCGCCGACCAGCCGGGCGGCACCCGGTTACCGGTGACGGCGGGCTGCTGGCGGCTGTCGATCTCGCCGGTCTGCTGCGCCGCCTGAGCCCCGAAGGGCGCCTGCCCTGTCCTGGCGGCAGCGGTCTGCTCCTGCCCCTTGGCCAGGAAGCGGCCGCTTTCGCCGTCACGCGGCTGGCCCGGCAGATCGCCCGGCCCGCCTTCGACGGTGTCGATCGCCGCCTTCAGGCTGTCGCGGATGCTGACAGGCTGCTCGGCCCCGCCAAAATCTTCGCTGCCGTTGCCGGCCTCGTTGAGGTCTTCCATATCCATCTTGGGGATTTCCTATGTCGGGGATTGATGCCCGTTTCAGGCGTTGTATTCGGCGTAGACCCGCCGCAATTCGTTGCGGATCGCCTTTCGATCCGCCTTCGGCTTCTCGATCGGCCGCGGCGCCTCATTGCCGATCTCGACCACGCCGGCCGCCCGGTAGGCGGAGCGCAGCTTGGCTTTGGAGGTGTAGTGCCGGCCGTCATGCATCGACTGGATCTCGATCGTGTCGCTGACGAAATGCGGCGCCGGCAGGTCCGACTGGGCGAGGTTTTTCACCGGCATGCAGTTGTGCGGCCATGCGTCGAGCGGGTGCCAGCCGCCGCAGACGCGGCAATAACGTTCTCTCATCTCTTCCCCTCGAACCTATTGATAGGCCGGCTGCGCCTGGAACTGCTGCAGCGCCTGCGCCGCCGCCTCGCCGCGCGCCTGCTCCAGCGTGGCGCGATGTTCGATCTCGGCTTGCGCGACGCCGAGTTCGGCCTTGCGCTGTTCGGCGCCCGCCTTCACTTCAGCCGTCTTCAGCTTGAGCATCTCGGCGGGCGAAGGCTGTCGCTCCGGTTTCGGCGCGCGGGCTGCCTCGGAGAGCTGCGCCCCCACCTGCTCCAGCATGCTTTCGAGCTGACGGCCGGCGCGGAAGCCGCGGGCGGCAAAGAGCAGCGTTTCGACCATGACCGGCACCAACAGCGGGTTCTGCTGCGCCATGGCGCCGGCCTGCTGCATGAAGCCGC
The DNA here is from genome assembly GCF_017357245.1 of Rhizobium bangladeshense. NCBI lineage: Bacteria > Pseudomonadati > Pseudomonadota > Alphaproteobacteria > Hyphomicrobiales > Rhizobiaceae > Rhizobium > Rhizobium bangladeshense. The sequence goes on along the minus strand of NZ_CP071612.1, from coordinate 1,111,645 downwards.
CGACCATCTGGACGAATTCCATGCGGCGCTGCTTTTCGCCGTCCTCATCAGGTTCGATCGTCGAATCCGTTTCGATGTCGATCTGGAAGCCGCGAATGCTGTCGTTGCGGAGCAACTGCACCACCTCGTCGATGCTGGGCTGCGCCATCATCTGCTGCAGCTGCGGCGGCAATTCGGGGGGCGCCTGGGCGGGCTGGCCCATCTGCTGCGCCCGCATCGCCGCCTGCTGGGCCGCCATCTGCATCTGCTGCATCTGCATCTCGACCTGCTGCTTCTCGGCCATCGTCGGAAGTCTGATGCCGCTCACCAGCATCAGCGTTTCCGGCTGGAATTGATCGCAGATAATTTCGCCGGCGAGGCGGATGATGTCGCGGGCGAAACGGGCAAGCTCCGCCTGGCGGTCGCGGATGCGGATCGAGCCCCACTGGCTCTTGATGCGCTGCGCGGTCGCCGTCTCCGAGGCCTGGGTATCGCCGCGCACGATGTCCGATATTCCGGTGATCTGGTAGACGTCCTCGATCAGTTGCTTGCGCGCCGCCATGCAGGCGACGATCACATTCTGCACCTCGTCGATCGGCAGCGTCACAACAGCCTTCGAGCCGCCCTTGTCGGTGAAAGCCGCCCATTCCGGGATCGGCACCATCACCATGTCGTTTTCAGGCCGCATCGCCTTCTCGATCGCCGGCGAGATCGCGCCGTCGCCGGAGGGGTAGAAGACCTTCAGCCGCAGCTGGTCGGTCAGCTTGTTGATGCGCCTGGTCAGAAGGTCGATCTCGTCGCATTGCTGCTGGTAATAGACATAATCGGGAACCGGGACCAGCGAGCTCGTCGACATGGTGCCGTAGGCCGGGCGCGGGCAAGGCCAGAAATGCGTCAGCTCCAGCGGCGGCTCGGAGACCTCAAGCGCCACGGGCGAACCGTCGGCGATCCAGACGGTATAGTTCTCGCTCTTGCACCAGATCTCCCAGACATGGGTCTTGCCTTCGTTCTCGGCGCGCTCGGCCTGGCTTTCGCCCTTGCCGCTGCCGGCAGCCTGCGCCGCCCCCGACACCATGGCCTCACGGCCAAAACGCTTTTCCATTTCCTCGTCGGTCATCGGCACGCGCCGCGCCACCCAGGTCACATCCTTCCAGCGGCGTGCCGGCGAATGCAGGAAATCCGACCAGTGGACATAATCGATGCAGACGCGCTCGTCGGCGATCGTTTCGAGGGTGGTGCCGGCCATCTCTCCGGAGAAGCCAGCGGCCGGCGGGTCCGACGGCGCGACATCCATGTCGAGCGGTTCGAAATCGGCCTCGTAGCGCAGCCACACCGTGCCGCGGGCGCAGAGCAGGAAATCGTCGCGCACCGCCCGCAGGATCGAATCGAGATCCGCCTCGTCGCCTGTGTAAGCGAGATTGCGTTCGACGATTTCGGAAGCGATGCGCGCCATGGGCTGGGCGTCCTTGAAGCGACGCTCGACGACCGGCTGCGGCACGCGGGCATAGACGGCCGGCTGCAGCACCGCGGTATTGGCCCAGAGCATGGGAAAGTGGCGCTTGGCCGCGCTCGTCTGGTCCGACTGCTGGTCGAGATAGATCTTCTCGATCTTGACGCAGCGGTCGTGCCAGGACTTGAAGTAGCGCTGGGCGCGTTCGAGCTCCTGCTGCCAATGGGCGCCGACCTTTGCCGGATCCCAACGCTGCCCGCCTTCCAAAGCCGTTGTCTCGTCTTCCATCAAACACGCTCGCTACGTCTAGGGGTGGAGTCGGCAAATTCGTTGAATGTCATCGTCTGGAATGTCGGCGGCGGCTTACGCTCGGGCTTCAGCGGTTCCGGCGCCAATCCGGTGAAGATGATCGCCAGCCCGCCGAAAGCATCGGCGCCGTGCGAGGCCCAGTTGTGCAGCGGCTCGTCGCGGAAGACGCCGAGATCCTCGTCCCAGTCCTTGCGATAGTTGCGCAGGCATTTGATGCCGTCGGCGCAGCCGGCCTGGTCGAACTCGACCTTTGCCAGGATGCGCCGCGTGCCGTTGATGCGGTCGTGGACATAGGCGCGCTCGACCTTGCGGACCGTGCCGAGACCGCGGGCCTTGACCTCTCTCAGCATGATTTCGATGCGGGTCATGCCGCCGCGCGTCCATTCCCTGACCTTGATGTCGTGCGGCATGTTATGGACGCCGTAGACATAACCATGTTCGCCCGCCCGCCGGTCCAACTCGTCGAGCATGCCGTCCATGCCGGTGCCGGTATGCTCGAAATAGCCGATCATCCTCACGCGGCCGGGCAGCACCTGGAACAGCCAGACGCTGTTGGTATCATCCATGCCGATGTCGGAGATGGTGTGGACCGGGTAGCCTTCGACATGCGGGAAGACACCGATACGCTCCTCGGCGTCGGCCACCGCCATCTGGTCGGCATAATAGGCGCCTTCGACGCTTGCCTCGAAAGCTTCATCAGGCGTCGAGGGATATTCGCGCTTCATGTCTCCGAGCTGGGTTTCGGCCTTTTTGACATACCAGGCCTTCTGGCCGGCCGTCAGCTCAATCCCCTGTTCTGCGAGCTGGCCGAAATATTTCACGAAGGCGTCGCTGATGATGACGCCCTCGGGCGCGATCGAATATTGCGGCTCCTTCCACCAGGGAAAGAAGTGGAATTTGAAGTCGAGCTCGGTCAGGACAAGCGCCTGGCGCTGCTTGATCTGGGCATCCTCGCAGAGCGAATAGAAATGCCCCTCCTGGCCTTCCGCCGTGCTTTCGACGAAGACCAGCTGGCCGGCCTGCACCGTATTCAACGCGCCGGTCCGGACTTCCCGCGCCTTGTCGGGATATTTGGCGCAGAGCTTTCCATATTCGGAGATGTGCAGATATTGCAGCGTGCCCGAGCGCAGCGACGTACCGACGCGGATGCTCGAATTATTGGCAAGCAGCAATTCGCTCTGGTTGGTCCTGACAACAGGCACGGCGTTGCGGATGCCTTCCGGCAGGTTGTCATAGGGATATTTGATCTTGTCTCGGAAGATCGTCTGCACGTCGCCGAGCGTATGGGCGATGGTGCCGGCTCTTATATCCCGGTTGAAGACGCAGGCATCGAGCATGAAGATCTGGATGAAGGTGGTCAGCCCCAGCTGGCGGGCCTTCAGCAGCACGTTGAGATAATGCATGTCCTCGAAGAAGGTCATCTGCGTCCAGTTCATTTCGAACCTGACGCGTTTGCCCGCCTTGTCGGTGATCCAGTAGAGATTGTTCAGCCGCCAGCGCCAGTCGGAAAACCGGTCAATCGCCGTTTGGAAGTCCGCGGGTTTTGCCATTGACCGCCTCCAGCAATTGCGAGACTTCGCCGGTCGCGCCCTGTTCGGCCTCGACCTTGGCGCCGTATTTCTTCGGCCGCAGCTTCTCGGCGACCCATTGGCGGGTGGCGATGCGCAGCTGCGAGCGCCGGATTGCCTCGCCGTTCTCCTGCCAGCCGGTGGTCTCGCCGCTGGCATTCTTCTTTTCGATCCAGTCGTCGCTGCTGTTGTCGGCGATCTCGACCATCTCGTCCACGAAGCTGTCGGCCATGATCTCGCGTGCCAGCGCATATCGCGCCCGAAACGCCGCCTTGTCCTCGTCCGCCAACCAGGAAAGCACCGTCGATTTCGCCGGCATATCCTCGTCCCGGCAGATCGAGCGCAGGCTTTCCCTGTCGGCGATGCGCGCGCAGATCTTCTCGGCCAGCGCCTGGCTGAACTTGGTCGGACTGCCCATCGGTCCGCGTCTGAGGCTCAGAACAAGGCAATGATGTTGGCGGCCGTGGTCCCGGTCAGCGCCACGATCGCGGCATGAACCGGCAGGATCGTCCCGGCCGGCACGCTCTTGAAAATCACCGGATCCACATCCCGCCGCGAAGCAATCGCCACATCGCCGGCCGTGCCGATATAGAGCGCACGCGCCCCGACAATGGCGGTATCGTTCGGCGTCACCACAGCGGCCCGCGAGGCCGGAGCAATCGAAGGGTCCATTGCAATTCTCCTTGTGAGGGATGGATGTCCTGCCGACGCGGCGCGTCGGGGGCTGCTTAGCTAAATTTGGCCAAGCGCGCTCCCCACCCTCCGTCATCCCAGGTCTTGACCCTGGGATCCATCCCCGCTGCCGCTGGTGGAAGCCGAAGTGGATCCTCGGGTCAAGCCCGATCCTCGGGTCAAGCCCGAGGAGGACGGAGCAAGGGGTGAGCGCCGTGGCAAATCTGTGGGCGCTGACGCGCTGGCTGCTTCGCAAGGCGCCGCGAACAGCGCACAAGCTCGAAGAGCCGCGCCGACTTGACCGCCGACATCAGCTCCGGATTCAAATTTCGCAGCTTGGATTTACAGTAGTGATAACTGATGCGCCGGGGGGTGATCAAGAACTGATTACGCCTCTCCGCCGGTTCGAAATCGAGCCTTCTTGTGCCAGATTCCTCCACCCCGCGCCGATGCCGGATTTGGCAAAACGCGCTCCCCCACCCTCCGTCATCCGGGCCTCGAGCCTGGGGTCCATGGCCGCTGCTGGTGGTGGAAGCCGAAGTGGATCCTCGGGTCAAGCCCTGGGATGACGGAGCAAGGGGTAGGCTCCTCGGCAAATGAGCGGGGGCTGACGCGCTGATTGGTTCGCAAGGCGTTGCGAACAGCGCACAAGTTCGAAGGGCCGCGCGACGTGACCGCCCAGCTCCAGATTTCAGATTTCGCAGCTTGGATTTACAGTAGTGATAACTGATGCGCCGGGGGTGATCAAGAACTGATTACGCCTCTCCGCCGGTTCGAAATCGAGCCTTCTTGTGCCAGATTCCTCCACCCCGCGCCAACGCCGGATTTGGCAATCCGCGCCCCCCACCCTCCGTCATCCCAGGCCTCGAGCCTGGGATCCATGGCCGCTGCTGGTGGTGGAAGCCGAAGTGGATCCTCGGGTCAAGCCCTGGGATGACGGAGCAAGGGGGTAGGTTCCTTGGCAAATGAGCGGGCGCTCAGACGCTGATTGCTTCGCGAGGCGCTGAGAACGGCGCACAAGTTCGAAGGGCGGCGCCGGCCTTCACCGTCGACATCACCTCTGAATTCAAATTTCGCAGCTTGGATTTACGGCAGTGATAGGTGATGTGCCGGGAGGTGATCAAGAACTGATTATGGCTCTCCCACCAGATCAAAATCGGCCATGCCAAATTCCTCCACCCCTCTTCGACGCTGGATTTGCAAAATCGCCCGCCCCACCCTCCGTCATCCCAGGCCTTGAGCCTGGGATCCATGCCCGCTCCCTTGGTCGAGGCCGACGTGGATCCTCGGGTCAAGCCCGAGGATGACGGAGCAAGGGGTGAGCGCTGTGCCACCTGCAGGCCTCTTTTGAAATGAGGCCTCCTCCATCCAATCGTGGCAGCAAGCCCAACCGCTTTGCCAAGCTTCAGCTTCGGGGTACAAATAACATGCCGTCGGTCAAACGATGGAGGCGTCGGTGAAAACTGCAGGACTTCTTCTTTGCCTCGTGGCTTTTCTTGGCCTGCCCATGTCCGGGAACCCGGCCGGTGCCGAGGAATTGGTGCGGTTCGAAAGCGCGCCCGTGAAGCTCAGCGCTTTTCGAATCCGCAAGGCTCTCGAACAGGGAGAAATTCTTTCCCAACCACCGGGCATGCCGTTGCTCGGATATCTGTCCCGCCCTCCGGGTGATGGCCCCTTCCCGGCGGTCGTCATCATGCATGGATGCGATCACATGCGTCTGAGCCTCAAGGACCTCTGGCCGAAACGGCTGGTCAGATGGGGCCACGTCGTGCTTGTTGTCGACAGCTTCACCACCCGCAACCTCAAGGACACGTGCCGAAGCCATCTTCCCGAGCGCGTCTTCGACGCCTACGGCGCCTTGGACTTTTTGTCGAAATCAAGCTTCGTCGATATCAGGCGCGTCGCGCTGATGGGCTTTTCGGCGGGCGGCACCGCGACGCTGGACGCAACAAAAATCGGCGGGAACGAGCAGCTTATGGAGCGCAAGTTCAAGGCGGCGGTCGCCTACTATCCCGCCTGCGACGTTAATCGCGGCAATCCGGGAGTACCGACCTTGATCTTGATTGGCGAACGAGACAATTGGAGCCGGGCAGAACGATGCCAGAGGAGCCTTTCCCGTCTCCGCGACGATGCCCCGCCCGTCGAACTCGACGTTTACAAGGGCATCTATCACAATTTCGATGCTCCGGAGTTCACGGCGGGAAGGAGAGTGCTGGGCCATATCGAAAAATACGACCCCGACGCCGCGGCAAAGTCCATCCGCAGCGTTTATGCCTTTCTTCGCAAATACCTTCGGTGAAGGTCGACCGGCGGTCTGGCTCTGCTCATCCGCCAACCGCGAGTTTGGCACCTAGGCACCCCCACCCTCCGTCATTCCAGGCATCGAGCCTGGAATCCAGTTCCGCGGCCGGTGGAAGTCCGCGCGATGGATCCTCGGGTCAAGCCCGAGGAGACAGTTTGTGAGGCGATCTCCGCGGCAAATCCATCCAGGGCGATAATTGCGCTCCGAACTCGAACGCCTAAACGCCGCTCGGCCGCCCCGTGGTTGTCGCCTGGCTCGCCGAAGACATGAACGCCTCCTCCTCGCTCGGCACCTTCCCCTCCGGGGTCAGATCGTCGACCGCTTTGGGAAGGTCGCGGCTCAGCCGGCCGAGGATCTCCTGATGCGAAAGGCCTGTATTGCGGGCGATCTCTTCGAGGACATCAGGGCCGAGGGCTGTGGCCAGTTCGCCGTCATTGATGTCGGCATTCTGCCCCCGGCGCACCCAGGATTCCATCTTGTCTCCCTGGCCGTTCTGCTGGAACGTCTTCAGGAGATCGCCGAGGCCGCCGCTGACGATGCTGCCGGAGCTTAGTCCGCCGAGAAGGCCGCCCAAGCCGCCTAACCCACCGCCGGAGCCGGCCAGCCCGCCGAGGATGCCGCCGAGACCGCCCGTCTGCTGGCCTCCCGCCCCGGCTTGTTGCGGGTTCTGGAGGCCTCGCAGGAGCTCCTTGATCTTGTCCCTGTTCTGGTAACCGGCAACGGCAAGAACGGCGAGAAGCGCCTTCATTTGACCGCTCATCATGATGATATCCTCCAATGGTGTCCGGGTTGGCTCGGCTTTTGATGGAAGCGCGAAACCGCTGATCTTCTGTGTCTGGCAATCGCTTTCACGACGGCAGCCTCGCTGACGCCTCGGCAGCATGTTCGCAGCCGATGACCCGTCCGCCCGGCCGCATTCGTTCAGAACGGCGGTCGGTCAGAGTTCCGGGCAACCGCGGCGGTTGGCAAAGACCATCCGTTCCGGCCCGCGGCGCGTCAATCCCTCGACGACGATCCTGCGCGGCGACATGCGGACGATGTGCGCCCGGCGAAGTCCTTCGCTGCGGGCGATGTCGAGCGCATCATCGGGGTCGCAGCGGCGCGGCCCGCGGCGGTCGTAGCCGTCATAGCGGTCAAAATCACGATTGCGATCGTAAACGCCGACCCCACCGGGGCCGATGCGCAATTCCATGTCCTGCGTGGCGGCGATGGTTGGCGCGATCGTCAAGCCGCTCATCGCGGCGAGGCCGACCAAGACGAACTGAAGCGTTTTCTGCATGAATTCCTCCCATGGAGTTCTGCTTATCGCCATATCAACATTGCCATCGGGATTTTGTTCCGTGAGGCAGGAGAAGCTGGTCGCGCGGGAGTCAAGGCGCAGCCGCTTTAACTCTCATGCCGAACATGAAGCTCCAACCAGGCGACGGCGAAGCTGCAGATGGAAGCCGCATCCACCAGGACCGACGGCGCTTCTCCGATCAGGCCCTGCGCTCCCGCGCCGCTTGCCAGAAATGCGCGGACGATCTCGCCGAAATAGTCGCTTGCGAGGTCAGGGACGACCGGATCGCCGGTGTCGAACTCCTCGATCATGCGCCACACCACGCCGGCCGACGTGGCGAAGGGCGCCTCATATCGGCGCAGGCGCTTGTTCGGGATATCAGCCAGGTGCTCGGCATGGTGGAGAAGGGTCATCGTGTCGAGCGGCGCACCCGCCATCAGCACCTTAGCGCCGGCCTCCACGAGTTTGGCGAGCGGAGAGCCCTCGCCATAGCCATAGTCGAGCGGATGATCGGCCGTCAGCCAGTCGGCCCTTGCCCCTATTGCCGCGACCGAGGCGCCCGGATTACCGCTGCGTCGCGCCCCTGGCCTCGTTCGAAGGAATTCAGGGAATATGCCATTGTCGCGGATGGCCCTGGAGGTCGCGGGATCGAAGGGTGCGATGTGGTCGCGCCATTCGCCAGGAACGCGTCCGTCCTCGCCGAGCAACTCGTCATAGGCGCCGTTCCAGTCCGTATAGGCGACGATGGTCCCCGACAGCCCCACGGCATCGCCCAGCGCATCGATGAACATGTCGGGACCGTTGAGCAGCCGCCCCAGCCTGCTCATGGCGGCATGCACCATGACAATGTCGCCGGCGCGAAGGCCGAGCTTCTCCAAGTCCTTGCTGAGCGAGAGGCGGGTGTGAAAGTGCGGAGCGGTCATGGCCCGACGATCATCGGGTCGTGGGCGGGAGTCAAGGTTCCCCGTTCGGACTTTCGGGACACCATTGATCGCGATGCGCCTGCGGCCGCAGTGCAGCTGCGGTAAACCTCGCGGGGCTCATGCTACATCCGTCAACAGTCCAGGCTTGACGGCCGGTACGGAGGAGCGCTCCTCGATGATCGCGTTCAGCATCCGCAATGCCACGGCCGGGGCGACGTGATGCGGCATATGGCCGACGCCCTCCAGGCGTTTCACGAGAAGGCGGGGATGCCTCTGGCGGAGCCAGTCGATGTGCAAATTCGGATCGACGATGAGGTCTTGCGACCCGAAGAGCACATGGATGGGAACCTGTTCAGGCAGGCCAGGCAGCAGAGCCATGTCTCGGTTGAAAGCGCGCAGCTCGTCAGCCATGGTTTCGATCGCGCTGGGCCGGATCATATGGCCGGCAGGCAGCATGTTCAGGTGGGACGGCAGTGGATTGGGGAATGATGATGACCGAATTCCGTGCCGGAGAAAGAGAGCGGCCCAGCGAGACATGATGTGTCGGCGGATCAGCGGCCCTATGACAGGCGCAACGGCCGTGCGCAGCAGGATCAAAGGCTTCGAGGGAACAGGACTGCAGCAGGGCGAGATCAACAGGAGCGCCTTTACGAGCTCAGCTCTGCGGGCAGCCAGATGAAGGGCCGAGGCACTGCCGATCGAATGGGCGACGATCGTGACAGGCCCAAGCCCTGAGGTATCGAGAAAGCGCTCAAGCCAGAAAGATTGACCGAGTGGACCCCGTTCCTGCGGCGGAAGCGAGGAACTCCAACCGTAGCCGGGACGATCGATGGCGATCAGTCGGTGCTGGCTGTTTTCGAAAGGAAGCAGCGCCTCTTCCGCCAGACTGCCGCAGCCATGCAGAACAACAACCGGGCTTCCGTTTAGTGAGCCGCTTTCAAGGACATGAACCTGAAGGTCATCAATGACGCTGATCGTCCCCAGTCTGGGCAGGATGGGCTGCTTCTTCAACATGGTCAGCAAACCCGGCAGCCCAGCAAAAGTTCCGGTGCCCATGGCGCAAGCAACTGATAACACGTGACTAAAAACAACGTCGACAGACCTTTTAGCGGGCACGGCAAACGTTCGGCCGGCCTCCAATTCGCGTGCCGCAGCCACTCACATCTTATTCTGGTGTCCTCGCGCCCCTACAGCCGCGGAACGTGTGTCACGCCGATTTCACGCGATTTCGATGGCGGCTCTCGTTAGATTCTGCCGAGATTTCGCCAGCAGGATTCTGCCTGAACAGGATGTCTGTCGGAAAAATGCGTTTCGGATAGCACCGCCGGCCGCCGCAATGGTGAGGAATTCTCGGGCCGATCAAGCATTGCCCGCCAGGGTGGGCGGCGGTCGGCTGTTTTGATCTTGGTCATGCTGCAGCAGGAGGCAGCTGAAGATGCAATTCCCGGTCCATTCAAAGACGATCGCCGAACTCGATTACGACAGCCAAACCCGCCTCTTGCGGGTGCTCTACAAAGACGGACGAGTAAGCTCTGTTCCCGATGTCGCTCCCACGCTCGTGATGAAAATCGTCGCGCGGGTTCCCGTCGAAAAATCTTCATACCTCATGCAGACGGCCATCTGAGGCTTCCGCGAAAGCGGATCAGTCAGACGGCGCCTCTTTCCGCGTGGAACCTTTCCTGAAGCCGACCGGTATGGATCCTCTACCGCCGATCGGTTCCGCCTTGGCCATCCCTGCGATCTATGAAAGCTTCGGCCTCATCCACCACGCGTTCCTTGATGTCATCATGAGCATCGGAGGCAACTTCCACGGCCTTGTGATAGACTTCCGACGCTACCTCTTTACCCTGCGCGACGACGTCCTGGGCCTGATGGCTGAGGCTATCTCTTGCGCTATCTGCGGCTTCGCCGACCAACTCATCCTCGGTGTCGGTGTGGGGCAACGCCGCGCCGATCGCTGCACCGACCGCGAAAGCCAGAGCACCGCCGACCAGCGGCTGGTCACGGAACTGGGTGAGGATCGCCTCGTTGAGTCTGCTCGTTTGCTCCTGAAGACTGGTCGCCGCCGAAGAGGATCGGCTCGATAGCGAGCTCGCCGCGCCAGACGCACGGGCGCCGAGGTCGCTTGCGGCGCTTTTCGCCTGCTCCCATTTCTCCGCCGCCCAGCCTGTTGCCGCGTCGAGCATTGCACCAGTCTCGTCGGTGATCTGGCTGATCTGCTTTCCGCTCGCGTCGGCGAAGCCACGATAGGTCTTGCCCGCCTCGTCCATGAAATGGCCGGCACGACCTCCTGTTTCGTCCGTCAACGCTTTCAACCTCTTGCCGGATTCATCGGCAAAATGGCTGTAACGCGCTCCGTTTTCCATTGCCGGCGGACCAATCCTGCGGACCCGGCCAGTCGCGGGATAAAGCGGGTATTCAGGGTCCTCCCTCCAGGTCGTCGTGTCGGCTGATGACGGGCTGCCTTTTGCCATGAGCCAGGCCAGGCTCACGCCCATCAGCGCGACCGGCAGAGGGTTCGCCTTGAGGGCGTGGCCAAGATTGCTGACATACTCTCCGCCGCCGCTTTCCTTGGCGTATGCGATGACCTCATCGATGAGCTGGCCCGGCGACATCCGTTCCTGGATAGCGTCAATCCGGTCGCCGATGCGGCGGCGGTCCTGGTCGATCTCCCGCTGAAGCTCGGCCGATGTTTTCTCCATTGAGTTTTCCATCAGATTTTGTCCTTCACAACATCAACGTCGCGGCGAAGCGAGGTCGCAGTACGATCCAGTCTCATGTTATTGGCGCGAAGCGCGGCGAGGCCGCGGGAGACCAATGCCCAAGCGATGCCGGCAATGATGATGCCGACGATCAGAGAGGCGAGCGCACTGGCGGTGGTTTCGGTAAAACCCTGTGTCACGAGGAAGGCCGCGAGACCGCCGACAAGAGCACCCAGCAGGACGCCGACCGCCCCGATCGCCAGGACCAATCCGAACAGGAGAATCTCCACGCCGCTGAGCGCCTGCGAAAGTTTTTCCGAAGCCTCCGTCTTGGCAAGATCGATTTCCTTGCGGAGCAGGCTCGTGACATCACCAACGAGGCCACTGACGAGCTCGGAGAGGGGTGTGTTCTCTGAAGACTTAGCCATTTTTCTCGCCTCCGGTCGTTGCGGTGCCGGGGCGGCGGCCAATCGATGGTTCACGCGGCGCGGCAGCTGTTTGCCTTTTCGCGGAGGCTGTCAGGAAGCGGCTTGCTGCCAGGCCTGCAAGTGCGGCGATCCCGAGAAAGGCGAGCGGTTGCTTGCGCCCGAAATCCTCGGTCATGGTGGCAATTTCGCCGATGTCCTTGCCTTCCATCCGCCGAGCGACAGTCTGCACGCTCCGCCCGATTTGCCTGGCGTATCGCCCGACCTCAGCCTGACCGGAGCTTTCCATTTCGGCGCCAGCTTTCTCAAGTGCCGTTGCAACGCCGCGGACCTGGCGAGCAGCGAAGCTGGTGCGTTCGGAAATGACTTCCTTGGCTTTCTCGACGGCGGTGTCGGCGCCTTCCTTGATCGTTTCCTTGGCGGCGGAAACATCTTCGCTCACCTTCGCTTCCAGATCGGAAATGGATGTGCGTGTCCCCGGCGAAGAACCGGAACCTGGGGATGAGGACGGTGTCTGCGCCGATGCGCTTCTTCCTGCCGGATCCGTGAAATCGTTCTGCATGTCTAACCTCCCATGTCGTGCCGGCGATTGCCGCAGCCCCGAACCACGGGTGCCCCGCTTTGTTCCCCGAATGCGCTTCGAACGTTCCTCTTCAGCATGGCTCAGACCTGCGACTGCAATGAAGCAGCGCCGTCCTCGGCTCCTTCCTGATCTTTGGCAGGCGTGATAATGGACGCAGCGACGTAACGCTCCTGCCTGTCGCCATCGTTGAAGTAGTAGACGGCGAGCAGGGATCCCTCACCGCGTTTTACGATTCTGGGATAACCGAGATCAGCCGTGCCGCCGTCGCTCCGGATGACCTTCTCGGCGCCCCATGTCTGGCCGTCATCGGAACTCATGCGCATCCTGATGCCAAATGGCGGATCGCGGTAGCCGTAGACGAGCAGTAGCATGCCTCCGATCCGTCCGAGCGCTGGCGGATTGCCATTGCTGCCGGTGTCGTCGACGATGCAGCCTTTCCGCGTCCAGGTCTTCCCTTCGTCGTCGGAGGTGAAGGCTTCTATCCAGCCCTTGCCACCGCCCCTCCCCATGCAGCGCGTCAAGGTCAGCATGGCGCCACCGGAAAGTGCCGTCGATGCCGGCATGATCGAATAGCCCTCAGGTTCCGGGCCGACAAAGCCTTGAAGGACGAAGCTGCGCCCGCCGTCCGCGGTGCGCGCGCAGAACACTCTGCCTTCCGCACCGTCCGCTTTGGAGGTGCTGAGCATGAAAAGCGCACGGTCCCTGCCAAGAGGAACGATATCGGTGCGCGCCGCGATCGGAAGATGCAAACCGGTGAAACGATATGGACCCTGCCATGTCAGGCATCGATCCCGGCTGACATAGAACCAGCTGACAGCATCGCCCTCTACATCGGTTCTGGCGCACATGACGATCGTCTCGGGATCGAGAAAGTCTATGGGTTCATCCAGAACGCGGAGGTCATCACGGGTCGACAGATGGGGACGAGTCTTGAGATTGGCGTTCAGGTGCTCGTCGGCCGAAAGCGAGAGCCCACCCGGCACTTGGCCGCAGAACGGCTCGCCCATCCATGTCAGTCCGCCGTCCAGGCTGCGTGCCTGCCAGGGTACGAATGGATAATGACGGTCCAGTTCGTGCAGCTCCCCCTTCGCTCCGAGTTTGCCGCGCGCGAAGACGACGACGATTTCGTCACCCCAGGACCAGAGACCATAATTTGCCGGCCAGGCTGCAAACTCACCCTGCCTGCTGTAGATTTCAAGATGGCGCAATTGCGTGTCCATGGAGGCTTCCAGGCGGTCAGAGCGTTTCGACTGGAAGTGCCCGCACGAGCAGTTCATCCTGGCCGAGCAGCTGTTCGAGGTCGCGACGGTATTGGCGCCACCACACCCGATCGAGACTGCCCACCATGACTTCGATCACGATGACGGTATCTTCTTCAGTGCCCTCATCATTGGACCAAAGCCCCTTTGCGGGGGAATTGAGATATGCCGTCACACCGCCATGGCGCTCCGTCATCTCGCGCTGAATTGTCGCGATAATGTCTTCGATGTCGATCGCCGCTTGCGGCGCTGCCGGAATAAACAACTGTATCAAGTGCACGTGGAATTCTCCTCGTTCGGCGAACTTCGCAGGTCTGACGAGGTTCCGGCCCGGCTCGAAATCTGGCGCGATGTCATGGTGTCGGCTCCGCCGCCGAATTCGCGGATATCCGTCGGAAAGCGGCAACAGTCGGTGGTCGCAGTCATGAGACACCAATTAGTGTTGACTCATCAATTAGTCCACGCTATTGTTTCCTGATGATCCAGACCGCTTCCATCGACGTCGTCATGCGCGCCCTTGCCGATCCCACCCGGCGGGCCGTGTTCGAGCAGATCGTCAACTCCGATGAGATCACCGTCGTCGAACTGACGCGGGCGAGCCACGTGACGCAGGGCGCCGTTTCCCAGCACCTCAAGGCGCTGAAGCAGGCGGGCCTTGTCACTGAGCGCCCCGAGGGGCGCAAGGTCTATTACCGCGCCGAGCCGGAGGGCCTTGCGCCGCTGGTCGACTGGATGAGCCATTACGGCCTCTTCTGGCGCGACCGCTTTACCAATCTCAGAACATTGCTGAAGGAAATCGATCCATGAATGACGCAGCATTGAAGTCCGACACGCATAATATCGTTGTCGACGAGGTCTTCCCGCATCAGCCCGAGACGATCTGGAAAACGCTGACCACGGCCGAGTTGATGGGCCGCTGGCTGATGGTGCCTGAAGGCTTCGAGCCGGTGGAGGGCAAGCGCTTCACCTACCAGACCACGCCGGCCGGCGCCTGGGACGGCACCATCCACTGCGAGGTGCTGGAGGTGAAGCCGAACAAGCGTCTCTCCTATGCATGGAAGGGCGGCCATGCCGGGAATGTCGGATACGGATCGCGGCTCGATACCGTCGTAACCTTCATTCTCTCCGAGGCCGAAAACGGCACGCGGCTGCGGCTCGTCCATTCCGGTTTCGTCCTGCCGGAGAATGACACGGCCTTCCGGAAGATGGGCGAAGGCTGGAAGAAGGTCGTGAAGAACATCGGCAGCCTTGCCGACGAACAGGATTGAAGCGGCTCGAAAGACCGCATCCCAACAACATCAGGAGAAATAGATGAGCAAGCCCTATACCGGCGGGTGCGCTTGTGGCGCGATCCATTATGAGATCACGGCCGAGCCGATCGCGATGAACGACTGCCAATGCCGCGACTGCCAGAGGACGAGCGGCACCGGCCACGGATCCTATCTGACCTTCCCGAGCCGGCAGGCGGTGAAACTCGAAGGTGAGGCAAGCCATTGGGAGATGGTCGCCGACAACGGCAACGTCAAGACGCGCGGTTTCTGCCCCGCCTGCGGTGCGCCTGTTTACCTGACCTTCTCCTATATGCCGGATTTCTTCACCATCCACGCCGCAAGCCTCGACGAGCCCGAGCGATATCGGCCACAGGCGGTGACCTACACCGTGCGCGGCCATGCCTGGGACCTGGTCGACCATGATGTCCCCAACTTCGAAAAGATGCCGCCGATGTGAGGCTGGGCAGCGCCTGGAAAAATGGTGCATCGGGGGTCGACGTCGCGAGCGGTACGGGCCGGCGCGGCTTCCCGGCCGGGGATCAGCAGACGCAGGACCTTCCGCTTCATCGCCGAGGGTCCTCGCCGTCATTGCCAAGCGCAAATTGCCTTTGACATTCCCCTCCATCCAATATATCCATTTGGCTATATAGCTAAATGGTGATGCATGGACGACAGGCTTGATGCGATTTTCTCCGCGCTCTCCGATCCCACACGGAGAGCAATTCTGGCGCGGCTTGCCAACGGCAAGGCGACCGTGGCCGAACTCGCCGATCCCTTCGAGTTGTCTCAGCCCGCCATCTCAAAACATCTCAAGGTCCTGGAGCAGGCTGGGTTGATCCGCTCTGGCCGGGAAGCGAATGCGCGTCCCCGCATCCTCGAGCCGGCAGCCTTGAAGACAATTGCTGATTGGATCGCCGATTACAGACGCTTCTGGGATCAAAGCTTCGATCGTCTCGATGACTATCTCACCAAGGTACAAGGATACGAAAATGACTAATCCGGAGACCGCCACCGACAACAGCCGCGACCTGGTTCTTGTGCGAAGGTTCGACGCCCCATGCGATCTCGTTTTCAGAGCATGGACCGACCCGAAAGCCTTCGTGCAGTGGTGTGGTCCTCACGGTTTCAAGGCGGTGGGCGACAGACTTGAAGCCTGGCCCGGCGGCAGACACCGCGCCTGTCTGATCGCACCGGATGGAGAAGAACATTGGGTCGGCGGAAAATATCTGGAGGTCGAGCCGCCGCACAGGCTTGTCTTCACACATGCCTGGGAGACGGGAAGCGGCGAAACCAGCCCCGAAACGGTCGTCGCCATCACTTTCAGGGAAAGCGACGGCGGCACGGAAATGACTTTCAGGCAGAGTGGATTTGCAAGCGCATCTTCACTTGAGGGTCATGAATCCGGTTGGTCGCAAAGTTTCGAGCGATTGGGCTTCTTTCTCGAGACTGAATCCGAAGGGCCGAAGCATGCGTAAGGCGGCGATGAAGCTCTACTATTGCGAGACGCTCAATCCCCGGAAGGCCTGCGCCGCCGCCCGTTTTCTTCAGGCCGACGTAGAGTTCGTCAGGGTTGACCTGGCAAGCGGAGAACAGCGGAGCGCGGACTTCCTGGCGCTGAACCCGAACGGCAAAGTCCCGGTGCTGCAGGAAGATGCCGGAACCTTGTGGGAAGCGAACGCCATCATGTGCAGGCTGTCTGACGCAGTCGCATCGGATTTCTGGCCGCATGACCACCGGCAGATCGACGTGCTGCGCTGGTTGAGCTGGGATGCCAACCATTTCACCCGGCACGGGGCAACGCTGTGGTTTGAAATGTTGATCAAGCCGTTGTTCGGCGGAGAGCCTGACGTCGCCGTGATCGAAGACGCGAAGACGAGCTTTCGGCTCCACGGCCGGGTGCTCGACGATCATCTCGCCGCCAATAGCGTCGCCGTCGGGAAGACACTGACCGTTGCAGATTTCGCTCTGGCCGCTGCGCTTCCTTATGCCGCCGCCGCCGAGATACCACTCGCGGAGTTTCGGCATATCCAAGCCTGGTACGGACGGCTTGAAGAACTGGATGCGTGGCGAACCCCTTTCCCAGCGTGAGAGGCACGCTCTCGCCCCTTCTCCACAGGAACGCTTTGTGCATATATTGCCGCTATGCAGAGCACCCCACGCCGTGACGGGCCGCGGTTGCTGCAGAGCGTTCTGGCCATAGCCAAACCGGCGGGTAGATTCTGTCGTGAGCACCACAAGGTACTTGCTGATCTTGCCGCTGATGGCGGTCATCGCCTACTTGGCGATCGTGGCTCTGGTCTATTTTTCTCAGCGAGCCCTGCTTTATCCCGGCGCGGGCGCGACCCCTGCTGCGGAGCACGCGCCTTGGGGCGAGTCGGTCCGCGTCAAGACGCCCGACGGGCAGATGCTACTGGGACTATACAGCCAGGCTGACAGCGACAAGCCCTGCGTGCTCCTCTTTTTCGGAAACGGTGACCGCGTCGACAATTACGCGTTTCTCGCACAGGCGCTGGCCGCGCGCGGGATTGGATTGCTGGCCATTTCCTATCGCGGCTATCCCGGATCGACCGGCTCACCCAGTGAGCAGGGGCTGCTGACAGACGGAATGGCCGCATTCGATTGGCTTTCGGCACATGCCGGAAGCGAGATCGTCGTGCTGGGCCGGTCACTTGGCACCGGCGTTGCCGTGAATACGGCCGCGGAGAGGCCGGCCGCGGGCGTCATTCTTGTCTCTCCGTACCTGTCGGTTCTGTCGGTTGCGCAGAGGCACTATCCATACCTCCCTGCTCAGCTGCTTCTCAAGGATCCCTTCCGGTCGGACCTCCGCATAGGCAATGTGAGACAACCAAAGTTGTTCCTCCATGGAAGGCTTGATGACAGCATCCCGCTTTCGTCAGGGCAGGCGTTGTACGAGATCGCACCCGAGCCCAAGCAGATGTTGATCTATGACGACGCAGGTCACAACGATATCTTCAGCGACAGCATGGTCGGTGACCTGATCCGTTTTGTGGAAGCGCTGGCAGAAAACCGGCCTTGAAGCCCGTTACGGAGGCAAGGTCGCGACAGAGATGCAAAACCCTCGTTGCCGACAGACAGAGATCTTTGCATCCATCCGAGTGCGGTCAATCCGCAACCCCAATACCGGCACAGGCTACATCAGCCCTCGCCGCCGTAACCCCAAGCTGCGGAGATCCAACGAGGCGGCCGAGGAAAAGCATCTCGCTACCTTGCGGCTATGCATGCGCCGGGCGCCAGTGGGGATAGGTGACATAGGCGGTGACTGCGCCCTCCTCATGCGAGCGGATCGTCACGGTCTCGCCCTTCGGCATGTAGACGATCTCGCCCGGCCCGGCGCTGACGGTTCCCGCCTCTGTCGAAACCGAAAGCCGCCCTTCGAGAACGATCATGACATCGTCGACCGCCATGGTTTCAGTCAGGCTCTGGCCGGGCGCGTAGCGTCCGTAACCGATGGTGACCGGCCCGCCATGCCGCTCGTCGACGAGATTGCCGACGGAAATGTCGGCCTCCTGCCCCGGTGAACGCTCCAGCGAAGCGTCGGCGATCGTGAATTTCTGCATTTTCATCGTCATCCTCCATGCCGCCGGCATAGGTAACGCGGAAATCTCCTGCGCCAAGTCCGCAGCGTTTGGCGCGACAAGGTCAGAGTCTCTTACGGTGAGAGAACCGTGAAGGACGTCACCGTCAACATCAATGTGATCAAGAACTAAGGCGCGCTTGGGTGCAGAGGCGCCGGAGTTCGGCCGAGACGCACCCCCACCCTCCGTCATTCCAGGCCTTGAGCCTGGAATCCATGGCCGCAGCCGATCGAGCGTGTGAAGTGCGGGACCGTCCTAGGCCGATGATCATCACGCTTCTTATGACAATTGGTTCTTCGAACCTTCGACCCGAGCATCGATACCGATGTGGTTTCATTTGGTGCTTTGAAGGCAAGCACCTACGTCAGGAGCTATCCCCACGATGATGCCTACTTCGTGCTTGTAGCCAGAGATGCGTGACCGCAATGGGCCAACAGCAGCCGTTTGTCCGCCCTGGATAGTTCCACGGCATCAGTCCCTTGATTTGGCTCTGCTTGTGGCCATTGACGATAGAGGTGAGCGTGGCGGCCAAATACGCAAACGGATCGACGGAATTGAGCTTGCAGGTCTCGATCAGCGACGCGACGGTCGCCCAGTTCTCCGCTCCAGCATCGTGTCCGGCAAATGACCGCGCAGATCCGCCTCTATCCGATAAAGCTCGCCGATATTGCCGTCATCGCCCAAAACGTCAGAGCTCCCTGATGTACTTCACCAACTCGATAGCTTCCCCGACCACTTTCCTTCCGTTACAATCTCTTTCGGATGTAGAGGAGTTCCGCCATGAGCGAAGACGCCTTCAATATGTCGATCCGCAAGTTCCTAAAGGAAGTCGGCGTGACCTCGCAGCGTAAGATCGAGGAGACGGTGCGTAACGGGCAAATCGACGGCAAGAAGCTGAAAGTTCGCATGACGCTGACGGCCGAAGGCAGCGGCCTCAACCACGTGGTGGAGGGTGAGATAGAACTTCCATAGGCCGGGGAATTGATTAAGTGACGTCGACCGGCCGTCGGCGCCCTCGATTTGATGCTCGCTCGCGGCTGCTTTGCTAGAGTTGGAAGAACTAGAGCCGAGCAACAGGATTTTTGAATCCACTCTACGCGACAACTTGAACTAAGGCCCGATGCTGATGACGAGATTCCAGCCGTCGCTAGGTCCACATCAGATCAGCGAAAGATGTCGTGAGAAGAGCCATCCCGGCTATGACCAGCACCGCCGCCATGATGCGGGAGACGTTCTTTCCGGCAGGAGCGAGCTTCTCCACGGCTACATAGACTGCGATGGCGGCGATCCACCAGATGTTCATGATCCCGCCCACGAACAAAAGCATCATCAATGCCCAGCAGCAACCGATGCAAAATCGACCGTGGACCAGGCCCATGCGGAATGCAGCGGCCCTGCCCGTGCGGCGATGGCGGATGAGCGCCTCGACTGGACCTCGGCAGTGATCGAGGCATGCGGCTTTGACGGGCGAAAGTTGATACAGCCCGGCGCCGATGAGGACTGCCGCGGCCAAATAGCTGGTCGCAAGGTTCATATACATGGCGGACATCAAGCCGCTTGCGGCAAGAACACCTTGAACCGAGGTCGCCACAAGGCTGAACGCGGCCCACATTGCCAGGTAGCCGGCAAGAAATTCGAGCGCCCCCCGCGCGCCACGGTCTCGATGAAGCGCTCCATAGAGCAGGATGGTCGGCGCCGCGCTCGGCACCATCATGGCGACCATCATCAGCCACCACATGGCGAAAACGATCACACCATAGCGCACCGACCACGCTTGGGGGCTGATCATGTCGTCGGTGCCCGCAAGCAGCGCCCCGCCGGGTCCGGTCTCGACGGACATCTCCACGGGAGACATGCCCGTCCGCGCTCCGTCGAGGATGTACCAGGCGGACAGGGCAACGCAGAGCGCTAGCGACACAACCACGATGGCCCGGTCGCGTCCGAGGATACGTTCGACTGTTGGCTGCGCCATGGGTTTCTCAGGCGGCGTGTTCGATGACGCCCTGGCCGTTCATGTAGACCCGGCAGATATGGGCGTGGCTATCCTTGTTGTTTTCGAGCGACATCATGCCGAATGTCCTGGTCGTGCCGCTGGCAATCTCCGCCACCCGGTATTCGAAGCCATGCGGCAAGTTGATGCGGGCGCGGTGTTCGGCTCCGGTGACGGGATTACGGATAGGCTGGATGTCCATTTCGAAGACATCGAGGACCCGGACATGGCCCGTCCGCTTCTCGACGTCGACCTCCAGATCGATCGGCTTGGTCAAAACGTCGAGCTTGTTCGGAGACATCTTGCTGAACACCCAGAACATGGTAGCCATATCCTCGGTGTCGCCGCCGGAGACGATGGTCGCGACGGCGTCGCGTTGTGCCGGAGTGGCACTTGAATCCACGATCAGTTGGACCGTCCCGTTCCCGAAATGGATCGGACCAGGCCATTTGGCGGTGAACGCCATCTTCACGCCGTCCAGCCTGACGTCGCCGTAGAAACCCGACTTGATGGCCAATCCCACCGCAGCCTCGCAGTTACCGTTCGTCGGCAGCGAGTTGAACTGACAGGGGCATCCGGAGCTGCAATTGCAATTGGTGACCGCAAGCGCATCGATCTCCCAAGGCGTCATGACAAAGCCTCCCCCGCTGATCCGAATGACCGCTAATAAAGATATCACTAATTTAATGTTCGCGGTAGGGTATGACGATCACCGGCGCGCAGGAAGAGATGTGTGCGCTGCCGTCGGAAGTTGGCTCTTCTCCAGACCTGGTACGAGTTCACGAGGCGCAGGCGGTCGCCCGCCGCCGATACCCATTGCCATTGAACGCGCGGGACATGACGCTCCCGAAGGGGGCCGTCAAGGCCAATCTTCCAGGTGGACGCTGCGCTTGTCCTAGCTGCTTCTTGCGGCTCCAGTCTTCGAAAGAGCGCGGTCTGTCGCACCCGCCCTGACGAGCCCTTCCCGCATGTGCTGCACATTGGAATCCTGCGCGTAATGCAGGGTGGAAAGAAAAGTCTCAACGTCGAAATCCGACGCGAGTGCTCGCACCTTCTTCAAATGGGAGAGCGCGCTGTCGGAGTCGCCACGCCAGCCGTGGCAGGCCGCGGCAAAGGCATGCTGTTCATGATCCATCGTCGACAAGCGCTTGAACGCCTCGAGCGCCTCGTCGTACTGTCGAGCTGCGAAATGGGCCTTTGCCAGGTGGCTCCAAAAGCGTTCGGGATGATGAGGGTTGAGCCGCATCGCCTTGCGGATCCAGTCCATGCCCTCTTCCGGCCGCCCGAGCCAGGTAAGAAGTTCACCTTGCTGCACGACGACCAAGTCGTAATTCGGATTGAGGGAAAGAGCCCTTTCCTGATGATATTGCGCCTCCGAAAGCTGGTTGCTGCTGACGCGGACTGCGGCGAGAATGCGGTGCACGTCGGCATCGTTGTCGTCGAGAGCCAGTGCCTTGTCGAGTTCGCTAGTCACCTGCTCCCAGGTGGCGTCCTTGTCTTCGCACCAGCCGTGCACCCACGCCTGGCCAAGGATGCACGCTCGCCACGCATGGGCGTGGGCGTATCCAGGGTCGAGTGCGATTGCTTTGTCGATGAAGGCCTGGGCCTTCAAATTGTCCTCGGCTGTGCTTCGGTGATGTAAGACCTTCGCGGCAAGGGCACATTCATAGGCGACCATGTTCGACGGCTTCATCCTGGACAGGTGGTCGCGCTGGGCCGCCTCGACGCGTCCGGGAAGTGTGGCCGCGATTGAGGCCGTCACCTCATCCTGAATGGCAAAGACGTCGTCGAGCTTACGATCATACTTGTTGGCCCAGATATGTGTGTCGTTGACCGCATCGATCAACTGAACGGTGACGCGCAGCCGGTCTCCGATCTTTCGCACGCTGCCTTCTACAAGGTACTGGACTCCGAGCTTCTCGGCGACTTCACGGACATTGGTCGATTTATCCTTGTAAACGAAGCTGGAATTTCGGGAAATCACGAAGAGCTCGTGGTGGCGAGAGAGTTCCGTGATGATGTCCTCAGTCAGGCCGTCGGCGAAGAACTCCTGATCGGGATCACCGCTCATGTTGTCGAACGGCAGCACCACGATTGATGGCTTGGTGTTCGTACGTCGCCTCTGAGACGTTTCTTTCACCGCCGGGTGAGCAGCAATTTCCTCATCGATGCCGATGCGATAGAGCCGCACCGGGCGGCTGATGTTCTTGAGCACCTTTTCGCCCAAGTCTTCGATCGATACTTCGAGCCGATCGGCGATCTGCGCCGCAACCGCCGCTGTGATGCAAATGCCGCCGACGTCGGCGAGCTGTTCGACCCGAGAGGCGATATTCACTCCATCGCCAAAGATATCGCCGTCGTCGAATATGATGTCACCAACATTTATGCCAATCCTGAACTCGATCCGCCGGTCCGTGGCGACATCGGAGTTGCGCCGCTTCATGCGCTGCTGTATTTCGACGGCACAACGCACCGCGTCACTCACGCTTTGAAACTCGACCAGCATACCGTCGCCCGTCGTCTTGATGATACGACCATCGTTCTTGGCGACCGCTGGATCAATCAATTCAATTCGATGGGTCCGCAGGCGGGCAAGCGTGCCTGCCTCGTCGGCTTCCATGAGTCGGCTGTAACCCGCCATATCGAGCGCCAGAACTGCAGCGAGCTTCTGTCTCATGGAAGCACCAAGGGTAACGCATCGGCCAGACCGCAACATTTTAGCGGAATATGATGCGATCTCCTATCGAAATTGGCGTTCCTTCATGTTCGAGGCGACATCGACGCCGTCAGCGCCTGGCAGGAAGCGAAAGCTTGCGCCGGTCCTCCTGACCGACGGAAACAATGCCCAGAGTGCTGTTTTTCGTCTGCTCCGTCACTTCGAGTTGGACAGGGCGCTTTGCCTTCTTCTGAATGAAGAATGCGCGAACTCTGATCGGCTATCCAACCACAGTTCCTCGACTGTTGGCGTGACGAGGTCCCATATACGGTGCTTGCTATCGATGGAAGTAGGAGCGCCAGCCCAATCATTTGTGCAATCGCCTCTTTTGCCCGCGCCCAGCTCGCTGTAGGAGTGTCCTGCCGCGAACGGCCATATTGGGGTGAAGACCCTTCGGACAAACAGAGGTGAATGTGCCGCAATCGATTCGACATCCCGCTCGAATGGTACCGATTGCTTTCCTGGCCGCCATCGCGATAGGCACACTGCTTCTGATGCTGCCGATCTCTCGCAGCGGACCGGCCGGCGCGCCATTCCTCTCCGCCCTGTTCACGGCGACCTCGGCCGTTTGCGTGACAGGCCTCATCGTCCACGACACGCCCAATTATTGGTCCGGCTTCGGACAGGGTGTCATTCTCGCGCTGATCCAGGTCGGCGGTTTCGGCATCATGACTGGGGCAACTCTCCTTGGGCTGCTGGTCACAAAGAGACTCCGGCTGTCAAATCTCTTGGTGGCGCAAGCCGAAACCCGGAGTTCAGGGCTTGGCGATGTCAAGAGCGTGCTGCGGCTGATCTTGACCGTTACTCTCGCTGTGGAGGCGGTTACCGCACTGGTCCTCATCCTCCGCTTCCATTTCGGCTACGGGCTCCCTTGGCTGGAAAGCCTCTGGCACGGCCTCTTCCAATCGATCTCCGCTTTCAATAATGCGGGCTTTTCCACCTTTTCGGACAACTTGATGGGTTTTACGGGGGATGTGGCAATCCTTGGTCCCATTATGCTCGCAGTGGTCATTGGCGGCCTGGGTTTCCCCATTCTCTTCGAACTGCCGCAGGGTGTGCGCGATCCCTCGCGATTTTCCGTTCACGCCAAGATCACGCTTGTCGGCACCGCTATCCTGCTCATAGTCGGATTTGTTGCGGTTGCCGCCTATGAGTGGGCCAATCCGGCAACTCTGGGCCCGATGAGCTTGCCCGACAAATTGCTCAACGCCATGACCCATTCGGTGATGACACGCACCGCCGGCTTCAACTCGGTCGACGTGGGCAAGATGACCACCGAGACGCTGACGCTGAGCAACGCACTGATGCTGATTGGCGGCGGAAGCGCCGGCACGGCGGGCGGGATCAAGGTCACGACCTTCATGCTTCTCGGTGTCGTCGTCTGGGCTGAAATCCGCGGAGATGCGGACTCGAACATATTCCGGCGCAGGATCGGCCGGCATGTGCAGCGGCAGGCGCTTACCGTGGTTCTCCTGGCGCTCGGTGCCATTGGAGCCGGCGTGCTTTTCGTCCTGAGCGTCACGCATTTTTCCCTTGAAGCCGTCCTGTTCGAGGTCATCTCGGCCTTCGCTACCGTCGGCCTCTCCACCGGCATCACCGCCGATCTTCCGCCATCGGCGCAATTGGTGATCGTCGCCTTGATGTTCGTCGGAAGGGTTGGCACCATAACGGTGGCGAGCGCCCTGGCGCTCAAGGAAAGATATGTCCCCTACCGCTATCCAGAGGAGCGCCCAATCGTTGGCTAAAAATACGGCTTTCACGGGTGACGGCGTCGTTGTCATCGGCCTTGGCCGTTTCGGAACTGCCGTCGCGCAGTCCCTCGTCCACCTTGGGCACGACGTCCTCGCCATGGACGAAAGCGCCCAGCTGGTGCAAGACTGGTCCCATCGGCTGACCCACGTCGTCGAGGCAGACAGCACGAATGCCGACACGTTGAGAAAGCTCGGCTTACAGGATTTCGCCCATGCGGTAGTCGCGATCGGGACCGACATCGAAGCGAGTGTGCTGACGGTCCTGGCGCTCTCCGAGCTTGGCGTGCCTGATATATGGGCGAAGGCGTTAAGCCCGAACCACGGACGAATTCTCGAGCGAACCGGAGCACACCACGTCGTCTATCCGGAAGCGGCCATGGGCGAGCGTGTTGCCCATCTGGTGACGGGAAAGATGATCGATTTCATTGAGTTTGATGACGGCTTCGCAATTGTGAAGACCACCGCGCCTGCCGAAGCAACGGGAAAGACGCTGAGCGAGTCGGGGGTGCGCACGAAGCACGGGGTGACCGTGGTGGGGGTGAAGAGGCCTCATCAGGACTTCACCTATGCGACGCAAGACACGATGGTCGAGCGGGGCGACCTGCTGATCGTCTCTGGACCAACTGCCATGGTCGAGAAGTTCGCAGCATTGAAATGACCGAATGCTTGTTCAGGATGAGAACCGAACGGTGCGGGGCCTGACGAGCTGTCAAGGGATAGCGTCGATCTGAGTTGCGTGTCTCCCTGACAGCCGCTTCTGGCGCAAAGCGGTCATATTGCTGCTCTTGAGCGGACTCGAACCAGCGATCCTGAAGAAACGAGTCCCTGCTCCCCCGAAATCAATGAGTTAAGGCGACATCGACGCCGTCAGCAACGCCATCGAGCTGGCCCGGAGCAACGGACAGCCCGAAGGCCGGATCAACCGCCTCAAGACCCTCAAGCGCGCAATGTATGGTCGGGCAGCTCCCGAACTGCCGAGGGCACGAATGCTGCCACCGCTCCACCCAAAGAGAGGAAGAACCCGGTTAACTCAACGACATGAGCCCATTCCACGAACGAGCATGAAGTGGCGCGAATGTTTCAGTGTGCGACGCCTTGTTCCTCGTGTGCCCTCACGATGGCGTCCGCTTCCTTGCCGTATAGCTCCTCGAAGTGATCGAAGGTCTTGGAAAAGTAACCGATGCCCTGCGTCGCCGAGCGCAGAGCCCGCGCCAGATCGTCAAGTGCGCCGCCGGGAATAAGTGCCCGGAAGATGTCCCATCCCTTGGCGGTTTCATCCCGGTCGAAGCCGAGAACCTGACCCTTGAGAGCGGAGACGATCTGGACGAGGCTGCCGGAATAGATCGACGGAATGTGAATTTCGCTGCGGAAGACCGGCTGCATTAAAACGGCCGACCCTTCGGAAAGCGCCTGCCGCACTCCCATTCTCGACGCAGTCCTGAAGGCGTGTTCCGAACTGTCGACAGCATGGTGCTGTCCATCGAACAGCGTTACGCCGACATCAATGACCTGGAAGCCGAGCGGCCCTTTCTCCATCGCTTCGCGCGCGCCTGCTTCGACGGCAGGGATGTAGTTGCGCGGAACGACGCCACCCTTGACGGTTTCGCTGAAGGTGAAGCCCCGGCCGCGCTCGTTGGGACGAATGCTCAGCTTCACATCCGCGAATTGCCCGGCACCGCCGGTCTGTTTGCGATGCCGGTAGTGAACCTCGGACGGCTTCGCGATTGTCTCGCGGTAGATCGGCCTGGGCGTTCGATCGGTTACCTCGATGTGGAAGACGTCGGACAGGGTTCGGCAGAGATCGCGCAGATGTATCGGGCCCTGGGCGCGGACGAGCTGGGCGCCCGTGCCTTCCTCCTGCAAAACGACAAGACCGCGATCCGTCTCGGAAAGTTTTGCCAGCGTTTCGGAGAGCTTGTTTTCATCGCGTTCGCTGCCCGGGACCAGGATCCTTTCAAGCATCGGCGTGGGTGGCTCGGTCCATTCGGGCGGGGCGACCGTCGCGTTTGATGTCAACAGCGACGGGACGGTCAAGTGGTCGGACTTGACCGTTGCGAAGACATCCCCCGGTGCAGGCGTGATCGCCGAGCTGGACCGTCCGTTTGCGGGATCCTGCACGGCGCCGAGGCTGGAGCCGCCCAGTGACGCGCCTTGCCGCAGTCCCTCACCAAACGCACGCACCAGCACCGTCTTGCCGATATTCTGACGATGATAGGCATGGAAGCTCACGGCGGTCAGCTTGTTTTCATCGACATTGCCCGCACGAGCCAGTCGCTGCCGAAGAGCCGTGACCTGCGGCGCCTCGTGGCGCAACGCCTTCATCAACCTCATCATGCCGTTGCCATGGCTTGCGGCACCGATCAGGACTGGAATGATCCGGTTTTCCCTGAGAACCCGTGACGAAATGGCATAGAGCGCGTCGCTGGGTGGCTCGCGATCTTCGATCAGCTCCTCAAGAAGCCAATCGTCGAATTCGGACAGGTGTTCCAAAAGCTCGGTGCGCGCCTCATGCTCGCGTTCAGCGGCGCTTTCCGGGATTGCGATCAGCGCCGAAGTCTGGCCTTCCCGGTATTGCCACGCCCGTTCTGAAATGAGATCGCAGCTCCCCACGATCCTGTCCCCCTCGCGGATCGGGATCTGTCGAAGCAGAAGAGTATGGTTTGCATAGTCCTGAAGCGCCGCGATCACATCCCTTAGCCGTCCTCTCGGTTCGTCGATTCGATTGACGAAGAGGATGCAAGGCGTCTCCGATGCCTCGATTATGCGCAGATAGGGCGCGGCGAGCACAGCTTCCTCGGGAGCCGGAGAAACGCACAGGATGCAGGCGTCGCTGGCAAGAAGCGCGTGCTGCACATGCGCCAACGCTTCGTTCGGTCCTGGCGCATCCAGCGCGCACCACGCCTCGTTTCCAAAGGTGAATTCTGTGAGGTTCAGTCCATAAGGGGAGCTGGATTTTCTCGGCGCCCCCTCCAACGAGCCGAGCTTTTCCACGACTGTCGATTTTCCGGTCTGCGAAGGTCCAAGCACGGTAAAGCAGCGCATCGGCATTCCTCCAACTGCCATAAACACAATTTTCAGCCATCATAGGATGCCCTGAACCGCTGCAAGGCGCCAGAGGTGTTCAGTTTCACAAAACGCTTTGACCTGAAGACCTAGGAACTGTTCTCGAATTGCCAGCGGGGCCGACTCGGCGGTCATCCCCGCCCCTTCAGGAACCAGTCCTCGGCTGTCATCGGCTCTTCGCGACGGGCCGCAAGCGCTGCCTGGTCGCTTCGCGACGTTCAAGGCACGACCGATCCAGGCGTCGTCATCGTGCATTCGGGAACATTCGCCGAAGTGGCAGCCCACCCGGATTGGCAGATCGTTCGCCTGGCCGGCTGTCAGGTGACGCCGCCGTTGCTTCCAACAGGCGATGAGTTTCAGGAGAAATGGACGACTACATCAGCAGATTCTAATAGATAAAGATGCCCGTCGCCTGTAAACTTCTCGTGCCGTCGCCCGTATTGGCTGGCAAGCGTCTGAGACAGGTAAAGATATTCTGAAATCGCGCTCGTGATCGTGTCGCGCGAAACCGTGTTTCAACGCGCTGAGTGTCGGACGAGGTCTGTGAATACGGCGGCAAAATAGATGTCGGTTCGCAACGGCCGGAAGTCAAAGCGAACGCGCGGCATGTCCAAACGCATGTTGTCATCGCTCAACACAGGGACAATCGTCATGCCACAGTATATGGTCGAAAGACACCTGCCAGGAATCACTCCCGATCAGCTCAGTGCGGCGGCATCCCGCGCGAAAAATGTCACTGCCGAGATGACCAGGCAGGGTAAGCCGGTGCGCTATCTGCGCTCGACATTCGTACCCGCCGAGGAACGATCATTCTGCCTGTTCGACGCTTCGTCGGAGCAGGAAGTGAAGGAGGCAAACGAACGCGCCGAAATCCCGCTGGTGAGAATTACCGAAGTCAAGCACATCTCGGCCGACGAAGTGGACTAGCGCATCCGGCGCGACAGAGCGCATATGTTGCGGCACCGCGTCCGGCCAGCCAAGGCCTTGAGCCCTTCCGGACTGGCTGAACCGCTTGTTGCTCCGTTGCTATCACCAAGAGGACAAGTTTGGCTGCGGGAGTTTTTGCTGGGGCAGCCGTTGCCCGCTGGCCAAGTCGCTGCGCTAGATTGCTCGCAGAGCACTCGGAGTCTGTGTATAATCTCGATCAAAAGGGGATGGGGTTGCCGACGGATCGGGCCAAACGCAGGCTCTGCGCCATTTTCGCCGCCGATGTGGCTGGCTATAGCCGCCTCATGGGAATCGATGAGGAGGGGACGCTTACTCGGCTGACAATGCATCGCCGCGACGACGTTGATCCTACCATCAGGCGAAACGGCGGCAGCATTGTCAAAGCCACAGGTGACGGTTTGCTGGCGCAGTTTACGAGCGCAGTTGATGCAGTTCGGTGCGCGGTCGAAGTTCAGGCTCTTATGGCGAACTGTAACGCCAGTGAACCCGTGGAGTCGCGGATAGATTTTCGGATCGGCATCAATGTCGGGGATGTTGTAGAGCAGGACGGCGACATTTTCGGCGACGGCGTCAACATCGCCGCACGGTTGGAAGGCATCGCCGAACCGGGTGGCATCTGCGTGTCGGCCCGCGTGCGGGAAGACGTAGCCGGAAGAGTTGACTGCACCTTCGAAGACATGGGCGATCAGACGCTGAAGAACATCGCCCAGCCAGTCCATGTTTTCAGGATGCGAGTTGCGCACCCTTCAATGACCGGCCGAGCCGCGCAGGCCACATCGCGCGAAAGGCCATCGATCGCTGTCCTGCCGTTCGAGAACATGAGCGGTGACCCGGACCAGGAGTATTTCGGGGACGGTATCACTGAAGACATTATCACTGCATTGTCGAAGGCGCGAGGCTTCTTCGTTATCGCGCGCAATTCGACCTTCGCTTACAAAGGCAAGGTGCTAAGTAGCCGTCAAGTCGCTCGTGAACTCGGTGTTCGCTATGTGCTGGGAGGCAGCGTGCGCAAGTCAGGTGATCGGCTGCGAGTGACTGGCCAACTCGTCGACGCGACCAGCGACAACCACATCTGGGCGGAGCACTACGATCGGCTCACCGCCGACATCTTTGCGCTGCAGGATGAGATCACTGCCAGTGTCGTCGCCACGATTGAGCCGCAGCTCTACGCTGCCGAAAATCTTCGGCTTCAGACCAAGCCCCCGGAGAGCCTCGACGCTTGGGGGTGCGTCGTGCGAGCAATGCCCTACATCTGGACCTGGGTTTCCCAGAACGACGACACAGGTATCACCCTACTCAAGCGAGCTATCGAACTTGATGCCGGCTATGCGCGGGCGCACAGTCTGCTGGCCTGGATTTTCGCCACCAGAGTCGCGCTCGGCAATATGGATTTCGGGCGCGGGGTATCGGAAGGCTTGATTCTTGCCCAGCGCGCGATCGATCTCGATCCGGACGATCCCTGGGGACATCTGGCCGCCGCCTATGTCTTCACCTTGTCGCGGCGCTTTGGCCCCGCTGTTGAAGAGCTAAATGAAGCGTTGCAGCGCAACCCGTGTTTCGCATTGGCACGAGTCATTCTGGCCGTTACCTACGCTTATGCAGGTCTTGCGGAGGAAGGTTTCCGCGAACTAAAGATTGCCAATCGATTGAGCCCCCGCGACTTCGCCCAACCCGCCAATCTCTCGATCGAAGGCCTGTGCCATCTTATCGCGGGCCGCTACGTGGACGCGGTCAATGCCGAGCGTCGGGCTGTTCAACTCCGGCCTGACTACGGTACAGCCTGGCGAACCCTGACTGCAGCCGCTGGCCTCGCGGGTGACGCTGAGCTGGCGCGACAGGGTCTCGCCGAGTGCAGGCGATTGCAGCCGAACGTCAGTATCGCTTGGGTCGAGAAATATCACCCACTGATCCGGGTTGAAGACCGTGCCCGATATATCGAGGGCTTGCGGATCGCGGGGCTCGATTAGGGCACGTTCGCTGCAATATTGATCGAATGCTGGTCGGCCCCGAGGACGACGGAGGGTGGCTGGACCCGTATCCGAGTATGCGCGCGCTCAAGAAGCGCGCGCTTTTCACTTACATCTCAGCGGTAACCGCCGCTGGCTACCAGACGTTCGCCGGTCAGCCAGCGGGCGTCGTCGGAGGCGAGGAAGACCGCGACGTCGGCGATATCATCGGGCTGGCCGATGCGGCCGAGCGGCGTCTGGGCGGCGATGCTCTGCTCGAGATCCGAGCCGATGACGCCGGCCGAGTGCGTCCCCTCGGTCTCGATCATGCCTGGCAGGATGGCGTTGACGCGGATCTTGCGCGGGCCGAGCTCCTTGGCCAGCACGCTGTTGATGCCTTCGACGGCGCCCTTGGTGCCGGTGTAGACGGCGGTGGCCGGCAGCCCCAGGCTGGTGACCACCGAGGAGATGTTGATGACGCTGCCGCCCTCGCCGAGATGCTTGACCGCCGCCTGGGTGGTCAGGAGAACACCGAGAACATTGATGTCGAAGATGCGGCGATACTGCTCCTCGGTCACCTCGTCGATCGGTGCGAATTCATAGACGCCCGAATTGTTGACCAGCACGTCGAGCTTGCCGAATTCCTTGACCGCGGCATCGACCAGTCCCTGCGCCTGCTCGGCCTTGGAAACGTCGCCCTGGACCGCGATAGCCTTGCCGCCCTTGGCGCTGATCGCCTCCACCACGGCATCGGCTCCCGCCCTGCTCGAGGCGTAATTGACCACCACTTGCGCCCCCTCTGCTGCGAGCGCCTTTGCGATCGCGGCGCCGATGCCTTTGGACGCCCCGGTTACGACTGCGACCTTCCCTGTGAGCTTAGCCATCTCTTGTTCCTTCTGATCCGGACAGCCGCCGGAATTGGCAGCTTCGTTCCGTAGTTCAGAAATTCGGAACTGTTGATCTCGATGTCAAGTGGGACTATATAAAATTCATGAGACCGCTCTTTCACCCAGCCCTGGAGGACATAAAGCCCGAGGCAATCCTCTATGCGCTGTCCGATCCCGAGCGCGTCGCGATATTCGCCAAGCTCGCCGGCACCGCCTGCGGCGGGACCTGTTCTGCGCTGGCTGACCTCGGTGACCGCATCATTCCAAAATCGTCGCTATCGAACCATTTCAAGGTGCTGCGCGAATCCGGCCTGATCCGCAGCGAGCGCCAGGGCGTGGAGATGCGCAACCAGACCCGCTGCGCGGAGCTCGACGAGCGCTTTCCCGGCCTGGTCAGGGCGATTCTGACGGCTTACGGACAGCTTCCCGAGCAACTGAAGACGGATTGACCGCCCCTAGAACAGAATGCTTCCGCATGGAGGCTCGCCTGCGTCCTCGGACAAGCCCCGGGGACGGAGACCTGTCGTCCGTTATAAGGTTTTGGCAGGAACCTATAACTCTGATGAGAAGTGAGCGACGAGGACTTCGCCAAGCGACGGGAAATGGAAAGGCGACTGGAGCTCACTCGCTATCGCGCGACAATGTGGCATCGCTCCAGTCCTATCCGCGCGCCCGCTCGATCTTTCCGCAGGCCTATCGCAGCCTGACGACCACTCCGCGCTTCCTGTTTTCCCGGCGGTGAAAACATGAGGGGATGCGGGGTTTTGCGCTGGAGCTGCCGGGCGCACCGTTCAAATCTCTCTGAAGCGCGTCGCATCCAAAATGTTCAGCCGGCTCGGGAACAACGGGCTTTGCCGATCGTAAGTATTATGGGCCGTGCGGAGGTGCTTACAACGCAGCCATGCACTTCGATACTCTGTGCGGCCCACTCCAGTCAAAGCCAGGGCGCGTCCATATGTTTGGAGGCGCCCACATCCCTTGCCCAGTTCTGATCGGCATCGCGATTGGAGCGGCAAAAACACCCGCCCCGACCTCCGTCATCCCATGCCTTGAGCCTGGGATCGATGCCCGGAGTTGGAGGTCGGCGTGGATCCCAGGGTCAAGCCCTGGGATGACGGAGGGTGGGGTTGGCCTTGTGCCCAACGCACCGCCGGTGCGGCTTGCGCCGCTTTTGCCGCAGTTGCCGCCGGTGAAGCGTGTGAGGCGCGGCTTTTGGCGTGGTACCGCCGGCCAGCGTGAGGGCCGCCTTTGCCGTAACGTCATCGCGCCGATGCCGCCTATCTCTCCCGGCACCACCTCTCCTCCGTCATCCCAGGGCTTGACCCTGGGATCCATGCGGGCGAGGCACTGCGTGCCGACGGTGTGCGACGGAAACAACTGCAGCCGCGTGCATGGCTGTGGATCCCAGGGTCAAGCCCTGGGATGACGGAGTGTGGCGTTGGCCTTGTTGCCCAACGCACCGCCGGTGCGGATTGCGCCCGCTGTTGCCGCAGTTGCCGCCGGTGAAGCGTGTGAGGCGCGGCTTTTGGCGTGGTACCGCCGGCCAGTGTGAGGCGCCGCGTTTGCCGGAACGTCATCGCGCCGACGCCGCCTATCTCTCCCGGCACCACCTCTCCTCGGTCATCCCAGGGCTTGACCCTGGGATCCATGCGGGCGAGGCACTGCGTGCCGACGATGTGCGACGCAAACAACTGCAGCCGCGTGCGTGGCTGTGGATCCCAGGGTCAAGCCTGATCCTCGGGTCAAGCCCGAGGAGACGGAGTGCGGGGTTGGCCTTGTTGCCCAACGCACCCGCGGTGCGGACGGAGGATGAGGCACGCTCTGCGGCAGACCCCCATATCACCCCTTCGCCCTGCGCAGCGCAATCAACCCGCGCCGCAGCCACAGCAATTGCTGTGGCGGCATCTGGCGCAGATGTTCGTAGTCCATCACAGCGACGTTATAGACGGTGCTGCGCACCTGCGGCCCGTCCTCGCAGCGGAGAAGGACGGCCTGCAGTTCCATCATGCGGTTGCTGGCCTTGCGGGCGCGGTCGGCGAGGCTTTCGGTCACCTCGCCTTCATGGCCCTTGACGGCAAAGAGCGACTGGGCCCTCGGGCTCGGGGCCGGGATGCCCGTCGTCTTGTGGTAGCGGGCCATGACCTCGGCGTAATCGTCGCCGGCCTGGCGCTGCTCGTCTGATATCAGCCCGTCGAGAAACATGCGGCCGAGGGTATAACCGGCATAGGGGCTTCTGACTGTCTCGTCATCAACCGTCCTGCCGAAGCCGTGAATGCGCCGGCGCGCCGCCATCGCGACGCTGATATTCTCCTTCTCGGTTTCGAACGGCTTGATCTTGCCGCAGGGGAAACGCTCGACATTGGCCTTGCGCGGCCGACCTGCGCCCTTGTTTGCCCGCTGTATCTTCACCTTGGTGGCCTTGCCGCCCATGGGGATGTCCTTCCTATCGAATGATGCCGTTTCGAAGTGCGGCGGCGACCAGCGCGGTCTCCTTGAACACGCCAAGTTTCGCCTTGGCGTTGGCAACGTGGGTGTTGACGGTGATCGGCGAGATGCCGAGGATGGTGCCGATCTCGGCGGCGGTCTTGCCTTGCGCCATCCAGCCGATGATTTCCCGCTCGCGCGGGGTCACGGCGCTCATGGCGCCGGCCCGTCGATCGTCGGCACACGCGGCATCGTCACCTCGGCGCCCGACAGCGTCACCCGCCTGACACGGTCGGGATGGCGGATCGGCGCGGGCGCCGCGCCGGCGGTCGCCAACTGCCTGCGCGCATCCTGCCTTGACGGAAACCTGTCGCGGTTGCGATGCGCCATGTTGATGACGGTGTTCTTCTTCGAGCCGAAGAGTTCGGCGATCTCACGCGCCGAAAACCCTTCCTGCCAGAGCTTCTGCGCCTTGACGATCTTGTCTTCCGTCCAGAACAGATCTCTCATCCCACTGCCTCCTGTGCGTCTCGTGCGGCCTTTGCGATGACCGGATTATCGGGAAACATCTCAGCCAGCGCCCGTTTGGCGCTGCGGCTGCCGTTTGCCGCCTGTCTCAGCAGCAGCATCTTCTCGGCCGCGACCTTCGGCTGCGGCTGTTCGGGTGGCGCCTCGACGCGCGGGCGGCTTTCCGCCGTCATCACCGCCTGCTGCTGGCGGGCGATTTCGGCGAAGCTCGCCGAGCTCGGGGCGAAGGCGCGGTTATGGTCCCTGACCTTGCCTGACAGGAACAGCTTCGCGGCGCGCCACACCGCTTCTGCCGGAATGCCGTCGATGGCGACGAGATAGGCGCGGATCTGCATGTCGGGATCAATGCCGGCGGAGGCCGGAAAGCCCGAAAGCATCCCCGCTATGATCTTCACCGGAGAGGAAATCTCTTGCGGCATCGACCGTCGTCCTTCTGCCCACGCTTGCATTGATCGGCCCGGCTTCCCTCGCCTTCTCATTGAAATACCAATCGGATTTGATCGCCCGCCAGCCGCGCAGGATCTGCATCTCGGCGGCCTCGACCGGATTGCCGGTCTTGAGATACTCCCTGACCTGGATCCTCGCCGCATAGGCCGTCAGCGGCTTCTTCAGCGTGCGGCTGCGATGCTCGATGATCGCCTCCGCCAGTTCCTGCCCCAGCACCGGGCTGAGGATCTCCATGATGTCCTTGTGGATCTCTTGCTTTTCCATGCGACTGCCTTCCCGCTCGAGAGCTCCCCTCAAATCCGGAGCCTGCGTCGGGCGCCAGCGAAACCGACCAGGGCGCCGGGCTTGGCGGCGCGGCCGGCAAACCGCCTGGCTTTGCCGGCGGCGTAATCCTGCTGGGCGGTGTCGCCCTTCTCGGCGCTGCGAAGCCGGTGGATCTCCATTTCCACGGCGGGCACCGACATGCCTAGAATGCTGGCGATCTCGATATAGTCCCGGCCGGAGCGGAAGAGCTCGAGGGCGTTCATGTCAGTGCCTTGATAGGCTGTGGCGATGCTCATCGCTTGATCCTCTTTCTCATTTCGATCCGCAGCCGGCCCTTCCCGCCAAGCGGGCGCCGGCCAGATCGTTCATTTTCAAACTTGTGGAAGAGGCTGGCGTCGCCGAGGGAGCGCGACGACGCCAGCTGCCGAAAGCCTTCAGGGAGGAGTGAGGCTGTCGGAATTGGTGATCGGCTGGGGACCGGGGAAGACCGGCGTCTGCCGCATCTCTTCCGGCTCCGTCTGCCGGCCGCAATTCTCGCAATGGCGCTCGATCACCTCGGCGATCGACAGCGCCCTGCCGCAGCGCGGGCAGCCGGTGTAGCGGGCATTGGCAATGCCCGAAAGCCGGGGCCGTTTGTTGGCGTAATCAATGCTTGTCATGGGAATAAGGGTACGTAAAATACCTCGCACGTCAAGCGAATTAGGGGATTACATGTACCTTTTTTTAGGGTATGATTTATATCATGTTGAAAGATCAGGAACAATTTGAGCGCGAAGAACGCGCAAAGCGTCTGGTCATGGCCAGGAAGAACGCGGGCTTTGCCGGGCCGAAGGCGATCGTCGATCGTTTGGGCTGGAACGCCAATGTCTACAAGGCGCACGAGTCTGGCCGCAACGGCTTCGGCATCGCCGATGCGAAGAAATATGCCAAGGCGTTCAAGGTCAATCTCAACTGGCTGCAGTTCGGAACCGGCGATGCGCTCGATCCGGAGGAGCGGCCGGTCTCCGTCGCCGACGTGCCGAAGATCTCCTGGGTCAGCGCCGGGCAGTTGACCGAGCAGGCGCCGATCACCGACTTCTCGGAATTCCCGACCGTCGCCGCGCTCGATCTGCCCGACGGCGACTGGATCGCGCTCGAGGTCGAAGGCAATTCGATGAACAAGATCTCGCCGCCGGGCTCAATCATTTTCGTCAACCGCCGCGACAAGCGCCTGGCGCCGAATGCGCTCTACGTCGTCGCCGACGAGACCGGGGCCGCGACCTACAAGCGCTACCGTCCGAACGACAATCCGCCCTTCCAGCCCGCCTCCTACGAGGACGTGCCGCCGCCGGAATTCCAGGGCGCCGTCACCATCGTCGGCCGCGTCCGGCGGTCGGTGATCGAGATGTGAGAGTCCGAGCCCTACAAAAAACGTCAATCAGTCCCGCGATATAGCTCTCACCATTCCAGCAACACTCCAACGTCTTCCCAAAAAGATTCAAGGCAATCCGCCCGCCGTCACGAGCCGGCAGAATCTGTTCTCTATCGTCACACTTGCCGTACTGATCATCGCTTTCGGCGCCGCGCGGGCGGTCCTGCTTTGAGGTGAACCTCTCGCAAGCCGGAAACCGGCTCTGCCCGGCGCTTCGCGCAACCACACGCAATGCATGCCGCAACTTTGCGAGACTGACGGCTGCAAACAACCGTTTCGAGCTCGGGCGTCAAAATCTGAAAGCTGCGACGCGCCGCAG
Source organism: Rhizobium bangladeshense (assembly GCF_017357245.1). Lineage (NCBI taxonomy): Bacteria > Pseudomonadati > Pseudomonadota > Alphaproteobacteria > Hyphomicrobiales > Rhizobiaceae > Rhizobium > Rhizobium bangladeshense. The sequence goes on along the minus strand of NZ_CP071612.1, from coordinate 1,074,633 downwards.
AGCGGATCATCGCCCGCCCCGCGCGCCTGCGATATCCTGGTCTCTCTCACTCCCTCTCTCTCCCATCTCTTTCCAGTTCCTGAAGGCTGGTGAGGGAGGGTTCCGGCCAAAGCTTCCCCCTACCCCATGAGCAAGGCCCATGAAGCCGGGAGAGCATTGGCCATGTCCTGAAGGCCGGAGCCGGGATGGGACACGTGCCAGAGGGGCCATTCGCTTCACCCTCGTCCTGATTTTCTGACAGCGCACTTAAGGACTTTCGCTTCCCGCGCCGCTGGGCTTCGTCAGCTCGGGAGTTGCACCCGGTCGCCCAATCATCTGCCTGAGACATACGCCTACGATTCGTACCTCGTCAACCGTTTGGGTATTTTTTATACCTTATCTAATTGACGATCTGAGGTATGATATATACCTTAAACTCGACGCCGAGGGCCGGCACGAAAGAGGGCAGAGCGATGCAGCATATCCGCGGGATCGAGACCGAACAGAGCCGGCGGGACGCCCGCTGGAATGCTGCCCGAGGGCTCGGCGACTGCGCAGCCTATATGGCCAACGAGGCCCAGCGCATGGGCGCGCTCGGCTTTGCCTATCTCGGCCGCCCCGAACATTCGGTGCGCGGCCCGTCATGGCTGCGCGGCGCCACGGCCAGCGTCGAGGCGCATTACCGCTATGCCCGCGAGGTCATGGGCATCACGGATGGCGATCAGCTTTATGCCTGAGGGAGAAAAGGACATGTCCGCCGATTGCGTCATCAAAGCCTTTTCCGGCTGCGCCTGCCCGCCCGGTGAATGCGCCGAGAAGCCCATCATTCCGGCGCCGGTCACCTTCGTCTCCTGGCGGATTCAAGCAATCACCTGCATCGCCTTCGGCATCATGGCCGCGATCCTCTCGGCCGCGTGGATGGGAATTTTCCTTGATTCCAGCCGCGGCCAGCCTATTTTGACTACATATGGTCATACTGGACAGGAGGTGGCGATGTCGACAATCAGCGTCGCGGAGGCAAAGGCTGGTTTCGCCGGCCTGGTGGATGAAGCTGCAAAGGGCGAATTCGTAACCATAACCCGCCATGGCAAGCCCGCCGCCGTATTGGTTTCCGTGGAAGCGGCCGAAGCTGCAAGGAAGGCACTCAGCAAGCCGCGGCCGAATTTCGGGGATTTCCTGCTGACCTTCCCCGGCGGCGTCGAACTGGAGCGCAACCCCTCAAAATTGAGGGATACCGATCTTTGACCGCGTATCTCCTCGATACGAACATTATCAGCAAGTTTGCGCCGGATCGCACACCACCCTCGGATTCCGTTCGAGCATGGTTCCACGCTCGGGGCGAAGCCGACGCGCTTTTTCTGTCGGTCATGACGCTTTCCGAAGTCGAAAAGGGAATGCGCAGCCTTCACCGTCGCGGGGGCATCGAGCGGGCAAAGCGGCTTTCGCAATGGCTGAATTTCATCACCGACAGTTTCGGGGATCGTATCCTGCCGATGGACGCCCTTGTCGCGCGGATCGCCGGCGCCCTGGCGGACGAGGCCGAAAGCAAAGGCTGTCATCCCGGCCTTGGCGATCTCATCATCGCGGCGACGGCACGCGCCTATGACCTCACCGTCGTCACGGAAAATTTGCGGCATTTCCAGCCGCTTGATGTACCTGTGGATCTTCCCGCAGCTTTCCGGCGGGAGTGATTAACCCATCGGCCGGTGAGGCCGGTCAGGAACTGAACTTGATGTCGCTCGCCTTGGCAGCGGTAATGAATGCCCGCCGCACCTGCTCGGGCTCGGCAACATCGTTGAAGACATCGAGCACAAGCAGCTCGGCAGCCTTGGCCGCCGGCGTCTGCTCCGGCCAATCGTTCAGCAAGGTATTGCCGGCCTGGACGACGTTATAGACGGTCCTGGTCTTGCCATTGATGGTGATCTTCACCGGCTTGAAGCTTCGTCGCCTGCTCATGATGCAACCCCCCAACGCGGAACACGCGACTCAACGAGCGGCGTTCGGACTCGTTCCAGTTGAGGTGACTATCTCACATGTTATCGTCGCTGGGCGAATCAACTTGCCGCCAGCCAAAACGTGCCAAAGCCAGAAAAACGTAGCGACCGGTTTACGTGGACATATGCCCTCTGGCTGTTGCCGCTTCTGGCGGAAGTTTGGCTCTACTGGCTTGCGCCTCGATGGGACTGGGGAACGATCGGTCTTATCATTTGGCTCGCGACGCTGATCGCCGTTGCGGGCTCCATGTGCTTCAACCTGGCGCTGCGGCGCTGGCGACGCGTCCTGTCTCTCCTGACAGCGCCCCTGCTGTTGCTCTTCGCCCTTTATCTCCTCGCCACGGCCTCTATAACGCCCGACAGCGTTCGATTTGCGCTGACCAGGCAGGCGTATTTGGCTGAGATCGAACGAAGCGATCCGCCGGACGAGGCGCCGCGCTTGCGCACATTCGTATGGGACGACACGTTCAGGGCTAAGACATACTCGACGCTCGTCTATGATGAGAGTGACGAGATCGCCTTGCCCAAAGGCGCGCAATCCGCTGCCTGGCAACAGCGCCTTCAGAAATCCTGTTTGGAAAACAAGAAAGAATGCGTCAATCTCGATCCGGGTCCGGACGAGGTCGTCGGCGTCAGAAAGATCGGCGAGCACTTCTATATTCTGGACAACAGCTTGCCAAACGCGTTTCCTTAAGCCGCGTCTGTGACTTTACGCGCAGCAACACCAGCGAGAAACGAAAAACCCCGCCAAAGCGGGGTTTCTAGCTGGTCGGAGTGGAGTGATTCGAACACTCGACCCCCACGTCCCGAACGTGGTGCGCTACCAGACTGCGCTACACTCCGTGACCAGCGGCGCTTCTATAGAACAGCCTATCTGGTTGCACAAGCGCCAAATTTCAAAAAGCCGAGGGAATTTTTGACGGGTTGATGACGGCGGGCGAAAGCGGCTGCTGCAGCAAAAAGACACACCGCGGGCAAATCGAACGGAAGTGCAAAAGGGGCAATTTTCTTTTGCCGGGTTCCGCGCTAAAGGGCTCGGCGGGACAGGCGAAACCGCCGTGACGGCGGCTTCGCAGCCATTGCGCTAGAGATCAGGGACGACACGATGAAACTCCGCACCATCACCGCGGCCGGGCTTGCCATTGCGCTTGCCGGATGCACAACCATTCCTTCCGCCGGCAATCCGATCGAGGCCCGCTGGGTCGGCAAATCGGCCGGCATCTTCTTTGCCGCCTACGGGCCGCCGATCAGCGATCGCGAGGAAGGTTCGAGCACCATCTATACCTGGCGCGGCGGCTACAAGACCGTGCGCATTCCGGCTAGATATGCCGAGGGCGCCGATGGCAAGCGCGGCAAGCAGATCGCCGCTGCCCGCACCGCCTATCTGCGTTGCCAGGCCGAAATCACCACGAATTCCGATTACACGATCCGCGACATCCGCACTGTCGCCGACATTCCTGGCGTCAACGGCCCGTCCTATTGCGCCGAATTCCTGGCACCCGAACAGAAGTAACGGGCTCGTCCGGCTTATGGAGACAGGCGGCAAGGGTGCCGCCTGAGACCGCCGGTAAATACCCCCTCTGCCCTGCCGGGCATCTCCCCACAAGGGGGGAGATCGGATGAGCTTTAGGGCTTCCCCAAACAAATTCCGTTTACAATGCCCGCTCGTCTTTTCGAACGAATCTGCGCATCGGCGAGCGAGGGACGAAGTGTTCGCCTCCTGCCAATCGGGGCTCCACGGGAATGCGACGCCCACGTCTGCCCACGCGCTGAGCGGTCCCCATAATCGAGATCGTCTATGCCGCAATCCCTCATTCCGCAACGACAGGAGGCCGTTGGGGCCGAACCGCCGCTGCAACTCACCCCTGCGCCGGCCCGTAGAGGCCGAGCTGGTCGAGAAGCGCGCGCTGCCGGTCGGCATTTTCGACCAGGAGGCCGGTGTAACGCTCGACGATGCGCGCGCGGTGGCCGGGATCGGAGACGGCGGAAAGCGCGCCTGTGATCGCCGCGATCCTTTCCGAGACCTGGCGCAGTTCCTCCAGCAGTTCCGCCTTGCCGGCGGCCTCCGCGACCGCCTGCTTCGTCACCTTGCCGATGCCGGCCGGCGTGCGGCTGCCGGCGGAGACGTAACCCTCCGGCAGGTCGCCCTTGAGATTGACGACCGACTTGAAGCGGATGACGTCGAAGATCTGGTCGACCGCCTGCTTGGCGCCCGTCACCCGCGAGGGGTGATCGGTGTCGGCGGCGGCATGCGGCAGGAGCTCGAGCTTGCCCTTGTGGCGCCGTTCGAGCGGCAGATAGGGCAGCATCGGGCCGCTGAGCGTGCCGGTCGCGGCGTCCTTGAAGAGATCGGCGTCGATCGCCGCATGGGCGATCTTGCCCGACGACAGTGCCGCGTCGAGCGCATTGCGATCGACGACTTCGCCGCGGTCGTAATTGACCAGCACAGCGCCATCCTTCATGGCGGAGAGCACCTTCGCATCGACGGTGCCGGCATTGGAATAGCGGCCGGTCGATGCGTCCAGACGGCCGAGGCCGATATGGACGGAGAGCACATCGGCGCCGTTTGCCGCTTCCACCGGGCTGGCGGCATAGTCGAAACCTTCCGCCTCGATCCAGCGCTTGTGATGTTCACGCGCATAGATCGCCACCTTCATGCCGAAAGCCTTGGCGAGCTTGGCGACCTCGCGGCCGATATTGCCGTAGCCGAGCACGGCGAGCTTGCGGCCCTCGAGCTTGGCTGTCGGGAAATCCTTCAGCTGACGGCCGGTATCGAAATCGCCGCCGGCGACCATCCGGTGCAATCTATCGACCGGCAGGTCGGGAACGACCTTCAGGATCGCCTTCATCACCATCTGGGCGGTCGCCCGGCTGTTGATGCCGGGCGTGTTCATAAGGGCCGCAGTACCGCCCTCGCCGTTGCCGCCGCCCCAGGAGGCCGAGCCCATATTGCCGGTGCCGGCGCCGATGCGCACGCCGCCGAGCGGAAAGATTGAGGCCTTCGGGATGAAGGTCGCCGCCGCGATCAGCGCGTCGTACTGGCCCTTGTCGGTCTGCGGCAGGATCTCCGCCTCGGTGCTGAGGTTCGGCTGGTAGAAGAAGTGGATGCGGCCCTTTTCAAGGCCGGCGCGATCGCCGAGCGGACCGAGATGGAAGACGCCGCCCTTCTCCTCGATATAGGCCTTGACCTCGCTGTAATCAGGCTCGCCGTCGGCGCCGAAGCGCAGGCCGACCAGGTCGGCGATCAGCACCGTATAGGCGCGGTTCGGATCGTCCTTGCGAACGGCGCCTTCGGCTTTGACAGGCGCCTCGAAGGTGACGCCGTGCTTTTCCAGCTCCTCCTCGAGAACGACGATCTTGGCGCGGAGATAGGCATATTGCAGGTTTTCCAGGAGGGCGACGACATCGTCCGGTTCGCGAATGCCGCCGACCCAGGCGCGGTAGTCGCCCGGCGTGCCCGGGAAGGCGTTGACATAGCGGGCCGCGTCGAGGCCGGGCTCGTATTCGCCGTTCGGATGGGTGATGCCCTCATAGCCGAGCAGCTGCTTGGACCGGGCGATGATGCGGGCGTGGATGGCGGCATCGGTGATGTCAGCATCCCAGACCTTCAGCAGCGTCACCGCAGCACCGCGCCGTTCGGCATCGGTGACGGTCAATGACAGCAGCGGATGCGACTTGACCCAATCGTCGATGACGGCGCGATTGGCGGCGGAGCGGCGGTTGAGCTCGACGACGGAGCCGACCCGGGCCTCCGACTTCAGCAGGCCGAAGGTGGTCTCGGCAAAGGCGAGCGCGCTGTAGGTATTGATGACGCCGCCCAGCATGCGGTCTTCAGCCGCATCGTAGAACGGGCCGGCATCGACGGAGCGCTTGGCCGAAAACGGCTGGCGCGGATCGACCGGCGGGGCGATCTTCAGCTGCCGCGGGATCGCCCAGGCCGGATCCTGCTGGTTCTTCTCGATCAGCGCCAGGGCATGCGGCGTGAAGGAAGCGACGAAATAGCCGGAAATGCCGCCGATCGCCTTCTGGAACGGCATGAACAGGCAGCATTTCGCCATAACGGCGCTGACCAGTTCCGGCTCCCACGGCATGGCGCCGAGCATCGAGGTGGCGTCGAACACCGCATGGCGGTTGGCCGGATCGCCGTCGAGCCAGCTCAAGAGTTCGCGGATCTCGCGGCTGGTATAGGCGTTCGCCCCGGTCGTCTCGTGGCCGACGCCGACGAAGATCGAAACGCCGAGGTCGGCAAGCTCGGCCGCCGTCGGGATCACGCCCTCGGAGGCGGCGAAATGGATGCGGCTCTCGCAGCCCTTTTCGGCGAAGCGCTGCATCTCGATCAGCTGTGTGGCCCATGACTGGCGGAAGAAGCCGGCGGCCTTGGACGGATCGCTCTCCGGCCGCGGCGTATCGACATAGACGCGCTGGCCGGCGTCGTTGGCATTCATCAGGTGCTGGATGCAGACGGTGAAGCCGCTATGGCCGCCGCCGAGCCCGACCGCCATGCGGTTCTCTTTCGGGAAACCGAAATAGCGATGGATCGCCCGCATCATGTCGGTCAGGATCTTATCGGCCGGATAGCCGCGATGCATGCTGCGGGAAATCTCGGCCGTGGTGAAGCCGCCGATATCATTGCCCTTGTCGTCGAACTTGCGATAGGTCTTTTCGATCCAGGCGTCGAAGGCGATGCGCCGCAGGCGGCTGTCGACCTCGTCGGTCGTCGCATCGGTGATCGGCCCGACGCCGAAGAACGGGTTGGACGGCAGTCTCGGCGCGCCAGACGCGGTCTGTCGAAGGGCGCTCAACCGCTGTTCCTGCATCTGCGCAATATCTGTCATGGCCTGCCTGTCTCTATCCGGAGCTGAAGTTGCCTTCATGGTGAAGCGAGTGCACGGGCAGGACAAGCTCATATGCGCCGAACGACAGGCGAAACGCGTCATCGGGGGCCAACGTTTCGGTAGCCACCGCCAAGATCACCGACATCTCGCCGGAGGCGAAACGCGCGCGCCGCTTCGGCCTGTTCAACGCGATGTTCTATGCGCTCACCGTGCCGCTCGCTCTGCGTCTCGGGTTGACGACGCCGGAACGGGCGCCGGCGAGCTGAACCGCTGCGGCAGGCCTGGTGCCGCCCGGATTCGTCCGGGAGCCGGTCATCGGCGCGTTTGGCGAGAACGCCACCTACACTCCGTCATCCCAGGGCTTGACCCTGGGATCCACAGCCAGGCGCGCGGCTTCAATTGTTCCCCTTCAGATCATCGCTCTTCTGCAGTGCCAGCCGCATGGATCCCAGGGTCAAGCCCTGGGATGACGGAGGAGAGGTGGTGCCCGGGATGACGGAGGAGAAGTGGTGCCCGGGATGGAGGAGGAGAGGCAGTGCCGGGGACCAAAAGCCTCGCCAAGGCGATGAAGCGAACCGCGAGCGCGGCGCCACAAAGCGTCACAGCCGCAACCATCCCCCGCACAAAAACAGGCTTGCCGCACGCAACCATCCGGCGTATGTCTTTGCCGTCGCGAAAAGCGACTGCCTCCCTTGATCCGCTCAGTGGCGGAGTAAACAGGTGGACGAATGGGTCGTCCAGGCGGTCGAGCACACGCCATCCATGCGCATCAGCCATGGTTCGGCCAGCACTCCCTGAAACCAACGCCTGACCAGATCAGGCCTCATCGTGAGCCCTCGGCGTCGCGACGCAATTCCGTGATTTGAACGAAATCAGGGATGCGCTGGCGAGCCTCCCGGCTTGCGTCGACCACGGAACGCACCCATGACCAGATCCCTCACCGTCATCTTTACCGCCATTGTCCTCGATGCCGTCGGCATCGGCCTCATCTTCCCCCTCCTGCCGCAGCTCTTGCAGGAGATCACCCACGCCGACAACGTCGCGCCCTATATCGGCACGCTGACCGCGCTTTATGCTGTGATGCAGTTCGTCTTCGCGCCGGTGCTCGGGGCGCTGAGCGACCGGCTCGGCCGCCGGCCGGTGCTGCTGATTTCGCTTGCCGGTGCAGCCGTCAACTACCTGTTCCTCGCCTTTGCGCCCAACCTGCTGCTGCTCTTCATCGGCCGGGCGATCGCCGGCCTGACAAGCGCCAACGTCTCGGTGGCCACCGCCTATATCACCGACATATCGCCGGAGGAGAAACGCGCCCGCCGCTTCGGCCTGTTCAACGCCATGTTCGGCCTCGGCTTCATCATCGGCCCGGTCCTCGGCGGCGTGCTCGGCGATCACTGGCTGCGGCTGCCCTTCATCGCAGCCGCCGCGCTGAACGGCGCCAACCTGCTGCTCGCCCTCTTCGTCCTGCCGGAATCGCGCCCGGGCAGCCGCGAAAGGATCGCGCTGTCGGCGCTCAATCCGCTGAAGCCGCTCAGCGCCGTGCTCGAGGTCAAGAGCCTGCTGCCCGTCATCATCCTCTTCTTCCTCTTCAGCGCCACTGGCGAGGCCTACGGCACCTGCTGGGCGCTGTGGGGCAGCGACGCCTTCCATTGGGACGGGCTGTCGATCGGGCTGTCGCTCGGCGCCTTCGGCCTCTGCCAGACGCTCGCCCAGGCCTTCCTGCCGGGACCGGCCGTCAAGCTGTTCGGCGAACGCGGGGCGATCCTGACCGGCGTCGCCGGCGTCTCCATCGCGCTCACCGTCATGGCCTTCGCTAGCCGGAGCTGGATGATCTTCGCCATCATGCCGGTCTTCACCCTCGGCGGCATCGGCGTGCCGGCGCTGCAGTCGCTGGCAACAAGGCAGGTGGACGAATCCAGGCAAGGCCAGTTCCAGGGCGTGCTCGCCTCGGCCGTCAGCCTCGCCTCTATCGCCGCGCCGCTTGGCTTTTCCAGCATCTATTTCCTCGTCCGGCAGGCATGGCCGGGCGCCATCTGGCTCTCGGTCGTCGCCGTCTACGCGCTCGCCGTGCCGCTGGTTCTCATCCTGCGACTGAAGAAGCCGGAGGTGGCGCCGACGAGTTGAAACACTGCAGCGACGGGCTTCTGCGTCCCGGCACCCACCTCTCCTCCGTCATCCCAGGGCTTCAAGCTGTGCCGGCAGTGCGTTTGGCAACAAAGGCAATCCCACCCTCCGTCATCCCAGGGCTTGACCCTGGGATCCATAGCCGGGCACGCGGCTTGAATAATCTCCTGCAGCTGCACTCCATCACTCCACACGCGCCAGCCGCATGGATCCCAGGGTCAAGCCCTGGGATGACGGAGGAGAGGTGGTGGCGGGACGCGAAAGCCAGCCAGCGCGGAGGAGAGGTGGTGCCGGCACGCATAAGACCGCCGGTGCGAAGGAGAGATGGTGCCGCGACGCATAAGTCCGACCGCGCGCAACAGAGGTGGTGCGGGACGCTCGGCTTAGCGGCGCAATGAGGCGCCGGTAAAAGCGACGCCGCACAAGCCTCGGCGCGAGCGACATCCCACAAGCTGCCCCGGCGCTCAATCTGCACCAGCGGTGCATTTGGTCGAGAACGCCAACCCAGACTCCGTCATCCCAGGGCTTGACCCTGGGATCCACGACCAGGCACTCTGCGCAAATGGCAGGATATGTTTACATCATCACCAACCAGAAAAACGGTACGCTCTATATCGGCGTGACCTCCGATCTGGAGCGCCGCATCTATGAGCACCGCGAAGGGCTGACGCCGGGTTTTGCCTGGAAATATGGCTGCACCCGCCTCGTCTGGTACGAGGAGCATTGGGACATCGGCAGCGCGATCCAGCGCGAGAAATCGTTGAAGCGGTGGAACCGGCAATGGAAGATCGACCTGGTCGAGGCGATGAATCCCGAGTGGGAAGATCTCTATCTTACGCTGGGGTAATGCCGGCCGCGTCTCCTGCAGCGCCAGCCGCATGGATCCCAGGGTCAAGCCCTGGGATGACGGAGGAGAGGTGGTGGCGGAACGCACAAGCCGGCGCGGACGAGGGGTGGTGCCGGGACGCATAAGTCCACCCGCGTGGACGGGAGGTGGTGGCGGGAGGCATAAGTGCGCCAGCGCGGAAGCGAGGTGTGCCGCAACGCATCGGCTCAGCAACGGTGAGGAAGCTGCGGCAAAGCGGCGCCGCACAAGCCTCGGCAAAAGCGACGCCGCACAATCTGCGCCGGTTCTCAAGCTGCGCCAGCGGTGCATTTGGTCGAGAACGCCAACCCCACACTCCGTCATCCCAGGGCTTGACCCTGGGATCCACAGCCAGGCACGCGGCTTCAGTTGTTTCCCTGCAGTTGGAGGCGATCAGTCCACGAGTGCCAGCCGCATGGATCCCAGGGTCAAGCCCTGGGATGACGGAGGAGAGGTGGTGGCGGGACGCACAAGACGGCGCGGACGAGAGGTGGTGCCGGGACGCACAACCCGGAGGTGGTGCCGTGACCCATCGGCTCAGCAGCGGCGATGAAGCCTCGGCAAAGGCGACATCCCACAAGCTGCGCCGGCTCTTAAGCTGCGCCAGCAGTGCATTTGGCGAGAACGCCAACCCCACACTCCGTCATCCCAGGGCTTGACCCTGGGAGCCACAGACAGGCGCGCGTCTTCAATTGTTTTCCCTCAGCGGCACAAATCAATTCCCGCAGAGCCAGCCGCATGGATCCCAGGGTCAAGCCCTGGGATGACGGAGGAGAGGTGGTGGCTGAACAGGCCGCCTCCGCAGGCGCGATTAAGCTTCTGACGGAGGAGAGGTGGTGCCTCGACACAAAGCCTCACCGGCGCGATGGAGCCACGAAAGCGGCGCCTCACCCTTCGCCGGCGGTGCTGCGCCAAAAGCTCGCCTCGGCTGCGGCAAAAGCGTCGCATAAGCTGCACCGGCGGCGCGCTGGGCGAGAACGCCAACCCCACACTCCGTCATCCCAGGGCTTGACCCTGGGATCCACAGCCACCCACGCGGCTTTACTAATTTCCCGCAGACGGCCTCCATCAATTCACGTAGTGCCAGCCGCATGGATCCCAGGGTCAAGCCCTGGGATGACGGAGGAGAGGTGGTGCCGGACGCACAAGCCGGCGCGGACGAGAGGTGGCGCTGGAATACATAAAGCCGCCAACGCGGAAGCGAGGTGGTGCCCGCATAAGCCGCCAACGCAGGGGAAAGGTGGTGCCGGGATGCATAAATCCGGCCAGCGCGGATGCGATGTGGTACCGCGGCGCATCGGCTCAACAGCGGTGAGGAAGGTTCGGCAGATGCAGCGCCACACAAGCCTCAGCGCCGCCCGCATGGATCCCAGGGTCGAGCCCTGGGATGACGGAGGAGAGCTGGCGCCCTCCCCCAACCCAACGCAAGCGCTACGCCGCCTCCTCCTTCTGCACCGCCCCCTCCGCCAGCTTGCGCGCCGCGACGAAATCGACCTTGCCGGAGCCCAGCACCGGCACCTTGCCGATGGTGACCTCGGCCGGGACCATCATGTCCATGGCGCCCTTCGATTTGGCGAAGGCGAGGAATTCGGGGCGGGTGGCGGTCGGCGCGTCGGTGAGCAGCACCAGGCGCTCGCCCTTCTTGGCGTCGGGGAGCGACGAGACGACCGAGAGTGCGCCCGGCCAGAGCTCGGCGGCAAGCGCCTCGATCGCCGCCAGCGACACCATTTCGCCGCCGATCTTGGCGAAGCGCTTGGCGCGGCCGCGGATCTTGACGAAGCCGTCCTCGTCGATGCTGACGATGTCGCCGGTGTCGTGCCAGCCATCGGCGAGCGGCTCGAGCACGCCGGGCTTTTCGGCACGGAGATAACCGGCCATGACATTGGCGCCGCGCACATGCAGCCGGCCGCCCTCGTCGATGCCGGGCACCGGCTCGAGCTTCCATTCCATGCCCGGCAGGATTTTGCCGACCGTGCCGGAGCGGTTGTACATCGGCGTGTTGATCGAGATGACAGGCGCGGTCTCGGTGACGCCGTAACCTTCGAGGATGCGCAGGCCGAATTTTTCCATATAGGTGTGGCGGGTCGAAGCCTTCACCGGCTCGGCGCCGGAGAAGATGTAGCGGATCGAGCGGAAATCGTAAGGATGCGCCGTCCTGGCATAACCGTTGAGGAAGGTGTCGGTGCCGAAGATGATCGTGGCATTGGAGACATAGATCAGCTCCGGCACGATGCGGTAATGCAGCGGCGAGGGATAGAAATAGACCGGCACGCCCGAGATCAGCGGCAGCACGGTGCCGGCCGTCAGCCCGAAGGAATGGAAGACGGGCAGGATGTTGAACACCTTGTCGCCGCTGTGGAAATCGATGCGGGCGGCGGCCTGGGCGGCGTTCGACAGGATGTTGCGGTGGGTCAGCACCACGCCCTTCGGCGTGCCTTCCGAGCCTGACGTAAAGAGGATGACGGCCGGATCGTCGGCCTGGCGCTTGACGAGCGGCCGGGCCTTGCGGAGCAGGCCGATGAGCTTGTCCTTGAATGAGATTTCGGCTCTCAGATCATCGAGCCAGACGACCGTCAGCTGCTTTTCCAGCTCCTCGATCACAGGACCGAGTTTGGCCTGGGCGACGAAGGCGCGCGAGGTCAGCACGTGTTTCACCTCAGCCGCCTTGCAGGCAGAGAGGATATTGGTGGCACCGGCGGTGAAGTTCAGCATCGCCGGAACCTTGCCCGCCGTCATGACGCCGAGAATGGTGGCGGCGGCGCCATTGGCATTCGGCAGCATGACGCCGAGGTTCTTCTCCGGGAAACGGGCGCGGAACTTGGCGCCGAGCACGGCGGCACCGGTCAGCAGCTTGCCATAGGTCAGCCGGCCGGTGACCGGATCTTCGACGGCGAGCTTGCCCATGCCGAATTCGCGGCCGGCCTGAACGACGCGGTCGAACACGGTGGACGAGGTATCGGCGGTGCGGAACAGCAGGTTCGACATCACCTGGTAGAGGGCGGCACCCGCCGCCGTGCGGCGCTTGCGGCCTTTCAGCTCCGGCTCCACCTCGAGCTTCACCGGCTCGAGAATGGTGACCTTGACCTTGGGAAACAGCCGGCGGCGGATCTTGCCGTTGTCGAGGTAGGAGAAATAGGTCTTCTCCAGCCCGTCGATCTTGACCGGCACCACCATCGAGCCGGTCTTGTCGGCGACCATGGCCGCACCGTCATAGACCTTCATCAGCGTGCCGGTCACCGTCAGCCGGCCTTCGGGGAAGATGCCGATCGGGCTGCCTTCCTGCGCCACCTTGATCAGCGAGCGCGTCGCCATCGGCTTTGTCGGGTCGAGCGGCAGGAATTTGCACATTTTCAGGAAGGGGCGCACCCACCAAGCCTGGGCGATCTTGTAATCGACGGCAAAGGTGGGCTCTTCCTCGGTGATGGCGAGCGCCAAGGCCCCATCGAGCAGGCTGACATGGTTCAGCGCAATGATCGGCGCCGGGCCGGCCTTCTTGATATTCTCCAGCCCCTCGACCTCGAGCCGCATGAAGGCGCGGAACAGGATCGAGATGAAATCGCGGAAGGCATTGGTCGGCAGCGTCTTCAGCATCAGCCAGGCGACAGCGAAATTGACGATGCCGAGGCCGATCAGGATCTGAGGAATGCTGGCGCCGAGCGCCTGGATGACGGCGACGAGACCGAGGCCGACGGTGATGAACAGCGCCGAAAGCACGTTGGCGGCGCCGATGACGCGGGCGCGGCGATCTTCATGCGCCCAGCTCTGCAGGCCGGCGAAAGTGGGAACGGCGATGAAGGCGCCCGAGATCGCCATGCCGGCGAGATCGATGGCGACGCGGATGGTATTTTCGCCGGCGAAAAAGGCGAGGATGGTCGTCGCGTGCGAGGTCGAAGCCAATCCCCAGAGGTTCCAGGCGAGATCGAGGCTGAAGAGGCCGAGCAGCGCGGTGCCGACCGGGGCCGGCAGCAGCACGATGCGGCCCGCCGACATCCAGGCGGCGATGCCGGAGCCGACGGCGACGGCGATCGCAAAAACGGTGAGATAGGCCGGCACGACGAGCTCGGAGCCACCCAGCAGCTCGGTCACCATGGTCGGCAGGATGGAGAGAATGAAGGCGCCGACCAGCCAGAACCAGCAGTTCATCAGCGCCGAACGCCACAGCCTCTTGTCCTCACGGATTTCCATGACCAGCGTGTAGCTGGAGCGGATGACATTGCGGTCGATCTGAAGATCCGGCGCCTTGGAGCCTGTCGGCGGGATCATCCGGGCCGAAAGCCAGCAGAGCAGCGACAGCCCCATCATCATCGAGCCGAACAGCAGCACATTGTCGCCGCTGGAAAAGGCAAGGGCTGCGATGATCGTGCCGCCGAGAATGGCGATGAAGGTGCCGCCCTCGATCCAGGCATTGGCCTTCGGCAGGTCGCGGCGTTCGAGATGATCGGGCAGGATGCCGTATTTGATCGGCCCGAACAGCGCCGAGACGACGCCGAAGCCGAAGAGCGCCACCATCAGCACTGAAATGGAGGAGAAGCCGAGGCCGACGACGGCAAGGGCGGCGATGCCGATCTCGCAACGTTTCAACAGCTCGGCGATTTTGGCCTTGTCGTGCTTGTCGGCGATCTCGCCGCCCAGCGCCGAAAGCAGCAGGAAGGGCACGATGAGGATGACGCCGGCCAGCGTCGCCAGTGCTGCCCCCTCGCTCGCCGACATCTTGAAGAGGATGAGGAATACCAAAGTATTCTTGAGGAAATTGTCGTTGAAGGCGGTCAGGAACTGCGTCCAGAACAGCGGCGCGAATTTCCGCGATGTCATCAGATTGGTTTGCACGGCGGGACCCTCTTTTGGTGGGCAGAGAAGGCCACAGAGTTGTTACGCAAAAGTTGAGCGCGATAACAACTCTGCGATGTGGTTAAGGAAGATCAATCTTCATCGCTACGATTGAATTTGACCAGCAGCTTTTCGGTGCGGGCATCCTCGACCTTGCGGATCAGCTTCTCGGATTCGGCATTGTCGCGCAGCGTCTTGGTGATATTCACCGTCGTCTGCACCAGCATCAATATGCCCATGGCGAGATAGCCCTTCCCCCAAAGATCGAGCGGCATCATGTAGAGGCCGAGCGCCAGCATGAAGGCGGCGGCGCCGAAGGAGATGTAGGAGAAGCTGACCCAGCTGGCGGAATGTTTCTGGAAACTGTCGTTCATTTCAGTGACCCTTTAATTTCTAGGGGTGGATGGTGGGATGACGATGTCAGGCGGCCGGCGTGATGCGGCTCTTTAACCGGGCGAGCACGTCATCGGCCGATGAGGTGAGCGGCGCGCCGCAGCCGGCATTGGCAAGCTTTTCGATGATGCCGGCCGGCCGCGTGGCGCTTTCCATCTCCTTCAGCGCCGCCGCCGTCAGCTCGTTCTGGCTCTGGCGAAGGCGAAGCCTGGCCAGCGTCTCGTCGGCTTCGTCGAGCGTCGCGAGGCCGGGGCCGGCGACTGCGACATCGAGCTTCTGCGCCTCTTGCGTGGCGCGGGCCAGCCGCTCACCGCGCTGCAGCGCCTGCAGCCGCGCCTCGGCATCCCTGACGATGCCCTTCAGCTTGGCGATCGATGTGGTGAACTGGCTCTGCGCCTGTTCCGACGCGTCGCGCTCGGCCTCGAGAAAGGCGATCGCCTCGGCCGCTTCCCGCGCCAGGCCTTCATTGCCCTTGGTGAGTGCCGCGGTGGCGCGGGTTTCGAGATCGGCGATGCGGGCGAGGATCGTCTGATGCTGCGCCTTCTCCTGCTCGTTCTGGGCGATGGCGACGGCGACGCTGCGCCGCGCCGTCTGGATCGATTGCGCCGCATCACGGATCTGCTGGGCCAGCAGCGGCACGGCGTTGCGATCGGCGAAAGCCTGCTCGGCATCATGCGCCCTGCCCCGCAGCAATGTGGAAATCAATTTGAACATTTCTGTCCTCCGGTTTATGAACGTTGTTCACGAGATGAGTTATGGCAGAATCATGAACGACGTTCAAGCTATTTTTTGAACGTCGTTCAGAAATTCGAAGGGAAATGGTTAATGGCCGGCAGACGAGAAGAAAAACGCGAGGACCTGAAGGCCCGGCTGATCGAGGCGGCGCGCGAGCGCATCGCCCGCGACGGCCTTGCCAACCTGCGCGCCCGCGACATCACCCAGGATGCCGGCTGCGCGCTGGGCGGCCTCTACACCGTCTTCACCGACCTCGCCGAGCTCGTCATCCATGTGAATTCCGCAACGCTGAAGGCGCTGGAGGCCCGGCTGACGCTTGACGAGGCCAGGGGCAAAAGCCCGACCGATCGCCTGCGCAACCTCGCCCAGGGCTACCTCGCCTTCGCGGTGGAACACCGCAATCTCTGGAAGGCGCTGTTCGACCACTTCCCCCCCGCCACCAGCCCGACGCCGCAATGGCACCTCGACGAACACCTCTTCCTGATGGACGTGATCGCCGAACCGCTCGCCGAACTGCAACCCGACATGCCGGCCGAAGACCGCGCCATTCGGGCGCGCACGTTGTTCGGCGCGGTGCATGGGGTGGTCAGCATCAGCCTCGAAGGCCGCTTCGTCGGCCTGCCGCTGGAGCGGCTGGCGCGCGAGGTGGACGAGCTGGTGCAGACGATTGCGGCGGGGGCGGAGCTGCGGCGGCAGGGGATGTGAGGTGGTCTGGGGTGGAGTGAGGTCGGAGGACGAGCGGACGTCGAAAGAGCCGTGTTTGGTAGAATGACGTAGAGAGGAAGCGGTATCATCTGATTACCCGCCTTGCGGTTCTAGCCTAAGCCCCACCCCACTCTCCGTCGTCCTCGGCCTTGAGCCGAGGATCCAAGCACGCCACCGATGATCTCGACGGGTATTTGCGACAACCCGCTGAAATCACCGCAAAAAACGCCCCTCATCCGCCTGCCGGCACCTTCTCCCCGTAAACGGGGCGAAGGGGATATGCCGCACCCTCTCCGTCCCTCCCCCACGTTCCGCAGGGCACGTCCCCTCTCCCCGTCAGAACGGGGAGAGGGCTAGGGTGAGGGGCAGAACCACAGGCAAAATCGCACCCACACGCTGGTGGAATTGCTCCACCATCTCGCCTCTTGCCGATCCTGTCCTCCCTACCTCCGTCGTCCTCGGGCTTGACCCAAGCACCCATACCCAAGCACTCTGCCCCCACCCCACGCCCCTGCGAAAGGAACCTCCATGAGCCGCATCTTCATCACCGGTTCCACCGATGGCCTCGGCCTCGCCGCCGCCCGCACCCTCATCCGCGAAGGCCACGAGGTCGTCCTCCACGCCCGCTCCCGCGAACGCGCCGCCGCCATCGCCGAGACCTCCGCCGCCGCCCTCGGCCTCGTCATCGGCGATCTCGCCAGTGCTGCGGAAACCCGCTCGATCGCCGAGCAGGTCAACGCCATCGGCCGCATGGACGCCGTCATCCACAATGCTGGCATCTACCTTGAGCGCAGCCGCGGTGACACCCCGGAAGGTCACGCCAAGACGCTGGCAGTCAACACCCTCGCCCCCTATCTCCTCACCGCCTGGATCACACGGCCTGACCGGCTGATCTATCTCACCAGCGGAATGCACCGCAGCGGCGGCAGCGCGCTTGACGATATCGACTGGAAGAAGCGGCCATGGAGCGCCAGCCAAGCCTATTCCGAAAGCAAGCTCTACATCGCCACGCTTTCCGCCGCCATCGCCCGCCACTGGCCGGATGTTCTCAGCAACGCCGTCGACCCCGGCTGGGTGCCGACCAAAATGGGCGGCGCCGGCGCGCCTGACGATCTGGAGATGGGGCATCTGACGCAGACGTGGCTTGCGACGAGCGAGGAGGAAGCTGCGAAAGTGAGCGGCGGGTATTGGTATCATCGCCAGCAGCGGGAGGCCTCGGCGGAGGTGCGTGATGTTGGGTTTCAGGAGGTGTTGGTGGAGAGGCTCGTGGGCGTGACTGGGGTTCGGCTCTTTCGAAATTGAGGGTAAGCCAGACGGCGCTCACGCTCCGCCCAGACATCATTCCCCTTAGCACTTGACGCAATATGCCAGATCTGGCATATTGCGTAGCGAGGAGGGTGATATGCTTTCGCCCTGCCGCCAGAGGTGAGGAGGGGACCATCATGATAGGCAGCAAATGCCGACTGGTAATTAAAGGGCGAAATCGTGAAGCAGATCATTTTTCTCGGGTCGAGTAATGATGAAATTCGTAATTTTCCAAGGGAGGTTAAAGAAGAGATAGGCTTTTCTCTATATCTCGCTCAGCGAGGCGACAAAGCCATCAACGCGGTCGCGCTCACCGGGTTCGGAAACGCGATGGTCCCCGAGATCATCGTTGACCACATGGGTGATACCTACCGCTCCGTGTACACGGTGCGCTTTAAGGAGGCGGTGTACGTGTTGCACGCATTCAAGAAGAAATCGAAAAATGGTCGATCAACACCAAAGCAGGAAATCGATCTCGTTAAGAGGCGGCTAAAACAAGCCCAGACCCACTACGAGGAAAACTTTGGAAAGAAGATTGAGAGGAAGAAAAATGTCGGCACGTGAGGACGATAGAGAGACGATCGTCCGTAGCTCTGGTAATGTGTTTCGTGACCTGGGCATTGAACTCACACCCGAGGATGAGATCAAAATTGAGATCGCTCGGGAGATCACGCGCGTCATTCAGATGCGTGAGTACACACAAAAGCAAGTCGCTGAACTGTTGTGTACCGATCAAGCCAAAGTTTCGAACATTGTACGAGGTCGGTTGTCTGGATTCTCTGCAGAAAGGCTGCTTCGATTTTTGCTTTCACTTGGCGTGAACGTCGACGTTCACCTGTCTGAAGTCAATATCGGTGCCGATAGCGCACCAAGCGAAGGTCGCGTCACATTCCATACGCCATTAGCCGCATGCGGCTAATGGCTCAAGCTCGTTTAATGCGGTGAGTGTGACGAAATCTCCTATCTGCGCTCCGTCACTTTGGCCGTCCTGCTCCCGCAAGCGCGCCGCGGCAATAGCAGGACCTCAGCCGCCGCGCTCGGCCTCGTCATCGGCGATCTCGCCAGCGCCGTCGAAACGCGCTCCATCGCCGACCAGTTCAACGCCATCGGCCGCATGGACGCCGTCATCCACAATGCCGGCATCTACCTCGAGCGCAGCCGCGGCGAAACACCCGAAGGTCACGCCAAGACGCTGGCGGTCAACACGCTCGCCCCCTATCTCCTCACCGCCTGGATCACGCGGCCCCACCGCCTGATCTATCTCACCAGCGGCATGCACCGCAGCGGCAGCAGCGCGCTCGACGACATCGACTGGAAGAAGCGGCCATGGAACGCCAGCCAGGCCTATTCCGAAAGCAAGCTCTACATCGCCACCCTTTCCGCCGCCAACGCCCGCCACTGGCCGGATGTTCTCAGCAATGCGGTGGATCCCGGCTGGGTGCCGACCAAAATGGGCGGCGCCGGTGCGCCGGATCTGGAGATGGGGCATCTGACGCAAACATGGCTTGCGACGAGCGAGGACGACGCTGCGAAGGTGAGCGGCGGGTATTGGTATCATCGCCAGCAGCGGGAGGCCTCGGCGGAGGTGCGTGATGTTGGGTTTCAGGAGGCGCTGGTGGAGAGGGTGGCGGGGCTGACCGGGGTGCGGCTCTTCGAAAGGTGCTCCACGTGAGGAACTGTTCACCTCCGACAACGTCTGCACCGCACGTTTTTGAGAAGGCTCCGCCAAGAGTCCCCTCTGCCCCGTCAGCACGTCTCAGCCTTGAAGTTATGAGACGACGATGCCGGGGACTTGGGCGCGGCACGTTCTGCCAGATTGACGACAGCGATGTTGTAGCCCGTCTTCCTGATGCTGGTTTGAGCCTGTCGTTCTATTCTTGTACCGACAACAAAATAGAAGTGTTCCCCTTCCATGAGCGAAAGCTTTGCGAGTGTTCTTTTCATGCGGCTGTGAAGCACGCCCTTCGCATGTGGCGACGTGGTCACTTCGGCTGATATCCGCACGCCGTCCAAGTCCGCGCCACGTAAGTCTGGCTCATCTTTCGTCCCACCAGCCCTGGGATTCCAGTACCAGACAAGGCCTCCCAGGTCTGGACGATGGACGTTGAGCCATTCCATTGCCCTGACGAGAGCGTATTCGTGCTGAATTTGGTTCAGCTCTTCGTAGATTTCCTTCCTGTAATCAGCAAGGACTGGCACCGCTTGGTCGATTGAATGCAAAGTCGTCGCCGAGAACCTCCTCGTTGCCTGGGCGAGTCGCTGCACATCCTCCCAAAGTTTTTGGCGGCAATGCTCCAGAGCGCCAACCATTTCCATTCGACAGCTCCCCGGTCGTGTCCGCGCTTTCGGTATCAAAAAAAGCTACGCCAACATACATCATCCGATTTAAGTACCCTCACAAGAGGATCCAGTTCAGATACGGTTCGATAATGCCCATGCTACGAAGCTTGCCAAGCACCGACCAGAGGCCATCAGCGCTCGTTGAAATGCGCGCGAAGGGCTTCCAAGCGGCGGCTCATTTCCTCTGAAGTTAGAGGAACATTCAGCACGGGGGCTTCCGCCGCTTTCGGAGGAGACCTCCGGCGCTCGCTTCTGCTCGGCATCGCCGATATGTCCACTCTCTTTGATTTGGCCGGGACAATGATGCGGGCAGCAGCACGCTCTGCCACACGAGTGTAAATCCGAGCGAGGAGAAAATAGACGAGGCGCGGGTTCCATTCTTTTCCCGCCCATGTACGAATTTGCTCCTTGTTCAGAAGGTGAGACACCTGCGCGGGCTTCTTAAAACCGGCTTTCGCATATCCAATGATTTTCTCCGTCAAGCTGGAGGCGAACTGATCGAACCGTTCTTCGGTCAGCCCAAAATGCGCCAAGTCTTCCTTTCGCAACACCGGCTTAGCATTTGCGTAATCAGGCGTGTTGTCGGGGAGCGAACGATCTCGCTTGGCTGCCCCTCGTTGCATTGATCTTACTTGAGCCTTGCTCCCCATCCAGTTTGCTCCCCACACACTGAAATTCATGAAAGTGCGTTTGAGGCTGCACGATAGTGGTGTTTTCGACAAGCTCTCACCATTGTCACTGCCTTAACTGGCGCCATTGCTCACGACTTCCCTTAGCAGCACCTCGGCTTGCGCCAGCACAGTTTGAACGGCCTCCTGCTCCAGATCGGGCGGGTAGCCGAATTTCTTGAGTATGCGCTTCACCAGGACCCGCATTTTCGCTCTCGCGCTCGCCTTGTGCTGCCAGTCTACCGTGACAGAGCCCCGCATTTGCTCCACCAACTCATGGGCGATCACGCGCAATTGCTCGCTGCCCATAACTTGCACCGCTGTTTCATTACCAGCGAGGGCGTCGTAAAACGCAATCTCTTCAGGGGAAAGTCCCAGTTCATCGCCTCGGGCAGCTGCCGCTTGCATCTCCTTTGCCAGGCCAATCAATTCTTGAATCATCTCGACGGTTGAAATCGCGTTCGCATGGTAGCGGGCAACAGCTTCCTCGAGGCGCCGCGAGAAAGTTTTGGCTTGCACTACGTTGGTCTTGGACCGGCTCTTGATTTCCCCGTTCAGAAGCTTCTTTAAGGCCTCAAGCGCCAGATTCTTCTTCTCCATCTTCTGGACGTCCATCAGGAACTGATCGGAGAGAACGGAGATATCCGGCGACTGCAACCCAGCCGCCTTTAGGATGTCGACGATCTCGGCATTGGCCACGGCCTGATTGAGAAGCTGTTCCACTGCGAGCGACTTTGCCTTGTCGGACATCTTGCCTGTGGCCGTGGTCTTCACCAGGGCAGCTCGAACAGCTTGGAAGAAGCCTACCTCGTCGCGGATTTCAGTCGCTTCATCGCTGGCAGAGGCCAGGGCATAGGCTTTGCTGAGTTCCAGAACAGCATCCTGATAGCGGCGATGCGCCTGCTTCTTCGCCTCCGGGCTTTCAACCTTCGCCGCTTCCGCCTGTTGCCATTTCAAGATCCAGTCGATTCCATCCGCCAGCGCCTTCAACCGCTCCACAGGTTTGCCCGTCACGCCTAGGCTGTAATCGTGCCCGTTAAATATTCCCCGTACGATCTCGTATTTCTCAAGCAAGAGGGCAATGGCTTCCTCTTCATCAATCCCTGTCTTTTCGCGGTCGGATTGCGAGTACTGGGCTAGAGCCTTCTTCAGGTTGGTGGCGATGCCAATATAGTCGACCACCAGACCGCCCGGCTTTTCCTTGAACACTCGGTTCACGCGGGCGATGGCTTGCATCAGCCCATGACCGCGCATCGGCTTATCAATATACATCGTGTGCATACAGGGAGCATCGAACCCCGTCAGCCACATGTCACGAACGATGACCAGTTTTAACGGATCATCGAGCTTACGTGCTCGCTTGGCGAGATCATCGCGACGCCTCTTGTTACCTATATGCGGCTGCCACTCGAGCGGGTCGGAAGCTGAGCCGGTCATGACGATCTTTACCGATCCCTTGTCGTCGTCGTCCGAATGCCAGTCGTGCCGGAGCGCAATGATCTCGTTGTAGAGATCGACGCAAATGCGGCGGCTCATGCAGACGGCCATGGCCTTGCCCGGTAGTCCTTCCATGCGCTTCTCCAGATGCTCCACCAGATCGGCAGCAACCTGAGCCAACCGCCTCTTGGAGCCGACCAGCCGCTCAACCGTAGTCCACTCAGCCTTCTGCTTTTCCTGCTCCGTCAGTGTCTCGTCCTCGAGCATGGCGTCGATCTGCTCATCGATCGTCGACTTATCGTCCTCGTTCAACTCGATCTTGGCCAAACGGCTTTCGTAATAGATCGGCACTGTAGCGCCGTCTTCCACCGCCCTGCTGATGTCGTAGATATCGATGTATTGCCCGAAGATCGCCGGGGTGTTGACGTCCGCTGCTTCAATCGGCGTCCCCGTTAAGCCGATGAAGGAGGCGTTCGGCAGTGCCTGACGGATGTAATGGGCGTAGCCATAGCGGCGCTCGCCGGTTTCCCGGTTCAGCTTGGCGTCGAAACCATACTGGCTACGGTGCGCTTCATCGGCCATGACGATGACGTTGCGGCGCTCGGTCAGCACCGGAAACACCTCTTCACCCTTTTCCGGCGTGAACTTCTGCACGGTCGTGAAAATCACGCCACCGGAAGCGCGGTTCAAAAGCTGGCGCAGATCCTCGCGGCTGTCTGCTTGCTCTGGGTTCTGACGGATCAGATCCTTGCACAGGCTAAACGTGCCGAAGAGCTGGTCGTCCAGATCGTTGCGGTCGGTCAGTACGATCAGCGTTGGGTTTTCCAGCTCGCGGGAGCGCACGATCAGGCCGCCAAGGAAGGCCATCAGCAAGCTCTTACCGGAGCCTTGCGTGTGCCAGATTACGCCGATCTTGCGGTCTCCCTCGGGCGTTGCCGCCTCGATGGCGCTAGTGATGGCTTTGCGGGCTCCATGGAACTGATGGTAACCGGCAATGATTTTGAACGGCCCTTCGCCGCGATCTCCAAAGACCGTGAAGTCGCGGATCAGGGCGAGGAAGCGCTCCTTGTCAAAAACGCCCCGCAATAGCGTGTCCATCTCATAGGGGCCATGGGGTGTGAAATCGCTCTCGGCCCCGGTAACGGACCGCCAAGGCATGAAGCGCTCTTCATCTGCCGTCAGCGAGCCGATCCGCGCCAGCATTCCGTCAGAGGCCACCATCACCGCATTAGTGCGAAATAACGAGGGGATCTGCTCCTTGTAGGTCTGAAGCTGATTGTAGGCATCGTTGATAGTGGCGTTTTCGCTCGCCGCGTTCTTCAGCTCGATGATACCAAGCGGCAGCCCGTTGACGAAAACCATGACATCGGGCCGCCTTGTGTATTTGCCCTCTGCCACGGTCAACTGACTGGTCACCCAGAAGTCATTGTTCTCCGGCTGCTCAAAGTCGATGAGCCACAGCTTGTCGGCCTTCACCTCTCCATCGCCAATGCCAAACTCCACATCGACACCCTCGGTGATCAGGCGATGGATGCGGCGGTTTTCTTCGACCAGAGACGGTGTTTCGCTCAGAGAAAGCTGGCGAATGGACTGTTCGCGGGCATCTGCCGGAATGTTCGGGTTCAGGCGCTGAACGGCAGCGGCCAGCACATCCGAAAGCAGCACATCCCCATACGCCAGACGGGCTGGAGCGGAGCCATCCGGCGAGATGACCTGCGAGGGCTGATAGAGGTAGCCAAGCTCTTGAAACGTCGCGAGAACGACCTCTTCGACGAGACCTTCGGAGAAGCCGGAAGGTGAGGTCGAAGTTTGCCGATAGAGAATATCTTCCATAAGGCCCCTCCCGCCGCCTATCTCAGACGAAGCGCTCCTTGATGTAGGTGATGGCTTGGTCGCCTGTCATTTCGCGCGAAGAATTGCCATTCCGGACGTAAAACCGGTCCTGGGCAGCCCCACCCTTGTCCGCCAGCTTGATGTAGATTGGCTTGTTGGCCGGCAAGATTTCAACCCGGCAGATTTCCTTCTCACCAACTTCGGGAAAAGCAAGCTTGAGCTTGGTCGCAGCAAAGGCCTCGCCGAACGTATTGATGATCAGAGTCTTGAGATGAAGTTCGAACTTGTCCCGATTTCCGCCGTTGAGAGACTTGTAATCATTATCCAAGCCCATGATCTCGCCATTGTCGGCGATCCCGATCAGAAGCGTACCTCCCTGCGCATTCGCGAAGGCAGCGATCGTTTTCATGATCACCCCCTCCAGCTCCTTGTTTACGTTGCCCAACTTGATGTCCCAGCGAAGGGACTGCTTGAACTCGACCTCTTCGTTCTCCCCCTCGGCAATCATGTCTTCGAGCGAGACTTTTTCCGCAACTGCATGAGTCTCGGCAAGTCCTTGCAGCCAAGCATTCAGGCCGTCAGCAAGCATTTTGCGGCGAGTCTTGAGGAAGAGCTCGTAGTTCTCAATCTGCCAAAGCTCGCGATCATCCGGTATGAGCTGCAAGGCGAGCGCGTTTGGCTGGTTCTCTGCGACGCCAGTCAGATAGGCTTCAGTTTCCTTTGCACCCTTAGATCGGTTTGCGGTCTGGGTAAGAATGGCGCGGTTCGTCAGCTCCTGCGCCAATTGATAGCGAAGTCTGTTCTCTTGACCATATCCGGCTGCCCTCAGATTGGCGAAGGCGAAGATGTGGTCGTATTCCAGCCTGTATTTCTCGCCCATCGGCTGGTGGATCGAAACGCCTGTTGTCAGGCACTTTGCACCACGGCTTTTCAGGTGCCAACGCAGGAGTCCAAACAATGGGTGCTGAACGGCACTGCCAATAAATTCGTCTGGAGAGATGGCGATGTTGCCGCCGCGGTCCTCCCGGATGACGTCCAGCAGTCGATCGAATGGGGTCTCATTGCTCGCAACGATCTTGAGATCGTGGTCAAGCTTCTGCGGAAGCTGGCTGACGTAGCGCCGGCGCACCTGCGAATAATAAAACCACTTCACCACCTTCTGGATGTCGTTGTGGCTCAGATTGCAGTTCATCCGGTGGCAATAGGCGACGATTGGGATGAGCGCATAAATCGAGTTGATTTCATCGGTATGGTCAACGAAGGCATGGCCGCGCAGCAGGTTCGCCACATAGTCCAGAACCTGCCCGTCGAGGTCTTTCCATACCTTCCGAATCTGATCGTTGTTGTCGGCTGAATGCAATTTACGCATATCGGAACCGCCCTGATGCAGAATGGCTAGCAGCGCATAGACGATGAAATCGAGCTTGAAGATGAAGCCATTCTTCTTCAGCGCGTCGAGTTTCTTCTTGAAGGCTTCACGGGCCTGCGGCCAGTATCCGGAGATCTGAGCCAATGCCAGTTCGGCGTCCGTCAGCGCCACGCCGCCTGCGTTGACAATGTAAAAGATGTCGATCGCTTCGCGCAATGAAGCCTTGATCGGTATGTTCTGTTCGGGAAATTCCCGGTCAAGAATGCCCTGCACGGCAGAAAACGTATCATCGATATTGTCTTCTTCCTGGCGTGATACTTGGCGCCCAGCCTGTTCCAGCTCTCGGACGACGTCGCGTGCCCGCTTTGTCCGGCTGAAAATGTCCGTGACATTCAACCAGCGTGGATCGGCCTCCATCCGCCTCTGATAGTATTCGATCTCTCGCGTCTCGACATTGATGTGCAGGCCGCGCGTGTCCTCGGTGATCTCTTCGAGCGTATAGTAGGGCGGTAACTCACCGCGGATCAGCATGTAAAGCGTCGTCACCCGCTGCTGACCGTCGAGCAGGATCTTGATCGCGCCTTGGAGTGGATCATAGATGTGGCCACCCTTCAGTTCGGGCGGTAGGTTGGTGTCCCAAGTAAGGATGGTGCCCGTCGGATAGCCCTTGATCATCGAGTCGATCAGTAGCTTGGCGTCCTTCTTCTTCCAGACATATTCGCGCTGGAAGGCCGGCACAAAGAGCTGCCGTTCGTCGATCTTCTCCAGAATGCTGCTGATTCTCATGAGGATGCTCTGCCTGATTTCAGGTTTTCAGGATATTCGGAAAGATTTTTGAGGGCTTTGATGATCGCCCGGACGTCGGCCAGCGTCTTCGGCACGAATTTGGCCAGGTCGGCATAGGCCAGTTGCGGCATGTGCTCCAGGGCACTGTGACGTCCGTACTGACCGGGCTCCCGGTTCAGGCGGTCTGCACGGTCGATCTCGCAGTCAACGCCCTCCACATGGTCGGTGACCTTGGCGAGACACCAGATGTTCGGCGGCGTCTTTGTACCCTTTTCGTACATTACCTCAAATGGTACGCCGCCTGTGACGTGGATGACGTATCTACTGGCATAGACGCCTTGATGCTTTGCACGGTGCTCCCGTCCCACCTGATCCAACAGCTTTTCCACTTGCTTCTTAAACTGCATGTCCTGGGTCACTGCGCCGCCTCCATCAGGCCTTCCGCCTCGGATAGACGGATTTCGCCGGACATCAGCTTGGGGAGGAGAAGGTCGCGGGTGGCTGCAAGGGTCCGGTTTTCCTCTTTGGATGACTCCATTTTTGCAAACATGGGAGCTGCGAAGCCGGAAAAGCCTGACGCCACATCGCTAGGAACCAACGGCAGTGTGGTCGCGATAACAACCTCGGGCTTGACAGCGGGATACGCTCCGCCGTCGGCAAGCTTTTCCAACCTCTGAATGTTCTCAGGCGACGTCGCAGCACAGTTCACAAGCTCATTGAAAACAGGTTGCTTCGGGCGAAGAACGGCGAAGCCGGTACTTGCAGTTAAACCGCTGCGCCCCACAAAAGCGTAGGAACCATTGCCCGGTCTGACTGTGCCGACAATCGTATCCCCAGATCGGACGATGCGCCGCGCTCGGCTTGGGGCGTCTTCCCAACTGTACACGGAGGTGCTTTCGATCGTTCCCCACTTGGTATTTGCAAGGTCAACATACTCGACCTGATCTGGAGCTGTTTTCGGGCTCCAACTTTCGGGATTCAGAGAAGCGTAACTTTGAAGGGTGGTCTCGTTCCACCCCTCCGGCAGTTCATCATCCCCAAGCGCAGTTGGGAATAGATCGGCAAGGGCTTGTGCCCGCTCAGTGTCCTGCACGAGGCCGCCCATAATGGTGAGCGGATCGGTTGCGCCTTCAAGCTTGCGGCGGGTGGGGCCGAAATCCACGAACCAGTCGCGGAAGATCGCTTGCGCCATCGCCTCCAGCGTCTCGTTCATTCGCCGATTCAGTTCGATCTTGTCGTCCAAAGAGCCGAGTAGTCGAACAATCTGCATTTGCTCTTCTAACGAGGGGCAAGGAACCATCACACGGTTGAGGCTGCTCTGCGAAAGCTTCGGGATGGTCGAACCAGTCACGTATCCCGAGATGTCTGCCAGGTTGATGGCGTAGTACAAAAAACGTGTGTCGGCCTGCTTATTGCCTTGTAGGATGTGGGCATGATTATTTACCCAAAATTTACCCTTTGCCAGCAGTGCGATAGGTTCTTTTCGGGAGCGCAAGTTCTCGCCATCTTCGGCCACCAACATGTATTCGCCATCAAAGATGTAATCGTGAACGTGGTCTGCAATGCCTTGAGCGCCATAATACGGGAACGGACCAGGCTTGCGGTCAGCCGATTTTACTGGACGACGCTTGGCGTCGAAGTTCACTGTCACTTCCGCTAATGCCCGATGGGGGAATGATGCGGTCATGGGATTTGCCCCAACACAAGGCGGATTATTGCATTTAGCCGCTCGCCATCTTGGAACTGTATGTCCAATGTTTCTCGTAACCCCTCAAGCTTCTCCGCAAACGAAACCCCATCATCCTCCGCATCCGCAGCAGCCACATAGCGGCCCGGCGTCAGTACGTGGCCGTGGCTCCGCACCTCTTCCAGGCTGGCGGATTTGCAGAAACCCGGCTCGTCCACATAGTCCGCCCAGCCATGTTTCGCCCGCATTTCCGGCTTCGAGCGCCACCGATGATAGACGCCAGCGATCTTCTCGACATCCTCTGCCGTGAACTCGCGGCGTACACGGTCCACCATGAAGCCCCTCTTGCGGGCGTCGATGAAGAGGATTTCGCCGCGCCGGTCGCGGTGGCCATTGGCGCTCTTGTCGCGGGCCAAGATCCAGAGACAGGCGGGGATCTGGGTGGAATAAAAGAGCTGGCCCGGCAGGGCCACCATGCAATCCACCTGATCCGCTTCGATCATCGCCTTGCGGATCTCACCTTCACCAGATTGTTGCGAGGACATAGAGCCATTGGCCAGCACCACGCCAGCCGTTCCGCGCGGGGCAAGGTGATGGATGATGTGCTGCAGCCAGCCAAAGTTGGCATTGCCATTTGGCGGCTTGCCAAACTTCCAGCGGGCATCATCCGCCAGCCGCTCGCCGCCCCAATCTGAAATATTGAAGGGCGGGTTTGCGAGGATGAAATCGGCCTTCAGGTCCGGCAACTCATCGCGATGAAAGCTGCCCTCGTTGTTCCAGCGGATATCGGCATCGATGCCCTGCACGGCGAGGTTCATCTTGGCCAAGCGCCAGGTGGTGTGGTTGATCTCCTGTCCATAGACGGCAATGTCATTGCGCCGCCCGCCATGCCCCTCGATGAACTTTTCCGACTGTACGAACATGCCGCCTGAGCCGCAGCAGGGATCATAGACGCGACCCTTGTACGGCTCCAGCATCTCAACAAGGGTGCGCACCACGGACCGCGGTGTGAAGAACTCGCCACCGCGCTTGCCTTCGGAGCTGGCGAAACCGGAGAGGAAATACTCGTAGACTCGGCCCAGCAAATCCTTCGCCGTGTCGGAGGAATCGTGCAGCCCGATGTTGGAGAATAGGTCGATCAGTTCCCCCAACATGGTTTTGTTCAGCGTTGGGCGAGCGTAGTTCTTCGGCAGAACACCCTTCAGCCCCTCGTTCGACGGGAAGCGCTCGATAGCCTCCATCGCCTCATCGATCAGCTTGCCGATCTCGGGTCGCTTAGCACTGGCCTGAAGATGGCTCCAGCGGGCCTCTCTCGGGACCCAGAAGACATTCTCCGCAAGATATTCCTCCGGGTCTTCCGCATTGGCATATTCGTCTGCCTCAAGCTTGGCATGAAGACCATCAAAGGCATCGGAGATGTATTTCAAGAAGATGAGGCCGAGCGCCACATGTTTGTATTCCGAGGGCTCCAAATTGCCCCTAAGCTTATCTGCAGCCCTAAAAAGCTCGGCCGTGAAGCCGAGGTCACCATTATTCTCTTTTGCCACTCGTGCGCTCCCAGTAACTGGGCCGACGATAGCAGGGAAGCGTGCTGTGTAAAGGACGAAAGGCAAGTCTTAGTTGTCGACGGGCGATGTACGAACCTGGTGTATCGTCACCGCAACATATCGCCTTAAGGATTGTTTATTAGACTTAAAAATTGGCTGGGGCGCCTGGATTCGAACCAGGGGATGGCGGTACCAAAAACCGCTGCCTTACCGCTTGGCTACGCCCCACCAGAGCTTGAGCGGCGAACCGCGCTCACAAATCGACGCCTGATTAGCAAAGCTCTTTGCCTGTCACAATGACTAAGTTTAAGCCTCGTGCAGATTTATGCGCGCGAAGCGGCGGGCGGCGTGCTAGCATAAGGCGATATTATCAACCTGAGATCATCGTCCCGCATGGAAAGTCCCGCATTCGACCTTGCTTTCGAGCCGGCCTATGGGCGCGCCGTGCCAGTTGCTCCTGATATCTTGCGCATCACGGCGGAAAATCCCGGGCCGTTCACCTTTTTCGGCACCAACAGCTATCTCGTCGGCTCTTCCTCGCTTGGCGTCATCGATCCCGGGCCGGAGGACGAGGCGCATTATCAGGCGCTGATGGCGGCGATCGGCGGGCGGGAGGTGACGCATATCTTCGTCAGTCACACCCATCGCGATCACTCGCCGCTCGCCCGCCGGCTGCAGGCGGAAACGGGGGCGGTGACGGTGGGGCAAGGGCCGCACCGACCGGCGCGGCGGCTGCGGGAGGGCGAGATCAATCCCTTTGCCGAGAGCTCGGATATGGAGTTCGTGCCGGATATCGCGCTCGGCGACGGCGAGACGATTTCGGGCGATGGCTGGTCGCTGACAGCGGTGCTGACGCCGGGGCATACGGCCAATCATGCCGCCTTCGCGCTCGAGGGCCGCGAGATCCTGTTCTCCGGCGATCATGTCATGGCCTGGTCGACCTCGATCGTCGCGCCGCCGGATGGGGCGATGGCGGATTACATGGCTTCGCTCGACAGGCTGATTACGCGCGAGGATGCCCTGCTCTTTCCCGGCCATGGCGGGCCGGTGACGGAGCCCCGCCGTTTCCTGCCGGCGCTGAAGGCGCATCGGCTGGGGCGCGAGCAGGCGGTGCTGGCGCGGGTCGCGGCCGGCGATCGAGAGATATCGGAGATGGTGAAGGCGATCTATCGCGATACCGATCCGAAGCTGCATGGGGCGGCGGCGCTTTCCGTGCTCGCCCATATCGAGCATCTCATCGAGCGCGGCGAGATCGCGGCGGATGGGCCGCCTTCGCTTGCCGCGCGCTACCGGCCGGCGTAAAGGAGAGGCGGAGGGGAGATGAGCATGGGCCGCGCCGATTACAGCTATCGCAACGATCCCGCCGTTCCCGCCTTTGCCGATGACCGGCCGCTGATCGTCTTCGATGGCGAATGCGTCTTCTGCTCCGGCTGGGTGAAATTCGCGCTGAAACACGACAGGCGGCAGCGCTACCGGTTTGCCGCGGCGCAGTCGCCGCTCGGGCAAGCGCTCTACCGCCATTACGGGCTCGATTGCCGCGATTACGAAACCAATATCCTCATCGAAGGCGGCCGCGCCTTCTTCAAGTCGGATGGCTCGATCCGCATGGTGGCGGGGCTCGGTTTTCCCTATTCGCTGGTGAAGCTGTTCCGGCTCCTGCCGCGGCGCGCAGCCGACGCGCTTTATGAATTCATCGCCCGCAACCGGCTGAAGATCGCCGGCCGCCAGAGCTGCATGGTGCCGACGCCGGAGCAGCGCGGCCGCTTCATCACATGAGCGGCGGCACCTTTTCCCTGCTGATCATCGGCGGCTACGGCAGCTTCGGCGGCCGGCTCGCCCAGCTGCTCGGCGAGGAACCCAGGCTCCGGTTGCTGATTGCCGGGCGCTCGCTCGAAAAGGCCGATGATTTCGTCTTCGATATGCGATCGCCGAAAGGGGGCGCCGGGCGGCTGGGCAGCAACGATCTCGGGGCGTGGCTGCAGGCGGTCGCCTTCGATCGCGATGGTGATCTCCAGGAGCAGCTGACGCGGCTGAGGCCCGATCTCGTCGTCGATGCCTCCGGGCCGTTCCAGAGCTTCACCGGCGATGGCTACAAGCTGGTGCGGGCCTGCATCGACCTCGGCATCGATTATGCCGATCTCGCCGACAGCACCGGCTTTGTCGCCGGCGTCAGCGGGCTCGATGCTGAGGCCAAGGCCAAGGGCATCTTTGTGCTGTCGGGGCTGAGCAGCCTGCCGGCGCTCTCCTTCGCGGCGCTGCAGGCGATGGCGCCGCATTTCTCCCGCATCGAAAGCGTGGCGGCCGGCATTGCCCCGTCGGCGCATGTGAAGATCGGCCTCAATGTCGTCAGGGCGATCGCAAGTTATGCCGGCAAGCCGGTGGCGGTGCTGCGCGAGGGGCAGCCGGCCGAGGGACGCGGGCTGATCGATGAGATGCGGGTGGCGATCGCGCCGCCCGGTGCGGCGCCGCTCGCCAGCCGGACGTTCCTGCTGGTCGATGCACCGGATCTGGCGCTGCTGCCGCAGCACATTGCCGGGCTGCAATCCACCTTTACCGGCGTCGGCACCGAGCCGCAGGCGCTGCAGCGGCTGCTGAGCCTTGCCGCCCGGCTGGTGAAGCTGCGGCTGCTGCCCTCGCTCATTCCGTTCGCGCGGCTGGTGCAGGCCGCCAGCCACCGCTTCGCCCTTGGCGCCCATCGCGGCGGCATGTTCGTGCGCCTGGGCGGCCTCGATCATGAGGGGCGGCGGCTGACGGCCGACTGGTCGCTGATTGCCGAAGGTGATGACGGGCCGTTCATTCCGGTTCTCGGCGTCGAGGTGCTGGTGCGCCGGCTGCTCAAAGGCCAGCGGCCGGAAAGCGGCGCACGGCCGGCGGCGGGGGAATTGCCGCTTGCGGATTTCGAGGAGGCCTTCAGCCGGTTCTCGATCACATCAGGCATCCGGCTGGATTACCAGGAAGAGGCGCAGCCGCTGTACCGGCGCATCCTCGGCGACGCCTGGGAGAAGCTGCCGCCGGCGCTGGCGGCGATCCATGGCGGCGGCACCCGGCTTGCCTCCGGCCGGGCGCGCATCGAGCGCGGCCGCGGGCTCTTCGCCCGGCTCGTCGCCGGCATCATCGGCTTTCCCGCCGCCGGCGAGGATGTGCCGGTCGCGGTGCGCTTTGTCGCGGATGGCGAGAAGGAGATCTGGACGCGGTCTTTCGGGGGCAAGACATTCCGCAGCTGGCAGGCGGCGGGCACCGGCGGCGAGCGCCACCTGATCGCCGAGGTGTTCGGGCCGTTCCGGGTGCTTTTGGCGCTGGTGCCGGAGGGGCAGAAGCTCAGGCTCATCGTGCGCGGCTGGCGTTTGTGCGGCATTCCGCTGCCGCTGTTTCTGGCGCCCGGCGGCGAAACTTACGAGGAGGAGCGCGACGGGCGCTTCCATTTCCATGTCGAGATAGGCGGGCGGCTGACGGGGCTGGTGGTGCGGTATTCGGGGTGGCTGGTGCTGGAGTGAGAGGCCCCTCGCCCGGCATCAACGGCCGGCGAAACGCCGTCACGCGGCGTCGGTGACGGGCGTATAGAGGGCGACGCGTGTTCCCTCGGGATCGGAAAACTGCGCTGTCCGATTGCCCCATGGCAGATCCTTGGGCGCGTGCACCACCGTGACCCGGTCCTTGAGCCGGGCGAATTCCGCATCGACATCCCCTGCGCGGACCTTGCCGGTTCTCGCAAAAGATCGGAACCAACCACGGCGTTGAGGGCTTCCTGTGCGGGTCGAGCTTGTTTTGGGTCTCGGACGACAACGTGAACTCCGGCTGCCGGAGGAACCAGCTCAACGCGGACCAGACTGTCATGATCCGATGCTACAGCTCTGAAGCAAGATAGGAAAAATCGAAAACAGCCATGCTCCACGCTCACGATCAATCCAACTCGACAATCTCAATCGTCCGCGATGTTCAGCAGGCCGGCGCGATCTGTTATCGAAGAAACGGAAGCGGGCAGCTTCGCATCCTTCTCGTGGGAAGTCGTCGGAATGGACGATGGGGCGTTCCGAAAGGCAATCTCGACCCGGGCGAGACAACATCTGCAGCGGCAAGGCGGGAATCTTTCGAGGAAGCGGGCGTCGTTGGCGATGTGGAGGCGACAGCTTTCGGTTCGTTCAGCTACCGCAAAGACAGCTCGCCGCATCACTACCATGTCACCGTTCATCTGCTGCACGTCGTCGAGGCGCAACTTGATTTCCCCGAGAAGGGCACGCGCAAACAGAAATGGTTTCCTTTGAAAGTCGCGATCCGCGATGCGGCACAGCCCGGCTTGAAGGCTCTGCTTTCCAGGCTTGAAGGCGTGGTCCTTTGAAGCTCGGCTTCACCAAATCGCTGTCGGGATTGCTGAAGACGCGACGGAGAGCCGCGCGCTTGTTGGAGAAGGCATGGAGCCCGCTTCGCCGCAAGCCGTCCAGGCCGGAGCGACCGAGGCTCCAGACGACCCCCGCATTTGGCAGCAACCCCGGAAGGCTTGTGATGAAGACCTTCGTGCCCGCCGATCTGCCAAGCAAGCCGGCCCTTGTGGTGGTGCTTCATGGATGCCGGCAGACGCCGGAAAGCCTGGACGCCGCCAGCGGCTTCTCGAGACTGGCCAGGGAGAGAGGCTTCGTGGTGCTTTATCCGCAGCAGACCCACAGCAACAATGCCCACAAATGCTTCAACTGGTTCCGTCCGAGCGAGGTCGCTCGCGATCGCGGCGAGGTGCTTTCCGTCAAGCAGATGATTGACCATGCCCTCAAACGACATCGAGCCGATCGCACGCGCGTTTACATTGTCGGCCTTTCTGCCGGCGGAGCGATGACAGGTTCATTGGTCGCCAACTATCCCGATATGTTTGCCGGTGCCGCTATCGTCGCCGGAATGCCGGTTGGCGCCGTGCGCGATGCAATGTCAGCGTTGCGGGCGATGAAATCCGGCGCGGCACTGCCTTCGGATGGCTGGGGAGCAAGGATTGCCGAAATCTCCCCTCGCCGACGGTCCTGGCCGCCGATCAGCATCTGGCAGGGGACTGCGGATCGCACGGTCAACCCGGCAAATGCGAGGGCTTGCGTCGATCAATGGCTTGAAGCGAACGCCGTTGATCGAAGCAGCGTCCGTGTCGAGAGGAAGCCTTGGGGCGAGTTGTCCTCCTGGAACGCCGGCGGTGCACGCCGCGTATCGCTCTACTCAATCCATGGCATGGGGCACGGTCTTCCCGTCAAGAGCCGAAAGCCGGCCCCCTCCGGATCGACAGATCCATTCGTGTTGACAGCGGACATCTCGGCTCCGGTCGAACTGATGCGTCTGTGGCGTCTGCCAACGCGGTAGGACGTGGCCAAACTGGGTATGCCCCTTGTGGCGCCAACCTGCCGATGCCGCATTGTGTCGGTTGGTGGCAATCGCTCATAACTGCGGATCTTTGCCGGCGTGCCGTGTCGCCCCTCTCGGGGCATGCCTGCCACTTCAGGCGATCTTGACATCGAGCGCTGGGTCTTCTTGCAACGAGTGCTATATTCAATTTCGGTCGTTTCACCTGAGACGAGCCCGGAAAGGAATTCTTCCATGGGAGACCAGAAGCGCCCGCTGCAACCCGGAAACACCGCGCCCGCGTTCGAACTCGCCACGGCCAATTTCGACGGAACGGTCTCCTTGGCCGATTTGAGCGGTCGGCCGTTCCTGATCGGCTTCTTTCGCGGGCTGCACTGCCCGTTCTGCCGGCGCCAGCTCGAACAGCTTGCCGGCATAGAGCCCACCTTGCGCGCCGCCGGGGTGAAGATCGTCGCCGTCATCAACACGCCGGTGGAACGGGCTCGCCTGTATTTCCGCCACCGGCCGACGCCGGTGACGCTGCTATGCGATCCCGACTGCCGCACGCATCGCGCCTATGGTGTGCCGCATGCCGAATTCCTGCCCGATGGGAGCAGCGATCAGCCGGAATGGCCTTATCGCGCGACGATGGCGCAGTTCCAGGCGGCGCGCATCAACCCCACCGGCGAGTTCCCGGAACCTGTCCAGCCGATGGAAGCCAACACGGTGCTCAATGCCAAGGACCGCTTCGAGCTTGTTGAAGCCGATCATGCGATCTTCGCCAAGCACGGCACACAGCTCGTCGGGCACTTCCTGGTCGATCAGAACGGCACCATCGCCTGGGCACGAATCGAGTCGCTGGACGGACCCAACAGCCTTTGCATCTTCCCGAGTGCCGCGGAGATTATCACTGCCGTGGGTGAGCTTCGACGCTGATCTGCAGCGGTGGCCGAAGATTGCCAACGCCTTTGGCGGGAGGGAGCCCGGTCTGTCGCACCCTTTCCCGGCCCTTCGCTTTGGGCTCGGGGCGTTCGCCCCGCCCTCATTCCTGTGCTCGTCACAGGAATGAGGGCGGTTGGGATGGCGATCTCTCGGACCATCGAGTTGCGGCACGGTATGAGGTCGCGTCTGCCGCGCCCTATCCCGGCCCTTCGCTTTGGCTCAGGGCGTTCGCCGCTGCAATCGATTCACTGGATCGATTGCTGCCGCCTGCGGCGGCACAGGAACAGGGGTCGGGTCTGCCGCGCCCTCTCCCGGCCCTTCGCTTGGGCTCAGGGCGTTCGCCGCTGCAATCGATTCACTGGATCGATTGCTGCCGCCTCTGGCGGCACAGGAACAGGGGTCGGGTCTGCCGCGCCCTATCCCGGCCCTTCGCTTGGGCTCAGGGCGTTCGCCGCTGCAATCGATTCACTGGATCGATTGCTGCCGCCTGCGGCGGCACCGCGGCTCACCCACCCGCAATCCCGAGGAGTTCGGAGTCAAGGGCCTTCAGGTAATCGCCGGCGATGGCGGCGCTGAAGCCGAGGTCGTGCTGGCCGTAGCGGGAGGCGACGCGGATGTCGACGAAGGTGGTTTCGGCTTCTTCGCGCAGCCGGATGATCATATCGAAGCGCAGGCCGAGGACCAGCGTGCGGGTGGTCGCCTGCAGCGTCACGCCGTTGGCGCCGCGGATCAGCCTGGCGACATCGTCGTCATAGGGGCGCGGCGTCGGCACCGGAACGGGGCCGGGTGCATCGGTCACGGCGTCGTCGCCGGGGGCGGGCCTTGCCGGCCTGTCCTCGAGATCGCGGCCCGGCTCGGTCGTGCCGGTGCTCTTGACGATCACAAAGCCGCTCTGCTTGGCGACCTTGCGCACCGCCTCCAGCACGCGGTCGAGCGCCCCCTCATAGCGCCGGCCGGTCAGTTCGGGATAGGCCTCCATCTGCTTTTCGCGATCCTCCGGCGTCACGAGCGGGTTGCGCTTCAGCCAGATCTGGTCGGATGCCGGCGGCGACAGCCAGTCGGGTGCGGCGACCGGATCTGTGGAGACATCGTAGATCGCGGGCAGGCTGAGGTAGCGCTCGGCGGCGAAAGCGCCGATGCCGAGCGGAAAGGCGGCGTAGATCAGCGCCGCCAGGGCGGCGAGTCCGCCTTCGGCGCCCGTCATCCACAGGCTGCGCAGGCCGATTGCGGCCAGAAATGCGGCCAGCAGCGCCCAGCCGGCGGCGGCGATCAAAAGCAGCACCAGATAGGGGGTGGCGAGCCCGCCGAAGCGGTGGGCGATCAGCACGGCGAGCGCCAGAACCAGTGAAAACGCTCCAAGGAGCCGCGAAAGATGGGCGGCGCTGGAAACGGGACGGTCGTAACGGATGGCCATCAAACTTACCGGTTGCTGATCAGCGCCGCGTCACGAACCACGCAAATCGCCGTAACCCTGTTTAGAGCATGATTGAGAAAAGTGTGAAGCGGTTTTCGGACGACATCATGCTCTATTTCTTTGATTTAGATCCGGATTTCAGAATGCTTCAATCCAACCCGGAAAGGCTCTAGGCCGCCCCGGCCTAAAATCATCCGGATCTGTGCACGATTCGCCTGAATTGAAACTGGTGTCTCGGAATATCAGATGGAATTCAGCGGAGACCGCCGGCAATCGGCCGTCCACTTCATAAGCCCTTGCTGATATGACAAAAAAAGGCCATTCTGCAGCGGTTTCATCTCCAAAGTCACGGACAGGAGAGACGGGATGATTTCACCCGAGATTGCAGCAAGGCCGCAGGCGTCTGCGCTTGGCGGGATCGATCACACCGAACCGACGCTGCCGATGGAGCTCGTCGAGCTCGAACTTTCGCTCGAAGGTTATGCCGGCGGCGATGTCGGCTTCTGCGAGGCAGTGCGCCAGGCAGCCGGCCGCTCAGGCGGCGAACTGCTGTTCGACCTGCCGGCAGCCGGCCTGATCGGCGATTGCCGCCGCATCGCCGTGCTGCGCATTCCTGATGGCGAAAACATGCGCGTCGTGCTGGCGCTGCTCGATCAGAACGGCACCGAGATCCGCATGCAGGCGCCCGATGAGGACACCGCACATCTCGTGCGTTTCGCCGATGCCTTCGTCGAGGTGCTGGAGCGGATCTGAATACCGCCCGAGATTTCTAGCGTCGTTCCGTCGCGGCTTCCGCCAGGCTGCGGAAGGGAAATTTGCGCCCGCATTCGCACTTGATCATGAAGCTTTCCTGGTGGTTGGAAGCCCGCTGTACGCCAAAGCCGCGCGGCAGCTGGTCAACCTGGAAATCCGGGTGCTTGCGCTTGGGATCGTCGATCTCCGAAGCCTCGGCAAAACCCGCATTGCCGCATTGCGGGCAGTTCAGTTTCTTCGAGAATCGATCGCGAATGGCCATGCTCAGTTCCATGTTGCAGGCCCTCTCATATAGAGGAATGCCGCTTATGCATAGCAAGGTCGGCGGCGAAAGTGGAACCATCCGAAGGCCGTGCCGTTCCTTTTTCGAAAAGGAGGCGATCATGCCGAACAGAGATCCGATCCCGACACCGACGACCGACACACCGCGCGGCCCGACGCCGACACCCGGCATTCCCGACCGCGTCCAGGAAAAACCGCCGCTGACCCCGGCCCAGGACCCCGGCGACACGAAAAACCCGCAAGACCCGCCGCTCGACCCGGCGCTGCTGCCGATCGGGGATCCCGCCGGGGCGGCGTGAGTGTGGCGAGAAGCGTTGCACGCCTTGAGCGGCCGGCACCGTGTGAGGAGCGATGGCATTTTCTCGTAAGTAATTGAAGCCGCGCGCCTGGCTGTGGATCCCAGGGTCAAGCCCTGGGATGACAGAGTGTGGGGTTGGCTTTGTTGCCACATGCACGGCCGGTGCAGCTTATGACGCGCCGCTGTGCCTCAACTTCATCGCGCCGCCGGAGTCGATCAGTTGCGCGACCACTTCTCTTCCGTCACCGTCGCCAAAAGCGTCGCCACTTTTCACATCGCTTCATCGCCGCTGCCGAGCCGATGGAGCCAGGCACCAACCTCTCCTCCGTCATCCCAGGGTTTGACCCTGGGATCCATGCGGCTGGCCCTGCGGGAAGACGCAGCCGGCATCACCACAGCGTAAGATAGAGATCGTCCCACTCGGGATTCATCGCTTCGACCAGATCGATCTTCCATTGCCGGTTCCACCGTTTCAGTGACTTCTCGCGCTGGATGGCGCTGCCGATGCCCCAATGCTCCTCGTACCAGACGAGACGGGTGCA
This sequence comes from Rhizobium bangladeshense, assembly GCF_017357245.1. Classification (NCBI taxonomy): domain Bacteria; kingdom Pseudomonadati; phylum Pseudomonadota; class Alphaproteobacteria; order Hyphomicrobiales; family Rhizobiaceae; genus Rhizobium; species Rhizobium bangladeshense. Next base: position 1,035,669 of record NZ_CP071612.1, on the reverse strand, counting down.
GCCATATTTCCAGGCAAAGCCCGGCGTCAGTCCTTCGCGATACTCGTAGATGCGGCGCTCAAGATCGGATGTGACGCCGATATAGAGGGTGCCGTTTCTCTGGTTGGTGATGATGTAAACATATCCTGCCATGTGGGCAGAGTGCTTGGCTGTGGATCCCAGAGTCAAGCCCTGGGATGACGGAGTGTGGGGTTGGCTTTGTTGCCAAATGCACCGCTGGCGCGGCTTGAGAACCGGCGCAGCTTGTGAGACCTCGCTTTCGCCGAGGCTTGTGGCCGCCGCCTTTTCCCAAGCTTCCTCACCGCTGCTGAGCCGATGCGTCGCGGCACCACCTCGCTTGCGCGCTGGCGGACTTATGCGTCCCGCCACCACCTCTCCTCCGCGCTGGCTGGCTTTCGCGTCCCGCCACCACCTCTCCTCCGTCATCCCAGGGCTTGACCCTGGGATCCATACGGCTGGCACTGCGTGAAGAGTGAAGACCTGCATGAATCGAAATCGCGCGCCTGGCTGTGGATCCCAGGGTCAAGCCCTGGGATGACGGAGTGTGGGGTTGGCGATGTTGCTAAACGCACGGCCGGTGCAGCTTATGACGCGCCGCTGTGCCTCAACTTCATCGCGCCGCCGGAGTCGATCAGTCGCGCGACCACCCCTCTTCCGTCACCGTCGCCAAAAGCGTCGCCACTTTTCGCATCGCTTCATCGCCGCTGCCGAGCCGATGGAACCAGGCACCACCTCTCCTCCGTCATCCCAGGGCTTGACCCTGGGATCCATGCGGCTGGCACTGCGTGAAGAGTGAAGACCTGCAGGAATCGAAACCACGCGCCTGGCTGTGGATCCCAGGGTCAAGCCCTGGGATGACGGAGTGTGGGGTTGGCTTTGTTGCCACATGCACCGTTGGTGCAGCTTGAGAACCGGCGCAGCTTGTGAGACCTCGCTTTCGCCGAGGCTTGTGTCCGCCGCCTTTTCCCAAGCTTCCTCACCGCTGCTGAGCCGATGCGTCGCCGCGCCACCTTGCTTCCGCGCTGGCGGACTTATGGGTCGCGGCACCACCTCTCCTCCGTCATCCCAGGGCTTGACCCTGGGATCCATACGGCTGGCACTGCGGGAAGAGCCGCATGCCGGGGCTGGATCGCAAGGCAGCTCAGGGCCGAGCATGACGGAGAGTGGGACGCGCAGGAGAAACCATTCCGGGGTAGACCCATGTAAGCCATACGCCAGCGATACCGGTCAGGTCACGGCCTAGGCCTTCTCGCAAGGGACGAGAGGTCTGTCACTTGACGGGGTCAGCCGAATGGCATTTGCTCAGCGCATCATGCCAAGGACCAAGCCGATGCGCATCCCCATCCTCCTCACCCTCCTCGCCACCATCGCCGGCCTGTCGGCCTGCCAGACGATGACGCCGGAGGAGCGGCGGGCGGCAGATGAGCGGCAGTGTCTCAGCTATGGTTTCCGCCGCGGCACGGATGGGTTCGCCACCTGCCTGCAGCGCATCGATCTCGACCGCCGCGCCGAATCGCGGGCTGAGAGTGCCGAAATGATGAACCGCATGGCCTGGGATCTGAACGGGCCCTACGTCTACCGCGATCGCTAGCGGTATCGTCACTGAGGGCCGTGCTGCCCAGTCTTTACCTGCTTCCCGCAATCACCGCCTGGGCCGCCGCAAGCCTTGCGATCGGCACGCGGAAAGGCGAGCAGGAGACGTAGTCGAGGCCGATCGTTTCGCAGAAGCGGATCGAAGCCGGATCGCCGCCATGTTCGCCGCAGATGCCGAGCTTCATGTCGTTGCGGGTGCGCCGGCCGCGTTCGGCCGCGATGCTGATCAGTTCCCCCACCCCGTCGAAGTCGAGCGAGATGAAGGGATCGTGCTCGATGATGCCCTTGCGCTGATAGGTGGGAATGAAGGCGGAGGCATCGTCGCGCGAGATGCCGAAAGTGGTCTGCGTCAGGTCGTTGGTGCCGAAGGAGAAGAATTCGGCAGCCTCGGCGATCACATGCGCGCGCAGTGCTGCGCGCGGCAGCTCGATCATCGTGCCGACGAGATAATCGATCTTCATGCCGGCCTCGCGCATGACATTGCCGGCGATGGCGTCGATGCAGGCCTTGACGTAATCGAGCTCGGATCGCAGGCCAACGAGCGGCACCATGATCTCGGGCACGACGGCGGCGCCGGTCTCCTGGGCGGCAGCCACCGCCGCCTCGAAGATGGCGCGGGCCTGCATCTCGACGATCTCGGGATAGGAGATCGCCAGCCGGCAGCCGCGATGGCCGAGCATCGGGTTGAACTCGTGCAGCGCATCGACGCGCTGGCGCAGCGCTAAGGGCTCCATGCCCATGGCAAAGGCGACCTCGGCGACCTCCTCGTCGGTCTTCGGCAGGAATTCGTGCAGCGGCGGATCAAGCAGGCGGATCGTCACCGGCAGGCCGTGCATGACGGTGAAGAGGCCGGTGAAATCGGAGCGCTGCATCGGCAGCAGCTTGTCGAGCGCCACCCGCCTGCCCTTCTCGTCCTCGGCCAAAATCATCTCGCGCATGACATGGATGCGCTCGCCCTCGAAGAACATGTGTTCGGTGCGGCAAAGGCCGATGCCCTCGGCGCCGAAGGAGCGGGCGGCGCGCGCATCGGCCGGCGTATCGGCATTGGTGCGCACCGTCATGCGCCGGGCACGGTCGGCCCATCCCATGATGCGGCCGAAATCGCCTGACAGTTCCGGCTGGATCATCGGCACCTCGCCCTTCAGCACCTGGCCGGCCGAGCCGTCGATGGTGATGATATCGCCCTTCTTCAGCGTCACGCCGATGCCGAGCAGCCGCTCGTTGCGTTGATCGATGCGCATGGTGCCGGCGCCGACGACGCAGGGAATGCCCATGCCGCGGGCCACGACCGCCGCATGGCTGGTCATGCCGCCGCGCGTCGTCAGGATGCCTTCGGCGGCATGCATGCCGTGAATATCCTCCGGGCTGGTCTCGACCCTAAGCAGAATGACCTTGCGGCCCTCGGCCTCCGCCTCGACCGCCTCTTCGGCGGTGAAGACGATGGCGCCGGTCGCCGCCCCGGGCGAGGCCGGCAGCCCGGTGCCGATCACCTGACGGTTGACGCGCGGATCGATCGTCGGATGCAAGAGCTGGTCGAGGCTCGAAGGTTCGATGCGCAGCACCGCCTCCTCTTCGGTGATCACCCCCTCGTCCACCATGTCGACGGCAATCCTCATCGCCGCCCGAGTCGAGCGCTTGCCCGAACGGGTCTGCAGCATCCAGAGCTTGCCGCGCTCGATGGTGAATTCGATATCCTGCATGTCGCGGTAATGCACCTCGAGCTCGGTGCAGATGCGGGAGAGCTCGTGGAAGGCCTCCGGCATCAGCTTTTCCATGGAGGGCTTGTCGGAGCCGGAGGAAAGCCGCCCCTCCTCGGTGATGCTGTGCGGCGTGCGGATGCCGGCGACGACATCCTCGCCCTGGGCATTGACGAGGAATTCGCCGTAAAGCGCCTTCTCGCCGGTCGAGGGGTTGCGGGTAAAGGCGACGCCGGTGGCCGAGGAATTGCCGAGATTGCCGAAGACCATGGCCTGGATGTTGACCGCAGTGCCCCAGCCCTCGGGAATATTGTGCAGCTGACGATAGGTGACGGCGCGCGCGCTCTTCCAGCTGGAAAACACCGCGCCGACCGCGCCCCAGAGCTGGATCTCCGGATCCTGCGGAAATTGCTGTCCCAGTTCCTCCTCGATCAGCTTCTTGTAGAGGGAAACGACATGCTGCCATTCGGTGGCGCTGAGCTCGGTATCGAGTTCATGGCCGAGCTTGGCCTTCTCGTCTTCCAGGATTTCCTCGAAGGCGTCGTTGCCGAGGCCCATGACGACATCGGCATACATCTGGATGAAGCGGCGGTAGCTGTCCCAGGCAAACCGCGCGTCGCCGGCATCGTGACCGAGCGCCTGCACGGTTTCGTCGTTGAGGCCGAGATTGAGCACGGTGTCCATCATGCCGGGCATGGAGACGCGGGCGCCGGAGCGCACAGAAAGCAGCAGCGGCTGGCTGGTGGAGCCGAAATGGCGGCCGGTGATCGCCTCGATCGCCGCTATGCCGTCGCGCACCTCGGCCTTCAGCCGGTCCTCGATATGGCCGCCATTTTTATAATAGGTGCTGCAGGCATCGCTGACGATCGTCAGCCCCGGCGGAACAGGAAGACCGAGAGCGCACATTTCGGCGAGATTGGCGCCCTTGCCGCCGAGAATCTCGTGGTCGCGCGCACCGCCCTCAGCCTGTCCGTCGCCGAACCTATAGACCCACTTGGTCATCTTCCCCCCAACACCAGATCGGGATCAGCTTGATCCCTCAGTCTGTTGACAAACCTCGCTGTCGGCTCGGAGCCTTCGGAAGTTTCAGCAGGCATTGTCAGCAGTCCGAGTGACCAGCTTAATGGCTTGGAGTTGAAATGAAAATCGACAAATGCGGCAAAATGTTGCGCTGCACAATAAATGTGAGGCCTGGAGGCGCGGGAACCACAGAATCGAGCGCATAAAAAAAGCTTTGCGGGACTGCAACATTGTCCCGCAAAGCCTTGTTTCCGTCCGGCCAGGAATACCGGACGGGGGGTCCCTCAACCCAGGACGGTTCACCAACCGCCCCGACCTTCATTTTCCGCAATCCCTCTGAAGACGCTTCGCGCTTCCCGTGATTGCTCAAACAGCTTCCAGGTTCTGCCCTCTACCCCAGGAAGCGCATCGCAAATTCTACAATTCGCAACGTTGACCACGCGCTTTTCAGCAAAGTGATCAGGTTGCGTTGAAACAACTTCTAATGCAAGTCAGAGAAAAGAGCATCATCCAAATGGGGTACGGCCCGCAAGACAGCCGACCTTTTTTGGTGTTTATCGCCGAATGCGGGAAAATTGCGCGCGTTCTGTGCGGGTTCCGTGTCCCGAGCCGCTCCCGGCCGGATCATCGGTCAACAAACGCTGCGCGGCATCTGCAACTGTAATGACAAGGGTCGTCAAGACCATACACAAGCAGGCGTTGCAGCTGCCGCAGAATGCCTTATCTTGCCAAGGCTCCCGAGATTCGACCATGGACATCCGCATGCTCGATTTTGATCCGCAATATTCCACCCCCAGGATCGAGGCGATCGGGCGGTTCATCGATAAGCATTATGCGCTCGCCAGACCGGTTTCCTGCCGCATGCTGCAGCGTGGCTTGAACGATGTCTATCTCGTCACCGCCAGCAACGGCGAGCGCTATGTGTTCCGGCTTTCGCATCATCGCAGCCGCGGTCGAGCCGACGTCAGGACTGAGACGGCATTTCTCACGCATCTCCGGGGCGCAGGCGTACCGGTCGCCGCACCTGTCCCCACCCGCGATGGCGCCCTCTTCGTGCAGGGGGAGGCGCCGGAGGGGCCGCGGGAGGGTGTGCTCTTCCAAGAAGTTTCCGGCCGCGATCCGAGCCCGACAGACGCCGGGGATGCCCGAGCCAACGGCAGGACGCTTGCCCTGATGCATAATGCGGCACAGACTTTTTCGTCGGAGGGAGCGGTCTATCGGCTCGACCTCGAACATCTGCTGCATCGCCCCCACGCGCAAATCCGTGACAGCGGCCTCATCGAAGACGCGGATGTTCTCAGTGATCTTGAAAGCATCGCCGCGCGCACCGCGAGGGCGATCGAAGCGTATCAAAATCTGACCTGGATCTATTGTCACGGCGACTGTCACGGCTTCAATGCGCGCATCAACGACGCAGGTGAAGCCGTCTTTTTCGACTTTGACGACGGCGGGCCTGGATATCTCGCTTACGATCTGTCGGTCTTCCTATGGGCAAAAGTCTCCTTCGGCCGGTCATTGACCCCCATGTGGACCGCATTCATCGATGGTTACCGCGCGATCCGGCCGATAACACCGCACGACTTCGAGGCGGCGCTTCGGTTCGTGATCGTCCGCCACTTCTGGCTCATGGGCGAATATGCGAGCCGCGCCAACGAATGGGGGAGCAATACTGTCGGCTGGATTGCGCGGGAAGCAGCTTTTCTCAATGCTTGGGAAGCTGAAAATTTCGCCGATCGCCTGTTCTGACTTGGAGGGAAACGGGCGCCGGAAATGTCGGGATCCCGTTTGGCCGCGCGTCTTCAAGGCGGACAAGCTATGGAGAAAGCGATGACGATCACCATTACCGCGTTTGAACGCTCGCCCGACCGCGGCCGCGGCCTAGCCCGCGACATGCGGGTTCGCTGGGCGCTCGAGGAGGCGGGCCAGCACTATGAGGTTCGCCTTGTCTCCTTCGAGGCGTTGAAGCAGCCGGCGCATCTGGCGCTTCAGCCTTTCGGCCAGATCCCGACCTTTGAGGAAGGCGATCTCACCCTGTTCGAGTCCGGCGCCATCGTCCTTCATATCGCCGAGCGCCACGGCGGCCTGTTGCCTCGGGATGCCAACGGCCGGGCGCGGGCGATTGCCTGGATGTTTGCCGCGCTCAACACGGTGGAGCCGCCGATCTTCGATCACAGCCTCGCCCGGATCCTGGAGCGCGACGAGCCCTGGTACGAGCAGCGCCTGCAATCCCTCGAGAAGAGCATCCGCAAACGGTTGGACAGTCTTTCCAGGCACCTCGGCGATGCCGACTGGCTCGACGGCGCCTTCAGCGCCGGCGACCTGCTGATGGTGACGGTGCTGCTGCGGCTGAAATCAACCACCATCCTGGACGAATATCCGAGCCTCGCCGCCTATGTCGCCCGCGGCGAAGCGCGCCCCGCCTATCAACGCGCCTTCGCCGCGCAGCTCGCGGTTTTCCAGGCGGCCTCGGCGGGCTGAGCAACTTATACCAGCGGGCCGGTGTCAGCCCCGGTCCGCGCCTCCTGCCGCTCCGTTTCCTCCATCTCCGTCATCCCAGGCCTTGAGCCTGGGATCCACGGTCTGGCGCTAGAGCGCGTCCACTTTACTCGGGTCATTTCCGCAGGATGCGCACTCCTCGGCTCGAATGTGGTTACGACCTGGCTGACGGGGTCCCATACCTGCCGCGCGGCTTGCAACAGGTGCAATGCACCTCCACGGAAGGCATGTGAAATTCGATCAGTCTGGGTGCGGGTGCCATGGTGGCACACTCCGGCTCTGACCGGCCGCATTCGGTTTGGGACTTTCTCACACCGCCATGAGGTGCAAACTGATGGTCGAACCGTTCTTTGAGGAAGGTAAGTTTGACATAGAACTGCAAATAATTGAAAAATCGGGTGGTAAGCTACAATCAGCGGCATTCGTCTGGCGCTCACCCATAGCCGCCGTAAGATGCGTTGGTATATCCACAAGCAGGCGGTTGGTGCGTGACAGTAACTTTGGCCAATACGATGGCGCGCGGCATTGCGTCGGGAGCGGTTTTGATGCTGGCGGGATGCGGCTTGCCAGTCTATGAGACCGTCCAACCAGAGGCATCACTAACAGTGAGATCTGAGACGGGCACGCCGATCCAAGGGGCGCAGGTGAGGCTCAACATGCGCGCGATCCCCAGTGCCAACAGCGCGGTAGCCGTCGTGTTGACGGACACCGATGGGAGGGCCTCATTTCCTGAGGTGAAGGAGTGGCATACCAGATATCCGCTTATGATGCACGGAACGGTGGAATACCGATGGACCTGGTGCGTTTCAAAGGCAGGTTATCAGGACCACGATGAAAGATGGTCTGTACGAGAGTTTAAACCCTATGCGGTTGTGACCATGAAAGAAGGAAGCTCAAGTGGCTGCCCAGACACGACCTCACTGAAAGCTCGGGTCATTTTAACTCCGACCTAATCACCAGTCGGAGCGATGGAATCAGAGTTTGGCCTGTAAGGAAACCCTCAACCTGATTCCGCGTTCAACGGACGCGCTCTAGCGGGTGCCGCCTGGAGTCATCCCAGGCCTTGAGCCTGGTATCCACGGCCTGGCGCTGGCGGATGCGGCATGGATCCTCGGGTCAAGCCTTGGGGAAGACGGAGGGTCGGTGACAGCCGCAGCAAAACAGCGACGGATCGCCAAATACGAATTCGGCGGCGCCCAGTCTGTCCGTAGCCTCCTGCCGGTCGCGCCTCCGGTTACTTGCTAGCCTCCTACCGGTCCGCGCCTCCTGCCGGTCACTTCCCCATCTCCGTCATCCCAGGCCCTGGGATCCGGCAACCGCAAGACCTCAAGCAATCTCGCGCAGGCGTTCGGCCGTCTGCAGGTCGACGGAGACGAGGGTGGAGACGCCCTGCTCGGCCATGGTGACGCCGAAGAGGCGGTTCATGCGGGCCATGGTGATCGGATTGTGGGTGATGATGACGAAGCGGGTTTCGGTGGAGGCCGCCATTTCGTCCATCAGGTTGCAGTAGCGCTCGACATTGTGGTCGTCGAGCGGCGCGTCCACCTCGTCGAGCACGCAGATCGGCGCCGGATTGGTGAGGAAGACGGCAAAGATCAGCGCCATCGCCGTCAGCGCCTGTTCGCCGCCTGACAGCAGCGTCATGGTCTGCGGCTTCTTGCCCGGCGGCCGCGCCAGGATTTCGAGGCCGGCTTCCAGCGGATCGTCGGATTCGATCAGCTGCAGCTCGGCGGTGCCGCCGCCGAACAGATGGGTGAACAGCCGCTGGAACTGGCCGTTGACAACGTCGAAGGCGGCGACCAGGCGCTCACGGCCCTCGCGATTCAAACTCTGAATGGCGCCGCGCAGCTTGCGGATCGCGTCGATGACGTCGTCGCGCTCCTTGATCAGGGCTTCCAGCCTTTCGCTCAGCTCCTTCTGCTCCTCATCGGCGCGCAGGTTGACGGCCCCAAGCCGTTCGCGTTCCATCTTCAGCCGCTCCAGCTCGCGCTCGACCTCGCGCGGATCGGGAAGCGCCTGCATCGGCTGCAGCCCGGCTAGCGGCAGCGCTTCGTGCGGCTGCACTTTCAGCGCTTCACGGATGCGGCTTTCGCTTTCCTGCCGCCGCTCGCGGGCGGAGACGAGGCGCTCCTCGGCGCGGCCGCGGCGTTCGCGGTATTCGGCAAGCTCGGAAAGCGCGGTTGCCGCCTTGTGGTCGGCCTCGCGCTGGATGCGTTCGGCTTCGGCGAGCAGATCGCCGGCGTTGCGCCGTGTCTCCTCGGCCTTCTGCAATTCGCTGAGCAGAGCGCGTCGCTTGTCGTCGAATTCGTCGGGCGCCATTTCGAGTTCGGCCGCCTCTTCGCGCGCCTCCTCCTCGCGCTCGCGCAGCGTCGCGACATGATCCTCGCCGCTTGCCGCCCGCTGGCGCCAGGCCTCGCGCTCCTGGCCGATCGCGACGAGGCGGCGCTGGCGAGCGTCATTCTCCCTGGCAAGGCTTTCATGGCGGGCACGGGCCTCGGCAAGCGCGCCGCGATCAGTCGCCACTTCCGCCTGCTGAGAGCGCAGCCGCTCGTCGATCTCCGTCAGATCGGGCGCGTCTTCCAGCTCGATGCGGGCATTTTCTTCCTGGATGCCGATCTCCTCCAGCTGCGCGCCCAGTTGGCTGGCGGCTTCGCTGACGACGTCGCGGCGGCGGATGAGGTCGCCGGAGGCCCGCTCGGCCGCAGCCAGCGCCTCGCGCGCTTCGCCGAGATGACGCGCCGAGAGCCGGCTCATGTCGCGGGCTTCCGCAAGCCTGCGCTCCTCGATGCGGATGGCATCGGCGGCGGCGGCCTGCCGCTCCTCGGCTTCGGCAAGCACGTCGCGGGCAATTGCCGCTTCACTTTCGAGTTCGGCCAGGCGGTTCTTCTGGGCAAGGCGCAGTGCCGCAGCGCTCGGGGCATCGGCGCCGGTGACATGGCCGTCCCAGCGATAGACGGCGCCCTCCCTCGTCACCAGACGCTGGCCGGGCTTCAGCGCCGCCATCAGCGATCGCGCGTCGCCCTCGCCGACCAGGCCAATCTGGCGCAGGCGGCGGGTCAGTGCGGCGGGCGCGCTGATATGGGTGATGAGCGGCGTGACGCCTTCGGGCAGCGAGGGATCGCCGGCGCCGTCGCCATTGTCCGACCAGTGGGCCGGCGCCTCGGCATCGAGCGGCGATTCCAGATCGTCGCCGAGTGCCGCACCGAGCGCCGTCTCGAAGCCGCGATCGACCTTCAGCTCCTCGGCAACCGGCGGAAACCTGCCCGCCGCCGCACCGGCGGCGAGCATGCGGGAAATGGTGCGGGCTTCGGTTTCCAGCGCATTCAGGCCGCCGCGGGCCTGATCGACCGGGGCACGCGACAATGCCTCGGCCTGGCGGGCGGCAGCCAGCGCCTGTTCGACCGTCTGGACAGCGGCCTCGGCATCGGCAAGCGCGATTTCGCCAGCTTCGACGATCGCCCGTTTCTCCTCGGGATCGGCCAGGCCTGATATCTTCTCGCCGATGGCTGACAATTCCCCGTTCGCCTCTTCCATCTGACGCTCGAGGCGCATGCGGCGGTCGGCGAGTTCGCGGATGGCGCGCTCCAGCTGGTTGCGGCCGGCGGCCGCCTCGGCGCGCTCGGCCGTCAGCTGGGTGAAGACGCGTTCGCTGTCGGCGAGCTTTGCGGCGGCAGCCTCGAAAGCCTCGCGGGTTTCCTCGGCATGGCGGCCGGAATCGGCGAGGATTTCCGAAATCTCGGCCTCTTCGGCGTCGAGCTTGGCGAGGATGACGGCATTATCGGCCACCAGCCGCTCCTCGCGGCGGATGTCCTCGGCAAGCTGGGCAAGACGACGGGTGAGCTCGTCACGGCGGCGCAGGATGCGGCCGGCATCCTCCTCCAGCTGGCTCCTGGCGATCTGCAGACGCTGCAGGGCGGCGGCGGCGCGGGCCTCGCCCTCGCGCAGTTCCGGCAGCTTAAGGCTGGCGATGCCCTGCTGCTTGGCCGCCTCCATCTGCGCTTGCGCCTTTTCGGCGACGATGACGGTCGCCTGATTGAGGGCGCTGTCGGCCTCGGCCTCGGCCTCCTTGGCCTGCACCCAGCGGATATGCAGAAGCATCGCCTCGCGGGCGCGAATATCGGCCGACAGGGTCTTGAAGCGATTGGCCTGGCGGGCCTGGCGCTTCAGGCTTTCGATCTGGCTTTCGAGCTGCGAGGTGACGTCGTCGAGGCGCTCGAGATTGGTTTCGGCGGCGCGCAGGCGCAGCTCGGCCTCGTGGCGGCGCGAGTGCAGGCCCGAAATGCCGGCCGCCTCTTCCAACAGCTGGCGGCGGGCCTGCGGCTTTGCCTGGATCAGCTCGCCGATGCGGCCCTGGCCGACCATCGAGGGCGAGCGCGCACCGGTGGAAGCATCGGCAAACAGCAGCTGCACGTCCTTGGCGCGGCTTTCCTTGCCGTTGATGCGATAGAGCGAGCCCTGCTCGCGCTCGATGCGGCGGGTGACCTGGATTTCGTCGCTGTCGTTGAAGGCGGCAGGAGCGGTGCGCTCGCCATTGTCGAGATAGAGCGCCACCTCGGCGGTGTTGCGGGCCGGGCGGTTTCCCGAACCGGAAAAGATCACGTCGTCCATGCCGGAGGCGCGCATGTTCTTGTAGGAGTTCTCGCCCATCACCCAGCGCAGCGCCTCGACGAGGTTGGACTTGCCGCAGCCGTTCGGGCCGACGACGCCGGTCAGCCCCCGTTCGATGATGAATTCCGTCGGCTCGACGAAGGATTTGAAGCCGACGAGGCGCAGCTTGTTGAACTTCATGCGGAAGCTCCGCGGCGCGGGTCAGAGCCGACAGAGGATTCCCTACGCAGCGACAAAAAAACGGGCGCACGGCTTTCGCCGTCGCCCGTTGTGGTCGAACGATCCAATTCAGATGAGGCTGTCGATGAGCTTCGACATGGTGTCAACCGGCATGTCTCCAGAATAGCGCTTGCCATTGATGAGGAACGTTGGCGTGGCGTCGACGCCGAAATCCTTGGATCCCCTTTCCCGCGTGGCGTTCACTTCATCCAGAAGCTTCTGGTTCGTCAAGCATTTCGTGAAGCTATCCTCAGTAAATCCGGCAAGCTTCGACATCTGCAGCAGTGCCGCGCGGCCATCTTCGGCGGCAGCCCAGACCTGCTGCTGCTTGAAGAGCATTGAGACCATCGGGAAATACTGTTCCGGTGTGCTCAACTGCTCCGGATTGGAGGAACTGCAGCGGGCGAGCATGAAGGCGGCGGCCGCACGCGGATCGAAGGGGAATTCCCGGATGATGAACTGCACCTTGCCGGTATCGATGTACTTCTGCTTGATCGTGTCGAAGGTGGTGTTGTGGAAATGGGCGCAATGCGGGCAGGTCATCGACATATATTCGACGATCTTGACCGGAGCGTCGGCTTTACCAAGCGCCATCTCAGGCAGCGCGCCGGGTTTCAGCACCTCGGCCATGTCGACGTCGCCGTCGGCCTGCGGCATCTCGGTCGCCGAGGTGGCCGCCGTCTGCATGGTATCGACATTGGTGCCGTCGGCCGTGGTCTTGCCGGAAGACGACGCATCGGCAGCGTCCTTGCTGTCGTTGCAGGCGGCAAGCGCTGCGGCCGCTGCGGCGATGGCGATCCCGCCGAGGAGGCGGCGTTTCGTCAGTTGCATTTCGGACATCTGCATGGGTTCCCCATAAGTAATGAGAGTGACGGCATGACTGTGCGATATAACGGCTAGGGGCCGCTCACAAGGCACTGATCAGCAACTTCCTTCAAAGAATTGTGACCGTGATGGGACTAGGTGCCGACTTCGCGTCCGAAATACTGCGATTGTCAGTTTCGACGGAAGGCAGCAGGCGTATTCCGCCCGGCGTAGAACAGCCTCAGCACTTGTACCCGATTTTTGGTGATCCGGTAAGCAACGGTCACGCGCCGCTCGAAAACCAAAATGCGAACACCCGGAGCAAAGTCCTCGCGTGGCGATCCCCTTTCCGGCATGTCCTCCAACTGATGACAGAATTGCCTCAGCCGACGGATGAATTCGATAGCCGCCATAAGATTGTCGGCAGCAATGAATTCGTAATTTTCAAACAGATCCTTCTCCGCCCTGGGACGAAACGCGACTTTAAACGCCACCGCGCCTAGCCTTGACGCGTTCGGCATGTAGATGTTCGAGCCTCTCGAAAACCGTATCGGCATCGATATCCGAACCCGGATCGTCGATCGCCTCGCGAACTTTCTGGCGCATGATTTCGTCGATGGCACCTTCTTCCCGGTCGAGCGCGCGCAAAGCAGCGCGGATAACCTCGCTTGCCGAGCTATAGGCACCCGATTGCAGCCGCGCGTCCAGGCTTTTCTGCTGGCTGCCGAGTGTGACTGTAATGGGTTTACTGCTACGCATCCTGCTTCCTCTGTCAGAGGATTACAGTGTAATACACTTGTGGAGCACTTCAAGTGAAGTCTAGCATTTAGCGCAGTTCATCGTCCCCGCTTACCCATCACCGCCGTGCCCAGTCGCTCAATCGCCTGCCGCAGCTTGTCGCCCTCGATCCCCTCCATCATGCCTTTGAGCTTGCGGGCGGCCTCGCCCTTTAGCGGCGCGGGCGGGCGGGAGCGGCGCACGGCCTGGGAGACCGGCTTCTGGACGATGCGGATCTGGTGGACGGCGGCGAAGCCGAAGAAGCTGTTGATCCGCTGGATGAGTTCGCCCTGGGCATGGGTGAGGAAAAGCGCGCGCGCACCTTCACAGGCGATCGTCAGCACGCCGGGGCGGAAGCTGCCGTCGTCACCGCCGCCACGGGCCCAGGCGATCTTCTCCGGCCGGGTGCAATCGGCGAAATCCTCGCCGGCGATTTCGCTCCAGGAGCCGAGCAGCGCCGTATTGATGCCGGCACGGCGCGCCAGGACGGGATCGATCAGCCCGTTGGCCAATTCGGAAATCTGCTTCACATCTTTGCGTGGATAACTCATCGAAACCCTTCGGCGCCGCCGCCAATTCTCATAGTCGACTTGATCGAGCGCCATTGCTTCGCCAAGTATAGGGCCTTCCCCCCCATTGCGGCAAATCATGACGACCACGACACTCGACACGCCCTCGGCAAAGCCCCTCCTCGACTGGTACGACCGCCACCATCGCGATCTGCCCTGGCGCGTGTCACCCGGCATGGCGGCGCGTGGCGTGCACGCCGACCCCTATCGCGTCTGGCTGTCCGAGGTGATGCTGCAGCAGACGACGGTGCAGGCGGTCAAACCCTATTTCGAAAAATTCCTTCAGCGCTGGCCTGAAGTCACTGATCTTGCTGCGGCCGAAAACGACGAGGTGATGGCCGCCTGGGCGGGGCTCGGCTATTACGCCCGCGCCCGCAACCTGAAGAAATGCGCCGAGGCGGTGGCGAAGGAGCATGGCGGCATCTTTCCCGACACCGAGGAGGGTCTGAAATCGCTGCCCGGCATCGGCGATTATACGGCAGCCGCCGTCGCGGCCATCGCCTTCAATCGGCAGGCGGCGGTCATGGACGGCAATGTCGAGCGGGTGATCTCCCGGCTTTATGCGATCGAAGCGCCGCTTCCGGGCGCCAAACCGCTGATGAAGGAAAAGGTGGCGCTGATGACCCCGGCTGCGCGCCCCGGCGATTTCGCCCAGGCGATGATGGATCTTGGGGCGACGATCTGCACGCCGAAACGGCCGGCCTGTTCCCTCTGTCCGTTCCGCGGTACCTGTCAGGCTCTGAAGCTTACCGATCCCGAGCTTTTTCCGGTCAAGGCGGCGAAGAAGGAAAAGCCGGTGCGCCATGGCGCGGCCTTTATCGCGGTGACCGCCGAGGGCGAGATCCTGCTCAGGCGGCGTGGCGAAAGCGGCCTGCTCGGCGGCATGACCGAAGTGCCGACGACCGCCTGGACGTCCCGGCTCGACGGCGAAACATCAGTCACGGCCGCGCCCTTCGACGCGGCGTGGCAGGCTAGCGGCACCGTCACCCATGTCTTCACCCATTTCGAGCTGAGGCTGTCGATATGGCGGGCGGCGATCGCTCGCGCGCTCGACACCAATGACGGATGGTGGGAGCCGGTTACAAATCTTGAAGCGCAGGCCTTGCCGACCGTCATGAAAAAAGCGATCGCAGCGGCTATTCCTCTCGCGTTCAAAACATCCAGGGCATAAACATGACCACCGACATAAAGCATATCGTTTTCGACATCGGCAAAGTCCTTATTCATTACGATCCGCATCTTCCCTTCGCCCGCCTTATTCCCGACGAGGCCGAGCGCAACTGGTTCTTCGCCAATATCTGCACCCATGACTGGAACGTCGAGCAGGACCGCGGGCGCACCTGGGCGGATGCCGAAGCGCTGCTGATCGAAGCGCATCCGACGCGCGAGGAGCATATCCGCGCCTTCCGTAAATACTGGCACGAGATGGTGCCGCACGCCTATGAGGACAGTGTGGCGGTCATGGAGGGACTGATCGAGGAGGGCCGCGACGTGACGATGCTCACCAACTTCGCCTCCGACACTTTCCGCGAGGCGCAGCAGCGCTTCCCCTTCCTCAACCTGCCGCGCGGCGTCACCGTTTCCGGCGATGTCGGCCTGATCAAGCCCGATCCCGAGATCTACGAGACGCACACGAAAAGCTTCGGCCTCGATCCCGCCGCAACGATCTTCATCGACGACGCACCGGCCAATGTCGAGGGCGCAAAGGCATTCGGCTGGAATGCGGTGCTGTTTTCCGGCACGGACAAGCTGCGCAGCGATCTCGCCGCTTACGGATTGAAGGTCTGAGACCCATGGCTTTCGACCCGGTTGAGGAAATCGAGCGCTTTCACGCGGCGATCAACGCGTTGGATTTTCCCGCGATCGAGGGCTATTTCGCCGACGAGGCGACCTATGTCTCGAACGGCGTCGGCAGCCTTGCCGGACGGAGCGAGATCATGGCCGCCTTCCGGCGTTATTTCGACGATTACCCCGATCAGACGGCGGAAAATTCGCTGGTGGAGCGGCTGACGCCGCTGTCCGGCCGCGCCGTCTGGTCGCTCAGCGCCACCCACAGCCGGACCGGCAAGCCGCTGGTGCGCGAGGGCGAGGAGACGATCACCTTCAATGAAAACGGCCGCATCACCCGCGTCGAAGTCACCGACTACAAGTCGTTTTGACCGGTGATGCTCAAATAGAAGACGCCCGAGGCTCGAACCCCGGGCGCCTTGGCCTTCTTCCGCAACTGGAGGAAACCGGAAGAAGGTATTTCGATCCCCAGAGCATGATGCCGAAAAGTGTAAGCGGTTTTCGGACGACATCATGCTCTATTTTTCTGACTTAGATCCGGATTCAGATTTTAGGCCAATCTGGCCTAAAATCATCCGGATCTATGGTGCTGCTCAGTCCACCTTTGCCAGATCACTGCGGATGACGGACCTGAGCTCGTCGATCGGGCGCAGGGATTGCCCGTCTTCGAAATGCCAGAAGGTCCATCCGTTGCATGCATCGAGACCCTGCACCTTGGCGCCGAGACGATGAATGGAGCCGGCCTCGCCGCCTGAGGCGACCGTGCCGTCGGCGCGCACGATGGCGCTATAGCGGCGCTTGGCATCGGTCAGCACCTGGCCGGGCTTGATCAGGCCGCTTTCCACAAGCACGTTGAAGGCGACGCGGACTTCGGCCTTCTTGCCGGTCATAACGGTCAGTTCCGCCTTGCCCAGCGGCTCGACGGCGGCGATACGGGCTGCGGCCGCATCGATATAATCCTGCTCGCGCTCGATGCCGACGAAGTGGCGGCCGAGGCGCTTGGCCACCGCACCCGTCGTACCCGAGCCGAAGAAGGGATCGAGCACGATATCGCCGGGCTTGGTCGAGGCCATGATGACACGGGCGAGCAGCGCTTCCGGCTTCTGGGTCGGATGCACCTTCTTGCCGTCCTCGCCCTTCAGCCGCTCGTTGCCGTTGCAGATCGGGAAGAGCCAGTCGGAGCGCATCTGCACATCGTCATTGGCCGCCTTCATCGCATCGTAGTTGAAGGTATAACCCTTGGCCTTGGCGTTGGGGCTCGCCCAGATCATCGTCTCATGGGCGTTCTGGAAGCGGCGGCCCTTGAAATTCGGCATCGGGTTGGTCTTGCGCCAGATGATGTCGTTGAGGATCCAGAAATTCAGATCCTGCAGCGTGGCGCCGACGCGGAAGATATTGTGGTAGGAACCGATCACCCAGATCGAGCCGGTCGGCTTCAGGACGCGTCGGCAGGCGAGCAGCCAGGCGCGGGTGAAGGCGTCATAGGCTTCGAAGGAGGCGAACTGATCCCATTCGTCATCGACGGCATCGACCAGCGACTGGTCGGGACGATGGAGCGTTCCGCCGAGCTGGAGATTATACGGCGGGTCGGCGAAGATCACGTCGACGGAGTGGTTGGGCAGGGCTTCAAGGGCGCTCACGCAGTCGCCCTTGATGATCGTGTCAACCCAGGAGTCCGCCTTGACGGAAGCCTTGAGGTCGGCAAGCGGAAAAACTGACGCCATTCTGATACTCACTCATACGCTTTACGCTTAACTCTCCGTTATGGTTACCCAACTTAGTTACCAAAGCCTGAAGCGCTGGCCGATTTCGGGAATTTATTGTGGCAGACACCCCTTCCCTCATCATGCTGCGTCATGAACCCTGCGGCTGTCGGCCGGCGCCTCGTCGCGTTCGAACATGCCGTAATCGCGCACGACACTGGCGATACGCAGCCGGTAATCGGCGAAGACGCCGCCGCGGCCGGCCTGCTGGGCGGCCCGATGGCTCTCGCGGTTGCGCCATTCCTTGACCGCCGCCTCGTCGCGGAAGAAGGACAATGACAGCAGCTTGCCGCGGTTGGTCAGGCTTTCGAAACGCTCGATCGAGATGAAACCATCGATCGTTTCGAGCTCGGCGCGCAATTCGCCGGCGAGATCGAGATATTTGTGGCGTTCGCCCATATAAGGCACGACTTCGAAGATGACGGCGATCATGGCAGCACCAGCTTGGCGTGGGGAGCGGAGACGTTTTTCAGGAAGATGCGATCCTCCTTCAGGATGAAGCGTTCGCGACGGGCGAATTCGTAATTCTCGCGGCCGAGCGGATCGGCGGCCAGCCTGGCGCGATAGGATTCGTAGGCGGCGAGGCTTTCGATGTTATAGACGCCGCAGGCCGTCGTCGCCGAGCCCTCATGCGGGGCGAAATAGCCGATCAGGTCGGCGCCATTGCTCGGGATCGCCTGGCCCCAGTTGCGGGCATATTCGGCAAACGCCTCCTTCTTGAAGGGGTCGATCTGATAACGGATGAAGCAGGTGATCATCGGGTTCTCCTTTGTGCTTCCCGGTTTTCGCACATTGCCGGACGGCGATGCTTCGGTTACGATCGAAGTATGAAGGAAGGACCAGACATAGCCCAGATCGGCGCGCTGATCGGCGATCCGGCGCGGGCCAACATGCTGGCGGCGCTGACCGGCGGCCGGGCGCTGACGGCGACCGAGCTTGCCGGCGTCGGCGGCATTACGCTGCAGACGGCCAGCACGCATCTGGCCAAGCTCGAAGCCGGCGGGCTGCTGGCCCAGCGCAAGCAGGGGCGCCACCGCTATTTCACGCTGGCCGACGAGGCGGTCGCCCGGCTGATCGAAAGCATGATGGGTTTTGCCGCCGGACGCGGGCATCTGCGTCACCGGCCCGGTCCGAAGGAACCGGCGCTGCGCAAGGCGCGCATCTGCTACGATCATCTGGCCGGCGATTACGGCGTGCGCATGCTCGACAGCCTGATTGCCTCAGGCGCGATCGAGGCGGTTGGAGAGGGTCTGGCACTGACGGAAAAAGGCGAGAGCGATCTCGCCCGCATCGGCATCGACGTCGGCAATCTCAGATCCTCACGCCGCCCGCTCTGCCGCTCCTGCCTCGATTGGAGCGAAAGACGCGCCCACCTTGCGGGCAGCCTCGGGAAGGCGCTGCTTGCAAACTTCCTCGACAAGGGCTGGGCGCGGCGCACTGCCGAGAGCCGCTCCATCCTCTTCTCGCCGGAAGGCGACCGGCAGTTTCTGAGGCTGTTTCCGGTCGCGATGTAGTTT